>JAPVXR010000003.1:0-300000 GCA_027214385.1 Cryomorphaceae bacterium 1068 | reverse complement strand
TACCGCCCGAACATATTGAACTCGCCTGACTCTGTGGTTTCCAGAGAAATTTTTCCAGCACCCCTTCCTTGGAGGATATCTCCTGACTTCTCGTCAAATATGATTCGGAATAAAGCGTCAGGAGTGGCATCTACATTCAAGCGCATACTCACACCCGAAAGGTCAACTTCACGCTCGGTATCAAGTTCTCTGTCTTCATTTACAAAGTGCACAAAATTCTCGAGGGCAACTTCTTCATTTTCATCCAGTGGTAAATTGATCGTTGTACCTTTTTCGGTTGTAGCATCGATATTGACTTCCAGCTTACCCTCATATCCACCCAGCTGCACGGAACCTGTAGCAAAAGCTTGACCGAAATAGAGTTTATTTTCTTCTCGTGTAGTATTCAGAATGTAGAAATTATTGACATCAGCACTGATATCATATGACCAATTTGCGAAGTCCTCGTGAAAGGCAGAAGCTACCACAAAACCTTTGTTTCCCTTTGAATCAAGAAGCGGCTTATAATCTATACCAAAGAAATCAGGTTCAACCCTGACGCGATCATCAAAGACAAAATACGTATTGAGGTAATCGATCTTGAACAGGGCCTTATCAAAATCAATATGGCCCTTTAGTTGAGGTTTTGCGAGTACACCCTCAACTTGAATCTGTCCATCAGCTCTACCTGAAAAATCTGAGACTTGGGGTATTCCAAGCTCATTCAAAATATCTAAGTTAAAATCATCGAGAATTAAGTCACCATGCATCTCGTCGTCTCCTTTTGTGTTGTACACTCCATCGAAAGTTACGAGCTTTCTACCCTCGTTAACCAGAGTAGCGTTAATTTTCAAATCTTCCGAATCACCTTGATACGCGCTCGAGAAGATTAAATTGCCAATACTCCGTTTTCCAAACACAAAATTTTCAACATCACCCTCTGCTTCAATAGCAGTTGACTCGTAGAAATTTGATACAGCTCCTTTAAGATTAACAAGTCCCGCTATGTCCTTCTGCATTCCGAGGCCCATCGAATCCAGAGAAGCCAAATCGAAGTTTTCAATATTAAAATGGATGGTGTCTAATCGACTCAGGCCTATTTTTCCGTCCAAGATTACCGTTTGCTCTCCTGAATGAATTAAAAAGGAATCGAAAATCATGGATGTACTATCTTTCTCAAAAATGGCTCTTTCATCAATATCCCATCTCAAATCTCTGATGTTGAAATATCCGGGTTCAAGCTCCACTATAAAGTGGTCCTTACTGAAGAAGTCCGCATGCAATTCGAGCTCTGCAGAGTTATTTCCAGTCGCCGCAAACCAGCCTGTTTTAAGTTCTATAAAATCATTGTAGGCTTCTATGTCTACATCGGGATTTCCAAAGTTGAGACTGTCTATGAAAAAATTATTGGCGAATATTCTGCCCTTAAAGATTTCACCATTCTTGCCCATATCAGCTGAAATGTTTTCAACCGAAAACTTGCCGTAGTCAACTCCCGGACTTAAAAAGGATAGCTCAAGCTTTCTCTGCTCCGAATCGAAACTTCCGTAAAGCGAGGTGTTTGCATCGATTTTCAAGCCCGGAATCAGCAAAGATGTAATAGCATTATCAGTAGAATAATTGATACTAAACTGAAAGACTTCTTTTGCGTCTAGAAGGACTGGCTCTGCTAAAGAGGGCATCACCTCGGCAACAAGGTTTCTAAAGGCATCAGGAAGTTCTAATGGATTGAAAACTCCTGTGATGGATATATCAACTATGTCACTATCGAAACTCACTTTTCGGTTTATCGAATCTCCATATATGGTAAATACCAGATCATTCATTGCTACAGAACTATCTCCATAGCAAAGAAGACTTTGGGTGGCTACGAGTTTCCCCGCAGCATTATCTATGCTACTTCCACGACCATCAAGAGATAGATTGGTCATGACACTCAACTCTTGTTTTAAATTGACCATATTTAGGGCCGTGAGATTTAGATTGAAAATCTCAGCATCAAAGTCATAGTATGGAACAGCTTGAGAAAGATCTACCAGGCCTTTGAAGTTCAACGCTACATTCGGGTCATCAGATCTGATCGAACCTGAAAACCGCTGTTTCGATAATTTACCATCCAATGTAATGTCCTGATAGTTGTAATCTCGATAGCCAAACTCAGTAATGGTTCCTTGGATATCTGCAAATTCAAATGTCTCTTGCGAAAAGGCCTTCACAGTGAAGTCACCTGATACCAACCCAAGGCTGTCCACATCAAATAAAAAGCCTGCATTAACAGCATTCGCTTGTAGCGCCCCTACATATTTTAGCCCATCCTTAATCGTATCACGCTCCAAGTTAAGGTCAAGTCCAAAAGAGCCCGCTTCGGTTTGAAGGGTTCCGAATGTCACAAAATCCTGAGGGAATCCGGTAAAAAAACCATTGTACATAAGATCTCCGGCTCGATCAACTTCGATGGGCAACACCTCTGCCAATGACTCCTCTATGGGTAGAGCCCTCCCAATATTGAGAAGATCTTGATAATCTGTTCTGAGCTCTCCGATTCTGAAATCAATGAAGGTATTTTCAAAATCGGGTAAGCCCGTTAGATCGATATCTCCGCGCAACACTGTTCGATCACCTGCAAGGATAAGCATGCGCCGTCCATTGAGGTTGGATATGGGCCCATTGATCAATCCATGAACAATCAAATCCACATCAACACCATATAAACCACTGGTGAAGTATCCTATATCCTGCAGATCGACCTGACTTGCAGAAAATTCAGCATCCCATTCAATGGAAGTCATAAACTCAGAATAGTCAGGAAGGGAATCGTGAAGAAGGCCTATTCTACCTTGAATATTGCTATTGGCTGTTTTCAATGACAATTGATGGGCATAGATCCCTGTAGAGTCTATTTTCAGATTTGATTGAAAGTCTTTGACGCCAAAACCTGATTGCTCTTCGAAAATCAGTTGATTTATATCTACTTTCAACGAATCTCCTTCTGCTCTGAAAGCACTGAATTGAGCATTAATTGAAACTATTTTCAGGTTGTTGAAGTCAATGCCGTTCTCGGCGTTCTGCCCGAAGAGATTTTCATAAACGAATTGGGAGCCTTTTATATTCAGCGATTCGGCAAAGAGAGAAACTGATCCGCTCTTGTCCTTTGTCGGTTCTTCAGTTCGGAAGTAATCCGTTAGAAAATCCAAATTTGTAGTACCTGCGGAATCAATACGGTAAAGGAAAAATTTGGCATTCGTAAGATTCAGTTCCTCGAACGAAAAAACTCCTTTTTTGAAATCCAGTTTTTCAATTTCTGTTTCAAGCGTTTCCGCAAAGAGCAAGGTGTCTGATCTTTGGTCCTTGACCAGGAAGCCCTTTAACGTAAAACCGTTGAATGGCCTGAAATCCAATTTCTCTACTTGAACCTCGGCATTGAGTTGCCCCGAAAGATAAATAGCTGCTCCCCGTGCGAGTCTCGTTTGAACAAAGCTCGACTTCAGGGCTAGTGCCAAAAAAAGCGTGACCAAGAGAATCATGATCCCTAATGCGATCGCTATTTTTTTGAGTTTCTTAATTGTCGTAACCTTGTAGTTTTGCGAAATTAACACAACGCAACCACCTTTGAACGAGAGAGAGCCTTTTATTGTATTGGGAATCGAATCTTCTTGCGACGATACTTCCGCTTCGGTGATCAAGAATGACAGAATTCTTGCCAACGTTGTTGCCACCCAAACCATTCACGAAGCATATGGAGGCGTAGTTCCCGAACTCGCATCTCGGGCTCATCAAAAGAGTATTATTCCAGTTGTCGACGCTGCTTTGAAAGAGGCAGGTATTCACGCTAAAGAGCTGTCAGCCATTGCGTACACAAGAGGTCCGGGTTTGCTAGGATCACTTTTAGTCGGCAGCTCATTTGCCAAGAGCATGGCTCAGTCATTGGGTATTCCCGCGCTACCGATACATCATATGAAGGCCCATGTTTTAGCGCACTTCATCAATGACGGAAGTGCTACTCCACCTTTTCCATTTTTATGCCTTACTGTAAGTGGTGGACATACTCAGCTGATCAAAGTACAAAACGCCGATTCATTCATCATTTTGGGAGAGACTATGGATGACGCAGCGGGAGAAGCATTTGACAAAGCCGCAAAAATGATGGGCTTGCCATATCCGGGAGGGCCTGAGGTTGATCAGTTAGCAGAGAAGGGCGATCCGCTGTCCCATATATTTTCGTGGCCCAAGGTTAACGGTCACAATTTCAGTTTCAGCGGATTGAAAACAAATATCCTCAACTATCTCGAAAAAAACAGACGACGGGACCCTGATTTCGTAAAAATGAATCTGGAAGATTTGTGCGCTTCCGTTAGGTATACCATCGTCGAAATCCTGATGAAAGAGCTGGTAGAAGTAGCGCGAGAACAAGGTCTTAAACACATTGCGCTTGCCGGAGGCGTATCGGCAAACCGAGGATTGAGAAAAGCTCTTGAAGAGAAAGCTGTAGAATTAGGTTGGACCACTTATGTTCCGAAGATGGAATACTGCACTGACAATGGCGCTATGATCGCAATTGCAGGGTATTATAAACTAATTGCCGGTGAGACCGGCCAGATGGATGTAGCTGCAACAGCTCGCTGGAAAATGGATTAACCTGCAATAAAATCAATCGTGTGATCTGCTAATGCCTTCAATTTTGTAGGAAGCGTTTCTTCTTTCCATGGATGGGTCCCCCCGAATGTGTGACCGGCTTTCTGGATAATCAGAAATTTTGCGTCCTGATTCAAAGACTTGAGATAGTCTGCATTTGATAAACAAACAGCTTCGTCACTTTGACCATGTGCAATAAGCCAAGGAATCTTGACCTTTTTTGCTGCAACGGGAATATCCAATTCATTCCGATGTTCAATAAAATCGGTATAAAAAGAGAAGTTATGAGGAAGCATTTGTCCTGTGCGACTATTCTTTACATGTGCAACTCCGTCAGATTTCCACTTATCCAAGTTGAAATTAAAGCGTTTGCTAAAGTCCGAAACTGCTGCCCAAGTTATGAGTTTGTCAATTTGAACATACTTAGTGGCTGCCAGAATTGCCATACCTCCTCCTCTACTATGGCCGATTAAATGAATTTGATCATATTTTCTCAACTCACCATTTACTTGAAAACCTCCTTCAACTCTATTAAGGATGTATCCGATGTCTTCCAATTCTTTAGAATAAGTGTTTTTTGCGAACGCTTCAGTATCGGGGAAATCAATCGAATCTTCAACGGTTCCGCCATTGTGCGAAAAATTGAATTTTAGAAAATCATAGCCTGATGAAGCAAATTGCTGTGCGACCAAATTCCAAGGCCCCCAGTCCTTAAACCCCTTATAACCATGGCAGAAGATAACTAAATCTTGATTTTTCCGTATAGGAGAATAAGTCATATCAAAAGTTGACCGCCTTCCTGAGGCGCCGACGAAGAGTGATTTAAACTTCATTAGCCATGATTAGCTCTTGAATTTCGTAAAAATTGCCTCAATAAAATAAAATAAGTCACCCAAATGTTCTCACCCCGCTCGATTTTTCTAGTTCTCTTTCTGCTGATCTATACTCAAAGCCAGAGTCAAACACATTACGATTTTCACCAGATGGCGAAGTTATCGAAGCAACAACTTGACTATCAGGGCGCCATAAAAATGATGAATAAAGCCATAGAGCTTGCACCCGATCAGTGCGAATATTATGTGGAGAGAGGACATGTCTACCTAGGTTTAGAGAAAAACAAAAAAGCATATCAAGACTTTAAGGTGGCCATGAGTATTGATTCGATGAATGTAGAACCTTGGATTGGAAAGAGCCTTTGCCACATGTACAATGAAGAATTGGATTCTGCCTTAATGGTTGCACACATCGCCTACATTTTGGCAGAAAGTCAATACGAACAAGCACGCGCAGGTTCTTTATTAGGTGAAGTCTTTTTGAGTAAACATCAAGAGGTCAAAGCCTTTGAATACTTTTCTGAAAGTCTCCAACTGGACACCACAAACAATAGAGGATTTAAGAAAGCAGCTCTCATTGCAATGGGACAAGGAGATTTTAAACAGGCCGAAGTTCTTTTATTGAAAGCTCTGACTAATGATTCAAGAGATTTGGAGGTTTTAATCAATCTAGCTTATACCTATAATAACCTCGAGTACTATCGTCAATCTGTTGAATATTGCAATATGGCACTGACTTTTGATCCGGCCGAGCCCCTCGCAAGGAGCAATAGGGCATTAGCATATTTTCAACTAGGAGAGACAGACAGAGCTCTTGAGGACATAAACCAGTCCATTCGAAGTGATAGAACTAACCCTCTGGCGTACAAGTGTAAAGGTGAAATTCTTCTCGCTATGGAAGAAGAAACGAGTAAAGCTTGTAAGTGCTTTGACAAAGCAATTAACCTAGGCTATGATCAAGCAAGCGAAAGTGCCCTGGCTGCTCTTGTCGCTGTCCATTGCCCTGAAATGCTAGAAGACTAAAATAGCGTAGCCTGTCCTCCACTCGAATCGTCTGAATTTTCTGATTCTGTGTTTTCAGAGGCTTGATCGGATTTCAATCCTTCTTTGTTTTCTTCAATATCAGGTTCTTCTGTAGGCATTTCAGGTTCAATCCTGTCAATCGCTTTCACCTTATTCGGTGTAAGTCGATTTCCCATTGCTGAAATACCTTTTACCGAAATGAATTCGGCTAGCTCAACTTCCTCATCTTCGAGGTCTGCACTTCGTTTATCAAATTGAATTTTCGCAATGGGCGCCGGATGAGTAGTCGCAAACTCCAACCTTGAATTTTCGTGTTCAGTAATAAACTCAACAGGCTTCTGCGAAAGCTCGGGGTTGAAGCGCTTTACATTATACTGCTCCTTCTCTCCCTCCCAATAAACGGCTGTAACAACCATTTCAGGATCAAATTTTTCAATCAGAATCAAGTCTTCGTCAAAACGGGTGCTGAGATCATATCCGCTGATTCGGTAGTAACCGCCTTGATAAACCGATAGTATTTTATTGTCTCCTTTAAACGAACCTAAGAATGTTCCTCTGCCGTCGGGATTAAGACGCTGGACGACATCATCAAACCAAATTTTTCGTGGAGCCAAGGTACTTGCTCCCTCTTCCTTCATTTCTACCTTTCTGATCAGATGCTTCGAAAGTGTATTCCCCTTTGCACCTCGACCTTTTATCGCTAAATCGGCAAAGTCGTAATCAAATTTTGCCTTTCGCAAATTGGCCTTCGGGCGCAAAAGAACTTGCACGACCTCTGCTTCACCATTTGGGTTTGCTGTAAAATAGAGAAGCTTCGATCCTTTATTACCTGCAGTGAGGTCGTATTCTTTATCACGCGTAATGCTGTTTACAGGAAACCGCTTTACATAGGCAGCACCTTTTGGTCCGTCTTGGTAGACCATATTGTAAATGGTGCGTTTGTCCCCTTTTTTCCAGACACCTACATGCACAATATCCTTTCCCACAAATTTCTTCGTGTCCACTTTTGTCACCATCATGGTGCCGTCATTGCGGAAAACGATGATATCGTCAATGTCAGAACAGTCGCAGACAAACTCATCTTTACGCAATCCGTATCCGATAAAGCCTTCTTCACGATTAACGTACAGCTTCTTATTGGCCACGACTACTTTAGCGGCTTCAATGCTGTCGAAAATTTTAATCTCTGTTTTTCGGTCTCGACCTTCTCCGTACTTCTTTTTGAGTTTTTTGTAATAGTCGATGGCATAGTCGACCAAGTTATCAAGGTAATTCTGAACCTCCTCAAGTTCAGCTTCCAATCCAGCGATTTTTTCGTCGGCCTTGAATTTATCAAATTTGGAAATACGCTTGATTCTGATTTCAGTAAGGCGAACAATATCATCTTCAGTTACAGCTCTTTTAAGATGTTTGATATGTGGCTTTAAACCTTCATCAATATTGCCAATCACTTCTTCCCAAGTCTCAGCTTCCTCTATATCACGGTATATTCGGTTTTCGATGAAAATTTTCTCGAGCGATGAAAAATGCCATTGTTCCTCAAGTTCGCTTTTGCGTATATCCAGCTCTTGCTTGAGCAATTCAACTGTTTGTTCGGTATTGATTTTGAGAATTTCGTTTACCCCGACAAATCGAGGCTTCTCGTTTTCGATAACACAGGAGTTAGGAGAAATACTCACTTCACAATCCGTGAAAGCATAAAGCGCATCCATGGTTTTGTCAGGTGAGATATTCGGCGGAAGGTGAACTATGATTTCGGCTTTGTCAGAAGTATTGTCCTCGATCTTCTTGATCTTAATCTTCCCTTTGTCATTGGCTTTGATGATACTTTCGATCAACGAGCCCGTCGTTGTTCCATGGGGAATCTCGTCGATGATTAAGGTCTTCTTGTCTTGCTGACGCATTTTAGCTCGAATTCGAACTTTGCCACCTCGAAGACCATCATTGTAATTGGTGAAATCAGCCATTCCGCCATTTGGAAAATCAGGCAGGATATTGGGCTTCTTTCCCCTGAGGATGCCAATACTTGCATCAATGAGCTCATTGAAGTTGTGCGGAAGAATCTTACACGCAAGCCCCACAGCAATGCCCTCAGCACCTTGAGCGAGTAGCAACGGAAACTTTACAGGGAGGAAAAAAGGCTCTTTGTTTCGACCATCATAAGACAAGCCCCACTTAGTGGTCTTATGGTTGAAGACCACTTCCAGCGCAAACTTGGATAGGCGTGCTTCGATGTACCGCGGTGCAGCCGAACCATCACCCGTTAAAGTATTTCCCCAGTTTCCCTGGGTATCGATCAGCAGATCTTTTTGTCCTAGTTGAACCAGAGCGTCTCCGATGGAGGCATCACCGTGAGGGTGATATTTCATTGTATGACCGATGATGTTGGCTACCTTGTTGTAGCGCCCATCATCCAAATCCTTCATGGCATGAAGGATACGGCGCTGAACAGGCTTCAAGCCATCGTTTACGGCAGGTACAGCTCTTTCTAGAATAACATAAGATGCGTAATCCAGAAACCAGTTTTTATACAGCCCTTTTACCTGTATTACCTCCTCGTCAGTACGAGCGTCCAAAAAGCCCTCAGGTTCTTGTCCGTTTAAATCTTCTTTTTCTTCTTCAGCCATTTAGTGCTTAAGCATTTACTTCTTCAATTAATTCCTCTACTTCTTCAACTGAATCCTTCTCCACACGTAGATTTTCGATAATAAATTCTTGCCTTTCCTGGGTATTCTTTCCCATATAGAATCTCAATAGCTCAGCCAACTGAGAATCTTTATTGAGAACTACAGGCTCTAACCGGATATCGTCTCCAATGAAATTTTTAAACTCATCCGGAGAAATCTCACCTAGCCCTTTAAATCGGGTTATCTCAGCAGATTTCCCGATATGCTCAATTGCATTTACCCTCTCAACTTCTGAATAGCAATAAATCGTTTCTTTCTTGTTTCTCACGCGAAACAGCGGCGTTTGCAAAATGTAAAGGTGGTTATTCTTCACCAGGTCAGGGAAAAACTGCAGGAAGAATGTCATCAGCAATAGTCGTATGTGCATGCCATCAACATCAGCATCCGTGGCTATCACGATTTTGTTGTACCGTAATCCTTCTAAACCATCTTCGATATTCAAAGCTGCTTGAACCAAGTTAAACTCTTCGTTTTCGTAAACGATCTTTTTCGTTAGTCCATAGCTGTTTAACGGCTTTCCCTTTAAGGAAAAAACCGCTTGAGTATTGACATCTCGCGACTTGGTAATGGAACCTGATGCCGAATCTCCCTCTGTGATGAAGAGCATCGTTTCTTTTCCTTTCTCACCGCTTTTCGCATCATTGTAATGTTGGCGGCAATCGCGTAACTTCTTGTTGTGAAGATTGGCCTTCTTAGCGCGCTCCTTGGCAAGCTTTCTAATTCCCGCTAAGTCTTTTCTTTCCTTCTCGTTTGCTTTTATCTTCTTTTCGATGATCTCAGCCACATCAGGATTCTTATGCAAGAAATTGTCGAGCTTCTCCTTCAAGAAGTCACCGATAAAGGCGCGCATGCTCTTACCTCCGGGCTCTATTTCGTGAGAACCGAGTTTGGTTTTGGTCTGAGACTCAAAAACAGGCTCAATCACTTTTACGGCTATAGCAGCCGAAACACTAGAACGAATGTCGGTAGGCTCGTAATTCTTACCATAGAAATCCTTGATCACTCTGGCGAATGCTTCACGAAACGCTCCCTGATGGGTACCTCCTTGTGTGGTGTGCTGACCATTCACAAAACTGTAATACTCCTCTCCATAAGACCCGGAGTGTGTAAATGCCACCTCGATATCATCGCCTTTGAGGTGCACTATCGGGTACAAAGGCTCGTCAGACGACTTCTCTTCCAGAAGGTCTTTCAGCCCATTCTTTGAATGAAATCTAGTTCCATTGAACCAAATGCTAAGCCCCGTATTAAGGTAGCAGTAGTTCCAAAGTAGCCTTTCAATATATTCAGACTTGAACTTGTAACTCTTAAATACTTCAGCATCCGGACGAAAGTAAACTCGAGTTCCGTTTCTCTCATCGGGCGCTTTGAAGCTTTCTTCTGAAATAAGTACTCCCCTTTCAAAAATGGCTTTTTTCCCTTCTCCTTCTCGGAACGAGTCAATCTCGAAGTAGTCAGATAAAGCATTAACTGCTTTGGTTCCTACACCGTTCAGACCTACAGATTTCTTAAATGCTTTGCTGTCGTATTTGGCTCCGGTATTGATTTTACTAACTACATCTACCAACTTGCCCAGGGGAATACCTCGGCCGTAGTCACGCACCAATACATGGCCGTCTTTTACCGTGATATCGATTTTCTTTCCATTCCCCATAACGAATTCGTCGATGGAGTTGTCCAGAACTTCCTTGATCAGAATGTATATCCCGTCATCGTATGCACTCCCGTTTCCGAGCTTACCAATGTACATTCCGGGCCTGAGGCGAATGTGCTCCTTCCAGTCCAGGGATTTAATATCATCTTCAGTATAATCAGTGGTTTCCGCCATGCAATTCGATCAAGATTTTAAATCAGAAAAAGGGAGAGAATTTCGACCTTCTAAAATACCGCGTTTGGAGGTAGCTCTGAGCGAGTTTTATCAACAATCGCGGCTACTTATCCACGAAAGAGCGGAAAACAGTCCTAATACGTCGGATGTGCACGTACTAATGGCGGTGAAGGATAGAAAAGGTGGAATTGGTTAGCGCGGTAATAGCGTGGAGGAAATTGAAAAATGTTGAAGTAGAAAGTTAAAAAATCATGAGGTCTGAGAGAATCGCAGTCGCGATTGAAGGAGAAGCAAAACTAAATAGCTTCGTCCAGCTCATAAGCGTGCTTGCACGCCTCTGTGTACTCAGTGCACAGATAGCAAATCTCAAAATAAGGCTCTAGTGTTTGAGTTCTCTTCTTATACGTTGAAACGGAAGTGCATAATGTCGCCATCTTCCACAACGTATTCTTTTCCCTCGACTCCGAGCTTCCCTGCCTCTTTAACCGCGGGCTCCGAACCTAGGGAGATGTAATCATTGTACTTGATCACCTCCGCACGGATAAAACCTTTTTCGAAATCGCTGTGGATTACACCAGCAGCCTGCGGAGCCGTAAATCCATTATTAATAGTCCAAGCTCTCACTTCTTTAACTCCTGCTGTAAAATAGGTTCTTAAATTGAGTAAGTGGTATGCGGCTTTGATAAGCTTACTCACACCGGGTTGATCCAATCCGAGATCGGATAGAAACTCCTGACGTTCCTCATAAGTCTCCAATTCAGCAATGTCTGCTTCGATTGCCGCTCCGATGATAAGGATCTCGGCATTCTCATCCTTTACAGCTTCACGCACCTGATCCACATACTGATTTCCGTCGGCTACTGACCCCTCATCTACATTGCAGACGTATAGAATTGGCTTATTCGTCAGTAATTGTAACTCTTTTGAAAACGGTAAGTCTGTATCATCAACCTCCACTGTTCTGGCAGATTTACCCGCCTCCAATGCCTGAGAATAACGTTCCAAAAGGGCTAATTGCTTTTGAGCGACCTTATCTCCTGCCTTTGCAGCTCTGGCTGATGCTTCCGCTCTTTTCTGCACAGTCTCAAGATCTTTTAGCTGTAATTCAATATCGATGATTTCTTTATCACGGACCGGATTAACAGAACCATCCACATGGGTGACGTTATCATCGTCAAAGCATCGCAAAACGTGGATTATTGCATCAGTCTCTCGAATATTTCCTAAGAATTTGTTTCCGAGACCTTCACCTTTGCTGGCTCCTTTTACCAGACCCGCGATATCAACAATTTCAATCGTTGTTGGAACAATTCTCTCAGGGTTAACCAACTCGCTGAGTTTATTCAGGCGCTCATCAGGAACAGTTATTGTTCCCACATTTGGCTCAATGGTACAAAAAGGAAAGTTTGCCGACTGAGCTTTCGCATTGGACAAACAGTTAAAGAGAGTCGATTTTCCAACATTGGGTAATCCAACGATTCCGCACTTAAGAGCCATAAAAAGAAATTTGGGCGCAAAAGTAGGTGTTTTTGACTGTATTAAATGCGTTATCCTTTCTCTAAAATCAGGATCGACCTTCGCGTAAGTTTTACAAGTGTGGAAAATGCAGGGAAATTCTTAATAAGTAAGCGCAAATCACTCCCTCAAAATTTAGTCTTTATTCTACTTTTGCAGCCAAAGCGCACTGTTAATCTCTTTCCATGAGCAATATTGAAAACCTTAAATCCCTCGCCAACCAAGTGCGACGGGACATCGTTCGTATGGTACACGCCGTAAACTCAGGGCATCCTGGTGGAAGCCTTGGTTGTACCGACTATTTCGTGGCTCTCTACGGCGAAATCATGAAATATGACCCCAATAACTTTAGCATGGACGGAAAAGGTGAGGACCTTTTCTTTCTCTCCAATGGACACATATCACCTGTATGGTACAGCGTCCTAGCGCGAAACGGCTTTTTCGAAGTAGACGAGCTCAACACGTTTAGAAAACTCAATACTCGCCTTCAGGGCCACCCAACTACTCACGAAGGTTTACCTGGTGTTCGGGTGGCTTCCGGCTCACTAGGGCAAGGACTTTCTGTAGCCTTAGGTGCTGCGATGGCAAAGAAATTAAACGGAGATGACAGAATTGTTTACAGCCTTCACGGTGATGGCGAATTGCAAGAAGGTCAGATTTGGGAAGCGGCTATGTTTGGCGCCCACAATAAGGTGGACAATATCATTTCAACTATTGATTTCAACAATAGACAAATAGACGGTGACGTTTCTGATGTACTCAGTCTGGGCGACCTAAATGCAAAATGGTCCGCTTTTGGATGGGACGTGCTTGAAATGAACGGCAACCATATGGAGGAAGTCATCTCAAAGCTCAAGGAAGCCAAGGCCAGAACGGGAAAAGGAAAGCCCGTGATGATTATCATGAAAACCGAAATGGGTGCTGGTGTTGACTTTATGATGGGAACGCATAAGTGGCACGGTGTTGCTCCCAATGATGAGCAGCTGAAAGACGCCCTTTCCCAACTTCCCGAAACTATGGGAGACTACTAAATTTAATGAAGCGTATTTTATTTGCCATAGCGATTCTATTACTCAGCTTTTCTTTTGAGTCATATGCTCAAGGTGAACAGCTGACGCGATTGCTCTTTGTCTTTGACGCGAGCAACAGCATGAATGCAACTTGGCAAAGCGATCGTAAAATAACCGTAGCAAGAAGACTATTGTCTGAATCCGTTCGCGAATTGGATGGCAATCCAAATGTGGAAATGGGACTTCGCGTATATGGGCATCAAGTAGCCATTGCTCCGGGCAAGCAAGATTGTGAGGATACCAAACTTGAAGTGTCGTTCAGACCGAATAATGGTCTTCTGATCGAGAAGACCTTGGACCGAATTAGTTGTAAGGGTACCACACCTATTGCGCGATCGCTGGAAAAAGCCGCAGGAGATTTTCCAGAGTGCCCGGATTGTAGAAACATTATCATTCTCATCACCGATGGTATTGAAGCTTGTGATGGAGATCCTTGTGCCATTTCCAGAGCGTTGCAACGGCGAGGGGTGATCCTAAAGCCGTTCGTGATCGGAGTTGGCTTGGAAGATGAATTCAAAGACACCTTTAACTGTGTGGGGAATTACTACGATGCTACCAACGAAGAGACTTTTGAAAATATTCTGGACATCGTAGTTACACAAGCCCTGAATAACACTACTGCACAAGTTAATCTAATCGACGATTTTGGAAAGCCTTCTGAGTCGAATGTAACGGTAAATCTCTTCGACGAGAACACTGAAGAGCTGGCATATGGATTTGTACACACCCTCAACCACAAGGGGAACCCTGACACGCTGAGTCTGGATCCTATCATTACCTACCGAGTGGAAGCGCACACCATTCCTACACTCACAAAGGAACATGTTAAAATCACCGCAGGTCAGCACAACATTATTGCTCTCGATGCCGGTCAGGGCGATTTGGTCATAAAGGTTGGCGGAAATCTCGCCAAGGATGTGCCTATTATCGTAAGGAAAAAAGGTAAGGCGGAAACGGCACACGTGATGTCTACCAATGTCAAAGAAAGACTCTTGACCGATTTCTATGATCTGGAAATTTTGACGCTTCCACGAACTAAGATTCCTAACATTGAAGTGAATCAGAATAAGACTACTACCATTACCATTGCCGAGCCAGGCGTTTTGAATCTCTCACTGGCATCTGCAGGATATGGTAGCATCGCCTTGGAAAATGGAAGTGATTTGGAATGGGTCATTAATATCGACAACTCGAATCTTCAGCAGCAATTCCAACTTCAACCGGGGAAGTACAAACTGACCTACAGGTCAAAAAATAGCAAACAAGTCATTTACACCATAGAAAGAGCTTTTACTATAACGTCAGGCTCTTCTACCAATTTAAAACTCTGATGAAAGAATTTACCGTTCAGAACACTCAAGATACAAGAAGCGGCTTTGGCGCCGGGCTTTTAGAATTAGGAAGAACAAACCCTAATGTGGTTGGACTTTGTGCTGATTTGATCGGCTCATTAAAAATGGGCGATTTCAAAAAAGAATTCCCGGATAGATTTATTCAGTGTGGTGTAGCTGAAGCCAATATGATGGGTGTGGCAGCTGGACTTACTGTCGGAGGCAAGATTCCCTTCACGGGAACCTTCGCTAATTTTTCGACCGGGAGAGTTTACGATCAAATTCGTCAATCTATCGCCTATTCAGATAAGAACGTGAAGATTTGTGCTTCTCATGCGGGGTTGACTTTGGGTGAAGACGGCGCCACACACCAGATCTTGGAAGACTTGGGAATGATGAAGATGCTTCCCGGAATGACGGTAATCAATCCTTGTGACTACAACCAAACGAAGGCAGCGACGATTGCGATTGCCGATCATGTAGGCCCTGTTTACCTTAGGTTTGGTCGACCGAAAGTGGCCAACTTCACACCCGTAGATCAGGATTTTCAAATTGGTAAAGCACTGATGCTTTCAGAAGGAACGGATGTTTCCATCTTTGCTACGGGCCATTTGGTATGGAAAGCCATTGAGGCAGGCCATATTCTCGCAGAACAAGGAATAAGTGCGGAAATAATAAATATCCACACGATTAAACCTTTGGATGTTGAGGCAGTCATAAATTCGGTGAAGAAAACGGGATGTGTCGTTTCGGCGGAGGAACATATGGTTCTTGGCGGTCTAGGCGAAAGCATCGCTTCGGTATTGTCGAGAAACTATCCGGCTCCAATGGAAATTGTAGCTGTGAATGACAGCTTTGGCGAAAGCGGCACACCGGAAGAGCTCATGACAAAATATGGCATTGATACTCCGAATGTTGTTGAGGCAGCTAAGAAGGCTATCTCACGCAAATAACACTTCCTCTCCCGTTCACCGGAACTGAAGATGAAGTCCGAAGAACGGGAAATACTTAAGGGTCTCCGAAACAAGCGAACCAAGGAGGCAGCCTTTGTACAAATGATGAATTTGTACAAAAAGCCTCTCTATGCTCATCTTCGATCGATGACGGGCAATCATCCTGACGCTGACGACTCTCTCCAAAATGCTTTTGTGAAGGTGTGGAAACACATCGATGGATTCAAAGGCGACTCAGCACTTTATACTTGGCTTTACCGCATAGCTACGAATGAGGCCTTAACTCTATTGAGCAAGCGTAATAAAATGCACGCTGTAGATATGGAAGAAAGTTACCACAGTGGCGGACAGACTGACGGACCTGACGGTGACGAAATCAGAATGAAGCTGGATGAGGCGGTTCTGAGCTTACCCGAGAAACAACAGCGGGTTTTTCAAATGAAGTACTTCTCTGAAATGAAATACGAGGAAATATCGAAAATTACGGGGACAAGTGTGGGAGCTCTTAAAGCAAGTTATTTTCATGCTGTGCGCAAAATTGAAGCATTTCTAACAGGAGATTAAACCATTTGACAAAGGAATAGTCATAGAAACAGAGCTACACGATTACGCTCAAAAGAATTGAATACTGAAAAATGTCAGAACAGGATAAAAAAGAAAAGAACTACCTAAAAGAGCTAGCGCCTCGCTTATTCTCAAAAGAAATGGATGAGATGCGTGAGATTCCGGAGGACTACTTTGATTCTCTGGAAGATCAAGTTATAGCAAAGATCAAGAAAGTATCTGAACATAAGCCCTCAGGCAAAGTTCGCTCTTTGATTAATTTCAGGAATCTTTCCGTTGCAGCCGGATTGGCTCTTCTGCTCGCGCTTGTTCCACTTTTGAAGGATAATAATGTCCAGAATTCCTCAGAATTGATGGTTTCTTTTGACCATCAATTAAATGCTATTTCTGAAGACGCGGCTTCCTTGTATTTGGCTGAAGAATACGATCTCGAAGCGATTGCTGCAGACATTGAATTGGATGAAGCTGAAGTCTCGTCAAATGAAGATCTTACTGAAGAAGAAATTTTGAATTACCTACTTGACTCCGAAATATCTGAGTCTGTTTTATACGAATCACTTTAGAACAACTGATATGAAAAACGCAATAATCACTCTACTAGTTCTGCTTCCCGCAATAGTCTGGGGGCAAATGGGACACCCTTCTGAACTCTCTCCTGAAAAAAGAAAAGAGATCGAAGGAATGAAAGTGGCTTACCTCACTTCGCAAATGGATTTGTCGCCTGAAGAAGCGCAAGTCTTTTGGCCTGTTTACAATCAATTCCGCGATGAGATGGATGCACATAGAAGTGAGGGAAGAAAGAAGTACCAACTATTTAAGATCAATGAATCCGAACTGTCTGACGAGGAATTGATCGAGCAGATGGAATCGAGGTTTGATCACGAACGAGAACGCATTGCCATTGAGGAAAAGTACTTCAAGCAGTTTGTCGAGATTCTCTCACCGCAGAAAGTTTTGGCAATGATGGAGGCCGAGGAAGGTTTTAAGCGGGAATTGTTACGGAAAGTCAGAGGGGAAAGGCCTGAGAGAGGCAGTGGCGGAAGGTGATCTCGACTTTTTTATTCCAGGAGTTAAAGAATTAGATTAATTATATCTCCAAAGATTGTTGAAGCTTACCTTTGCCCCAATGAATCTTCGAGATGATTTCTTCGCGCTCCAAGCCCAAACTTCACCTTTCCCCATCGGGATAGAGGTAAGCCACGCTGCGGGTTGCTACATCTACGATACCGCAGGCAAGAGCTTCCTCGATATGATTTCAGGGATTGCCGTGACGAATGTCGGACATCGACACCCGACCGTGGTGAAGGCAATCAAAGATCAAGTAGATCGCTACCTCCACGTGATGCCTTACGGCGAATTTATTCAAGGTCCGCAGGTAGAGTTGGCTCGAAAGCTTACTTCCCTCCTGCCCGATTCACTCAATGCCTGTTACTTTGTGAACAGCGGTACCGAAGCCATCGAAGCTGCCCTAAAACTGGCCAAACGGTTTACGGGTAGACGGAAAATCGTCTCTTGCCACAAGGCCTACCACGGGTCTACGCATGGCTCGCTCAGTGTTTCTGGAAATGAAAAAAAGAAATACGCCTTTCGCCCCTTACTACCCGAGGTCTACTTTATGCGGTACGGTGAATTGAACGACTTGAGTTTAATCGATGAGTCCACCGCATGTGTCATCATCGAGACGGTGCAAGGTGATGCTGGTGTGAGAATACCTTCGAAGGCATTTATGCTGGCTCTCCGCGCCCGCTGCACGGAGGTTGGTGCTTTGCTCATATTGGATGAAATCCAAACGGGCTTTGGCCGAACGGGTAAACTATTTGCCTTTGAACATTTTGGAATTACTCCCGACATTTTAACCATCGCCAAAAGCATGGCAGGCGGAATGGCTATGGGTGCTTTTGTGAGTGATCGAGAGATTATGGCCTGCCTGAAAGAAGATCCCATTCTGGGGCACATCACCACTTTTGGTGGTCACCCCGTTTGCTGCGCCGCGGCATTGGGAAATATCCAAGCCATTGAAGAAGGCAACTTGATAGAAACTGCCGAAGAAAAAGGTGAACTATTGGAATCACTTCTCGATCATCCTGCAATTGTTGAAGTGAGACGAATTGGGATGATGTTTGCCGTAGAGTTTGAATCAGCCGATTTGGTATATAAAATCGTTGAGAAGTGTTTGGAAAAGGGAGTGATCACCTTTTATTTCTTGTCTTGTCCTGAGAGCTTTAGGTTGGCTCCTCCCCTCACCATTTCCGATGAAGAAATTCGCTTAGCGGCGAAGGCGATTAATGAGGCGATTCAGGAGGCTGTTCCAGACCTTCTTTGAAATGAGCTTTTCTCATTCCACTTTTTCTTGATAAAAAGTGGAGCAAAAATCAAGGACGTCGAAAGGCAATTTTTGCGCTATGAAAGTCCTTGTATTAGAACAATTTGGGTGAGCGCAAAACCCCAGTTAAAAACGGACGCACGCAGTTGCACAGTTAAACTATTCCGATGGATAAGAATTACTACCATGTTTAGCTTGTCTCTAATCCCTTTTTACTGGTATTGCTGGACGACGTCCAATCTATGGTTAAGGGACAATTCCGCCTTAGGGTCTAAAAAGTGTGCGGGCTTGAGCCGAAAAAGCTGGCCAGCAAAGACTGAATGGAAGATCCCATAAGAATCCAATAAAGGGGGTTGTCTTTTTGTTTAATTAATCGACTATATGGAAAATCAGATCACTAAAGTAATTAAAAGTTGACTTAGTAATTCCCCATAGAAAGGAGAACGAGCGTGCAAGCCTCCTCTACTTCAATTCCTTCTTTTGTCAGCTCTTCTTGAAAGGCATCATTTTCCGTTCCCGGATTAAAGATGACCCTATTTGGCTTCAAAGATTTGATGTACTCTTTCCAGTGCTCCTGATTTCGCGGACCAACATACAGTGTTACCGTATCCACATTAGGAAATGGTTTGAGCTCTGTGGATATAGAAACGCCTGAAATTTCTCCTTGACGAAGACCGACGGCCTCAACAGGGTGATCAGCTGACTTGAGCATCTCTACAGCGCGATAAGCGTATCGCATGGGGTTTGGACTGGCGCCGATTACAACGGTATTCTTTTTTTCCATTTATCCTCTTAACAAAAAGCCCCGATCAAAGTTGATCAGGGCTTCACTTTGGGGTTTCTAATATTTATTCGGCGCTATCGCTGTCGTTTTCACCGCTAGGTGCAGCTCCTAAGTCATCTGAATTTCCGCCTTCCTCATTCAGGTCATCTGTCATGTCTTCATCATCCTCAGAAACCACCACTTTGGCCACAGCCGCAATCGCGTCATTTCCCTTGAGGTTGATCAATCGAACTCCCTGAGTTGCTCTACCCATCACACGAAGATCTGCAACGCTCATTCGGATGGTTAGGCCGCTCCTGTTGATGATCATCAAGTCATCATCGTCAGTAACAGATTTGATGGAAATCAAAGCTCCCGTCTTTTCCGTTACGTTCAGGGTTTTTACACCTTTTCCTCCACGGTTGGTAATGCGGTATTCCTCAACATCACTTCGCTTGCCGTAGCCTTTTTCGGAAACAACCAGAACATTGGTTGAAGTATCGCTGATACAAATCATACCAATTACCTCGTCATCTTTACTTTCAAGGGTAACACCCTTTACTCCTTGCGAAGTACGACCTACAGCTCTAACCTTTTCTTCGTTGAAACGAATGGCTTTACCGCTCTTCTTTGCAAGTATGATTTCGCTACTTCCGTTGGTTAGCTTTGCTTCCAGTAGTTGGTCACCATCCTTAATAGTAATGGCGTTGATTCCATTTTGACGCGGACGAGAGTATGCTTCGAGCGATGTCTTCTTAACTACACCATTCTTTGTTGCCATAATCACATTGTGGCTATTGATGTAATCCTCGTCTCTTAAGTCTTGCGTATTAATGTAAGCCATGATCTTATCGTCTTGTTCGATGTTGATCAGGTTTTGAATGGCTCTTCCTTTAGATGTTTTAGACCCTTCGGGAATTTCAAAAATTCGCATCCAGTAGCACTTCCCTTTCTCTGTAAAGATCAAGAGATAATTGTGGTTGGTCGCTACGAACAGGTGCTCCAAGAAATCTTCATCTCTTGTTTTGCTTCCACGAGAACCAACTCCACCCCTTGCTTGAGTCTTGTATTCATTCAAAGAAGTACGCTTGATATAGCCCAAGTGAGAGATGGTAATTACCACATCTTCATCGGGAATCAAATCCTCAATACTCATTTCACTAGCAGAGTACTCGATTCGTGAACGACGCTCATCACCGTATTTGTCCTTGATCTCAATGAGTTCATCCTTGATAATCTGCATTCTCAACCCTTCATCACTAAGAATCTGTCTTAAGTGATCAATCAATTTCATCAAGTCGGCATGCTCTTCTCGAATCTTTTCGCTTTCCAAACCGGTAAGCTTTTGTAGACGCATATCGAGGATAGCTCTGGCTTGAAGCTCAGAAAGAGCAAACTTCTCCATCAAACCGTTGCGGGCTTCTTCAGGGTTCTGGCTTGCACGAATTAAAGCAATCACCTCGTCAATATTGTCAAGGGCGATTAGCAATCCTTCTAAAATATGGGCTCTTTCTTCCGCTTTACGCAGTTCGTATGTTGTACGGCGAACCACCACATCGTGACGGTGCTCTACGAAATTGAAGATCATATCCTTGAGATTCAACATCTCTGGACGCCCCTTCACTAGCGCGATATTGTTTACTGAAAATGAGGTCTGTAGAGCGGTATACTTATACAGCTTATTTAGCACTACATTCGGAATGGAATCACGCTTCAACTCATAAACGATTCGCATCCCTTTACGGTCGGACTCATCCCGAATATCACTGATGCCTTCAATCTTTTTGTCGACAACCAAATCGGCTGTCTTGCGGATCATTTCCGCTTTATTCACCTGATAGGGGATTTCGGTAACGATGATTGCTTCGCGACCCTCACGGATTTCTTCAATATTTGCTTTAGCTCGCATTACAACACGACCACGGCCTGTCTCAAATGCTTGCTTTACACCTTCGTAACCGTAAATAATACCACCTGTTGGAAAATCAGGAGCTTTAATGTGCTCCATGAGCCCCGCGATGTCTATATCTCTATTATCAATAAAAGCTATGGTTCCATCAATCACCTCAGAGAGGTTGTGTGGAGGCATATTTGTTGCCATACCCACAGCGATACCGCTGGCGCCATTGGCCAAAAGGTTCGGAATTCGGGTAGGCAAAACAGTTGGCTCCTTTAAAGAATCGTCAAAGTTGAGCTGGTAGTCAACGGTTTCTTTGTCGATATCCGAGAGCATTTCTTCTGCAATCTTTTGCAGACGTGCCTCAGTATAACGCATTGCCGCAGGGCTGTCACCATCTACCGAACCGAAGTTTCCTTGCCCATCTACAAGCATGTAGCGCATAGACCAAGGCTGAGCCATACGCACCATAGTGTCGTAGACTGAGCTATCTCCGTGTGGGTGAAATTTACCCAATACCTCCCCGACAATACGGGCAGATTTCTTGTAGGATCTGTTAGAATAGACACCTAACTCCATCATTCCGTAGAGAACACGGCGATGAACAGGTTTCAAACCGTCCCTTACATCAGGGAGGGCTCTGGAAACGATAACCGACATCGAGTAATCGATGTAGGCCGACTGCATTTCATCTTCAATATTGATCGGTATGATCTTTTCTCCTTCTGCCATTTTATAATGTCAATTGAAAAATTGTACGGTTTTTGCACTACGCAAAGCCAATTGCCGAAAGTAGTGATATAACAAGGTTTGTCTGCGGTTTTAAAGGGTGTTTTATCAACAAAAATCTGTGAAATAATCTACCCCTAAATGACAGCTTGTCAGAATCGACAGACTTATATTTGAAAATACTCATTATCGGTGTAACTTTAGAACAACCTTTGCCTGAAACGAGTTATAATGAGAGAGTGCAAAGTTAATTAGAAAGGAAGGATTTCATGGAAGCAAAATTTTCTCCCAGAGTAAAAGACGTAATCAGCTATAGCAGGGAAGAAGCCCTAAGACTAGGGCATGATTTTATAGGTGTTGAACACTTACTGCTGGGCATCATCCGAGAGGGTGAAGGCACGGCGATTCAAATAATGAAAAATTTAGGGATTGATCTGAAAGAACTGCGACGAGCTGTTGAATCAAGTACGCGCTCGGCTTCTGCCAAGTCAGGTAACTTGGGTAATATACCTTTGGTTAAACAGGCCGAAAAAGTTTTGAAGATCACGTACCTCGAAGCAAAGCTCTTCAAAAGCCCAACTATAGGCACTGAGCATCTTCTACTGAGTATACTCAAGGATGAAGACAATGTCGCAACTAGAGCTTTATCGAAATTCAGAGTCGAGTACGATACAGTACGAGACGAACTAGAAACGATGGGCACTGGCGATGAATTATCAGGCAGCAGCATGAATAGTCCGCGAGCTGAGTTCCCTAGCGCATCTGATGATGACGATGATGATATGGGTGGTGGTTTCTCAGGTGGATCCGGTGGCGGCGGAGCTCGTCGCGTTTCAGATTCTAAATCGAAGACTCCGGTCCTAGACAACTTTGGTCGCGATCTCACGAAAATGGCTGAAGACAACAAGCTAGACCCGATTGTGGGCCGTGAAAAAGAAATAGAGCGGGTGTCTCAAGTACTTTCAAGAAGAAAGAAAAATAACCCTGTATTAATAGGTGAGCCTGGTGTGGGTAAATCTGCGATTGCGGAAGGCCTTGCACTCAGAATTGTTCAGCGCAAGGTATCACGAGTATTATTTGACAAAAGAATTGTTTCGCTTGACGTAGCTTCATTGGTGGCAGGTACCAAGTACCGTGGCCAGTTTGAAGAACGGATGAAAGCGGTGATGAACGAATTGGAAAAGTCTCCTGAGGTCATTCTCTTTATCGATGAGATTCACACTATTGTCGGAGCCGGGGGAGCGAGTGGCTCTTTGGATGCATCCAATATGTTTAAGCCCGCCCTCGCTCGAGGCGAAATACAATGCATCGGTGCCACAACATTGGATGAATACCGACAATACATTGAAAAAGATGGAGCTCTGGAACGTCGATTCCAAAAGGTAATGGTAGAACCTACCAATGAAGAAGAGACCATTCAGATTCTCAATAACATTAAGGAAAAATATGAGGAGCACCACAGTGTAAACTACACTGACGATGCCATTAAAGCTTGTGTTACCCTCACTAGCAGATATATTTCTGACAGACACCTTCCGGACAAAGCGATTGATGCTTTGGATGAAGTAGGTTCACGCGTGCACATCACGAATATCAAGGTGCCAAAAGAGATTATCGAAGCGGAGAAGGCGATTGAAGAAATTAAGGAAGAAAAGAATCGAGTAGTTCGAAGTCAGAAGTATGAAGAGGCGGCGAAATTACGTGATAAAGAGCGAAGCTTGATTGAAGAGCTCGAAACGGCGAAGGCTAAGTGGGAAGCAGAAGCCAAGAATCACCGTGTTACGGTAACAGTAGACCATGTAGAGGAAGTCGTTGCAATGATGACGGGGATTCCGATGCAAAGAATTGCTGAAAAAGAAAGTGGTCGACTGGCCAAGATGAACGAAGAGCTTCACGACTCTGTAATCGGACAATCAGGTGCTGTAGGTAAAGTGGTAAAGGCTATTCAGAGAAACAGAGCGGGATTGAAAGATCCCAATAAGCCGATCGGATCCTTTATATTTTTAGGACCTACTGGAGTTGGTAAAACTCAATTGGCAAAAGAACTATCCAAGTATTTATTTCACTCGGAAGACTCACTTATAAGAATCGACATGAGCGAGTACATGGAGAAATTTGCCATCAGCCGATTGATCGGAGCACCTCCTGGCTATATTGGTTACGAAGAAGGTGGTCAGCTTACAGAAAAAGTGAGAAGACACCCCTACTCGATCATTTTGCTTGATGAGATCGAAAAGGCGCACCCTGACGTTTTCAACTTATTGCTACAAGCGTTGGATGATGGCCAACTTACAGATAGTTTGGGTCGTAAAATAGACTTCAGAAATACAATTCTTATTATGACTTCTAATATTGGAGCTAGACAACTCTCTGATTTTGGAACGGGCGTAGGATTTGGTACCAGAGCGCGTATTGAAAATGAAAACTCTGCTCAAGCGGCAGTGATTCAAAATGCCTTGAAAAAGGCGTTTGCACCTGAATTCTTAAACAGAATTGACGATGTGGTCATCTTCAACTCTTTATCGAAAGAAGATATCCATAAGATCATCGACATCGAACTGGGCAAACTTTACAAGAGAATAAACTCTTTGGGTTACGAGGTGAAGTTGAGTGAAGCCGCAAAAGATTTCATTGCAGAGAAAGGATATGACGAAAAGTTTGGCGCTCGTCCGTTAAAGAGAGCTATACAGAAATACGTCGAAGATCCGATGGCAGAGGAAATCATTAATTCCAATCTGGAAGAAGGCGATACCATTCATATCGGAAAGAAAAAGGACTCAGATGAAATAAACATTCGCATCACTAAAGGCAAGAAGCCTAAGAAGGAGGAAAACTGATACTCAATAATCTATAAAATAGAAAGCCATCGGAAAATATCTGATGGCTTTTTTATGTTCTAACGCTTGACAAAAACGAAAACAACGCTATTCTTAGGATAACTACTTTAGCT
The DNA here is from genome assembly GCA_027214385.1 of Cryomorphaceae bacterium 1068. Taxonomy (NCBI): domain Bacteria; kingdom Pseudomonadati; phylum Bacteroidota; class Flavobacteriia; order Flavobacteriales; family Cryomorphaceae; species Cryomorphaceae bacterium 1068. The sequence continues at coordinate 274,923 of JAPVXR010000003.1, read as the reverse complement.
CAATTTCAATCGCACTCTCGCTGTCTACCTGAAAAGCGACATCCGTCCAATGTGGAGGCTTTATTAATGGCCTAAAGTTGTTCGAGAAACCAAAAGGCTCAGAAGGGTAAGCGAAAAAATTTCGATCTAAATCGCCATTCTTATTCTTGTCTTGAAATACAGCAATGGCGTATTCACCTTTAGCCAGTTTGAATTCCACTTCCGTTTCTGTAAAATTCTTTACTGCGATTACTTCTTGCCTATGCATGTCCTCCGTCAAAAAGGTATCATAGCTTCTGAAGACAGCTATCATGATATTCGAATCTTCATTTTCTACATTCTTAATTCTGACCTTGAGCGAGATCAGCTCTTCAGAACCGTTGGAGGCAGAAAAGAAGCCCATGAGGGCTATACAAAGGCTTAAAATAATTTTCATGTAGGTTTAATTACTCCTGTTAGTACAAAGAGGGCATTGTGATTCCCTAATGAAGACAAATTTAATCTAAACTCTAAGCTATTCATAGACAACACAATAATCGATGAATTATTTTTTTTCATCGATGGAGGGCAACCATTCCAAGATGGCCCGTCTTAAAAGCAACCAATGATTTTGATTACGAAATCAAGATGCTAACTTACACTTGCTCCGCCTAACCAGCGGAGCTTTTTTGTTTTGGGGCTTTATTGACATCGTATAGTGTACAAGCACTATTTAAACAAGATTCGTGTTCAATCGTTAAAGCTACATTCGAACCCAAAATAAATATACCATGAAAAGAGTATTGAGCGTTACATTAAGCCTTACGTTAGGATTATTTTTGTTTTCCTGCGGAGGAGGAGCTACTGAGGAATCTACCGGAACGGAAGACACTTCAATGAATGAAGAAACAACAGAAACTGAAGGTCCATCAGGGGCTTATTCGCTTTCTCAGGATGAGAGTCAAATGATTTGGGCAGGTAACATGCTTAAGGTCGGAGGTGTGAGTCTATACGGCCATACCGGAACTATCGATTTCCAAAAAGGAATGATGACAATGACTGACGGTAAAATTACTGATGGTACTTTCGTTATTGACATGAGTACAATTACTCCTACTGATGACTCATATAAACCCGAGGAAGGCAGTACACCTGAAAAATTAGTTGGGCATCTTTCTTCACCTGACTTTTTTGCCGTTGACTCATTTCCTACAGCTACTTTCAAGGTTACGGGAATGGAAGATGGAAAAATTATGGGAGATATGACCATCCGCGGAATCACAAACGCCGAAACGATCGAAGGAGTGGTTATGGAAACAATGAACGGAAAGGTGAAAGCCACGGGTTCTATGACATTGGATCGTCAGAAGTACAATGTTGCTTTTGATATGGGAGCTGAAGACAAAATCCTTTCTGATGATCTAGATTTGGAATTTACAATTGTTGCAACAGCCGATGCTGCCATGTAAGTATTGATAACAATCTTATTTCAAAACCCTGATCAAATGATCAGGGTTTTTTATTTTTGGATATGCCCAAGCAAACCGCCTTCGGTGGAGATAACAACTTTCAGGATTTCAAGTCTGAAGGTGTCAGAATCGTAAATGAAGCTGACACAGAAAAGCTGATGGAATGGTTGGATAAACTAAGATCAGACGAGTCGATCGAGGTTCAACAAGCCGCAGCTGTGTGTCATGCGATTAGCGATGTTTCTCCTACTCTCTTTGAGCAATTTCAAAAGGAACTAATTGAAGTCATAAGAAAGAATGTCCACACGGCCGGGCCGAGGTTCACTTATCGAGTGCTTGCAGAGATTCTTATCGATGAAGAAAATCTTGGAGAGGTAATAGATCTCTCTTTTGAGTCCCTTAAGGACTCCCATTCACCCATTGCAATTCAGGTATTTTCAATGACGGTAATAGCCAATCAAATGAAGCGATACCCCGAGCTAGGCGTAGAGCTTGAAGCCGCTATTCAATTCAGGTTTAACACAGGTTCTGCAGGATTCAAAAACAGAGCATTGAAAATCGCCAAAGCATACGGGCTTAAGATTGAGGAAAATATGTAAATTCCGCATTCTTCTTATAATAAATGAACAGACTGATTACAACCATTGTCGCAGGAATTATAGCCTTGTCAACCATCTATGGTAGCGTAGGTCTTAGGTTTGATGAAAAAATCAATTCTGCTCTAATGGATTGTGCGGAAGAATCGGAGAGTGAAATTGAATCGGTTGATCTCCGTTTATCGATGATCCAGGTGATAGCTCAGGATTGCTTAGATCGTTCAATAGACGATGATACAGTCGCTTATTCTGAGAACTTAATCTTCATCAACTTTCCTGAGGTCCCTATTCCACCCCCCAAAGTGTAAGTACAGCACCCCCAAATTCTTTCACCGACTTCACTCACTCTTCACCCGTTTGTTTTATGATTTTTTCTCACATTAAGCGAGATTTCGCTTCATCCATTGTAGTTTTTTTAGTCGCTCTCCCACTCTGTTTGGGAATTGCCTTGGCATCTGGCGTCCCTCTTTTTTCAGGATTAATTTCAGGTATCATTGGTGGAATAATCATTGGCTCCTTGAGTCAATCTTCTACCAGTGTTAGTGGACCCGCAGCAGGACTAGTTGTGATCGTTTTAAATGCCCTCGATACGCTTGGAACAATAGAAGGGTTTATGCTTGCCGTAGTTATAGCGGGAGTTTTACAGTTGATTTTAGGCTTCGCAAAGGCAGGTGTTATCGGACTATATTTCCCTTCTGCAGTGATCAAGGGCATGCTTGCCGCCATCGGTCTCATACTGATTCTCAAGCAAATTCCTCACCTGATCGGATTTGATAATGACGCTTTCGGGGAAATGGAGTTCTTACAGCGCGATGGTAGCAATACGTTCACAGGGATACTCGACGCCATCGATAATATGCAAGTAGGGAGTGCCATCATCGGCTTTGTTTCCTTGGCGCTTATGTTTATCTGGGCCACTCCTACTTTGAAAAAGATTCCCGTTCTAAAGGATATTCCCGGTGGTGTATTGGTAGTGGTTATTGGCGTTTTTGTCAATTTGTTATTCGAAAGTTTCATTCCCGAACTAGCCATTGATGCAACACATCTGGTCTCATTACCAATAATCAATGATTTTACCGAGCTAAAGAGTGAAATGATCCATCCCGATTGGTCTATGTTTACCAATCTCGATGTCTATATCGTTGCAGTCACTCTGGCTATTGTAGCTAGTTTGGAAACACTCTTGAGTTTGGAAGCGGCTGATAGATTAGATCCTGAAAAAAGACATTCACCTCAAAACAGCGAATTGAAAGCTCAAGGTATAGGTAATATATTAAGTGGACTGATCGGTGGGCTCCCAATTACGGCTGTAATAGTTAGGAGTTCTACCAACATTGAAGCCGGAGCAAAAACGAAGCTCTCTGCCATATTACACGGAATATTTCTTTTAGTGGCAGTAGCACTCATCCCGGGAGTGATGGAGATGATACCACTTGCTTCACTGGCAGGGATATTAATCTACGTCGGATTTAAATTGACGAAACCATCCATTTACAAGAGTTATCTCAAAATGGGTAATAAGCAGTTTATTCCTTTTATCGTTACTGTAGTTTCCATCATGTTTACAGATCTCTTGATCGGAATTCTAATCGGGATGAGCATTGGAATATTTTACATTATACGCAGCAATTACCATACACCGTACACTTATATGGACGAAACCGGTAAAGACGGCAAAACTGATCAAATAAGAATAGGGCTGAGTGAACACGTATCCTTCTTAAACAAAGCGGATTTGAGAACAACTCTGGACAGGATTCCCGATAACAGTATTGTAGTTTTGGATGGATCCAGAACGAAGCAAATAGATCATGATGCGCTTGAAGTCATCCATGAATTTATTGACACTGCTCCAAAGCGAGAAATAATGGTGGAGAGCATTGATATTCCTTTGCTAGAATGATTGTACTTAAGCGGTATTGAAGAGATAGAAGGTTATCCATCCAGCACCGCTACTTTGCTAAACCAAAAAGCACTGAAATCGTTACTTTTATGCATTAAATAAGTGTAGTATGGATAAGATGCTGTTGTTTTTTGAAACGATGCCGACTTGGCAAAAGCTGGCTTGGGTAATCGGTTGTATCGGTGTATGTTGGCTCGCTGAAGGAGTTTACCCGCTTGTTTCGCACGGCTACAAAAAATGGAAGCATGCTAAGGTTAATCTCATTTTCCTTTCCACTACTTTGGTCATCAACGTGCTTTTCGGTATTTTGACTGTTGGTGTCTTTAGCTGGACACAGCAACACGAGTTCGGCCTTCTGTTTCTATTTGATTTTCCGCTTTGGGTCAACCTTATTATTTCCTTGTTGGCGTTTGACTTAGTTGCTCAATATTTTGTTCATTTCCTTCTTCACAAAGTCAGTTTCATGTGGCGGTTTCACATGGTACACCATAGTGATACGGAGGTGGATGTAACGAGCGGCACGCGTCATCACCCGGGAGACTATATGTTCAGGGAGTTGTTTTCACTACTTGCGGCCTTAATCATAGGCGCACCCCTCTCCTTTTACCTGATGTACAGGATCATCACAGTGTTTTTCACCTACACAACTCATGCCAATATCACGGTTCCTTCGTGGGTGGATAATACAATTGGGTTGGTCTTTGTAACTCCTAACATGCACAAGTTTCATCATCATTTTGAGCGCCCTTGGACCGATAGCAATTATGGCAATATCTTTTCTATTTGGGACCGAATATTTGGCACATTGGTTATCGGAGATCCAAAGCAAGTAAAGTATGGTCTCGATGTATTAGACGATTCTACTTCGGGCGATTTAGGGTATCAATTTAAGGTGCCTTTTAATAAGAAGATCAAGACCGATTACTAAGGAACAATGAAGTTCGACTCATTATCCTTAATGTTAAAGTGAGCTCGAATATGCCCTTCACGACTTAATTGAAGCGCCTCCATTTCCATTACGTTGCATTCCAATACGCAGAATTCACTGTCGTCAAACTTCTCTTTTAACTCTGAGTAGGGATTTTTCTCTGCGTTGATTGCGGAGCCAGGTGCTTTAACCGTATTGTAGGATTCTCTTCCTCTCTCTCCTATTGAATGGTAATGTTGAGCTGCCATTTTATCGTTTTGGTGAATGACCACCTTGGTTTTCAGCTTGAGCTGAAATTTGGAAGTTGGATGCCAAAACAGGAATGAAGCATGCGGGTTGGCTTTCAGTTCAGCAATTTTACCTGATCGATTATCCGTGTAAACCAATATTGACAATGGATCTTGCTTCAGTTTTCTCAAAATCACCATTCGGATATTCGGCACACCATCCACCGTAGCCATTGCCACCTCTCGAAATGGATGGTTTTTCTTTTGGACGCCTCTCGCCAGCTGTCCGATGCAGAGCCTGCGTACCGTTTCTAAGTCGTGGTGGGCTTCAATTACCTTTCCCATGAGGATAAAACAAATAAGGCGCAGCTAAAGTTTGAACTGATCTACTTCTTTTACTTCCCCTACCTGAAGACCTTTGAGCCATGTGGATCCTATTCTTATTCGAACCAAACGCAATGTTGGGAAACCCACGGCAGCGGTCATCTTGCGTACCTGCCTGAACTTGCCTTCAGTAAGTGTGACAGAAATCCAAGAGGTAGGCCCGTGCCGATCATCGCGCACATGATTGGATTCGCCTAGAAATGAGGGTATTTCTTTCAATATTCTCGCTTCACAAGGTGTGGTAACGTATGGCTCCTTCTTAACTGTGATCTTCACTCCTACTTTTAAACGGTCAACTGCCGTTTGATCAATTACCCCATCCACCTGCACGTAATACTCTTTCTCAAACTTGTTGCTACTAATCAGCTTACTCACCTTGCCATTCGTGGTGAGAAGCAATAGTCCCTCCGACTTTTCGTCGAGCCTGCCAATGGACATTGTGCCGGGTGGAAAATCGAATAGCTCTCCTAATAAGCGTTTGTTTTTCCTGCGTTCTTGGTTATTGATCAATTGAGACAAATAGCCATGAGGTTTGTGCAAAACGAAATGACGGAATTGACCTGCCGAGCCTGAGTCTGCTTTTAGTGAATCCGTCAAAACTAAAGGAGATCTAATTCTTTGGCGAAAGCCAGGCCCTCTGATGAATGGCTGATCAATCGAACATTTACGTCTTGGTTCGCCTCTATCAAGGCTTTGACTCTTCTCATGCGCTTCTTGTGTTTTACCGTTCGGATGAAAATACTGTGGATTTGATCGGGGTATTCTCGTGCTAGCTGCAGGTAGATATCCGTATCCGCTTCCGCAGAATCGCCTGAAAGGACAAACTTCATGTCGGGAAAGGCATCGATGATTTCTCTTACTCTGCCATATTTACCACCGTGTTCGGTGTGTTCCATCGGCTTTACACCGATATCCCGAAGGATGAGCGGGCCTTTCGGAAATGCGTGATAATTCAGAAAAGTATTGAGGTAGCCGAACAAATTCCAAGGGCTATTTGAAACGTAGAATACCGGGTTCGTTGGCTTACCTGACTTCCCTTCGTGGAGAGCCTGGTAGAAATCGCGAACGCCTAGCAAGGGTCTTCGAATAAATGGGTTCTTCACCAGGGAGTTCACCAAAAGTCGCCACTTCAGTCGCGAGGCCACGCCGGTGTGGATGATCGTGTCGTCTATGTCGGAGATCAATGCAAACTCTGCCGATTTCCCTGGCTGTAATATTTTAGTTGAAAACGGATGATCAGCTTGCTCATCGCTTAACTTAAATTCCAAATCAAGCCAATCATTTGATGATGGTAAGCTGCCCAATCCGTGCGCTGCATTGAGATTGATATACCCTTCTCTGTCTGACACAAGCTCCTTGTGCCCACCGTTCCAGCTTACTTCTACCTGCATTCCCTTCTTCTCATCGCTACCCATTCTCTTGTAGAAGTTCCTGAGCGTTCTCAGCATTCCATCAGTTTCCAAATGCTCTATTCCCTTGTCTTCGAGTACTCTCGCTTTCGCGAAAAATCGAGCATCATTGGCGTAACCTCCGTAAGGACGAATAACAATGGGGTTGCTCTTTTTAGAAAATAAAAACACAGATCGGGATAACTAGAAGACGATTTTACAAAAGAAAAATTGACTTTTCCTGCTAAAGGCGCTGAATCTCGAATCAATCCAAGAAATGACATGTACCCGACTATTTCTAAATGTGATAAGCATCTGACCTCGCGTACTTCTTTTATCTTCGCGGCACAAACCAAAAAAAACCACAACTCATGATCCATAAAGTGTGTAAGACAATCGCCCTATCTGCTATAGCTATTGCGGTAATGAGTTGTGGAACTGAACAAAAAGAACAAAGCGCCGAAAAGGAAATGAAAGCACCGATAGCCAAAAAAGTAGCAGAAGAATTGACGACCCACGGCGACACTCGAATTGACAACTATTTCTGGATGCGTTTGAGTGATGAGCAGAAAGAAGCAGAAACGCCGGATGCCCAAACTCAGGATGTGTTGGACTACCTGAATGAGGAGAATGCTTATACCAAAGCGATGCTCAAGCATACCGAGCCACTTCAGGACAAGCTCTTCAATGAAATCAAATCCAGAATAAAAGAAGACGATCAGTCTGTCCCTGTTTCCACGAATGGCTACAGCTACTACTCCCGCTACGAATTAGGTGGCGACTATGCGCTTTATTGCCGAAAGGCCTTAACCGAAGGAGCTGAAGAAGAGATCTTGCTCAACGGAAACGAAATGGGCAAGGACAAAAGCTACTTTGCCATAGGCGGATATGAAGTGAGCGAAGACAATAAGATGATGGCTTACAGCACTGATTATGTATCACGAAGAGAATACACGATACACATCAAAAATCTCGAGACAGGTGAAATCCTTTCGGACGAAATAGCCGAAACCACTGGCGGAATCACTTGGGCGAATGACAATAAGACCATTTTCTACACGAAGCAAGACCCGGTAACGCTGCGTTCTTATCGGATTTACAAACACAAATTAGGTACCGACATCTCCGAAGACGAGCTGGTTTACGAGGAGAAAGATGACACCTTTGGAACGTTTATCTACAAGACCAAATCAAGGAAATACCTTATCATAGGATCTTATCAAACGATGAGCAATGAGTACCGTTTCCTCGATGCCGATACTCCCGATGGGGAGTGGACTATGATTCAACCACGAGTTCGTGGATTGGAATACGGTGTGGATCATTTTGGGGACGACTTCTACATTGTATGCAACGAGAATGCGAAGAACTTCAAGCTTGTAAAAGCACCTGTTTCAAACCCGGGCAAAGAGAATTGGAAAGATATCATCCCTCATCGAGCGGATGTTTTGCTCGAGGGAATCGACATTTTCAAGAACCACCTTGTGGTGACCGAGCGCAAGCAAGGGTTGATCAACCTTCGGGTGATGCCTTGGAACGGAAGTGAAGAGCACTACATCGAATTCAACGATCCGACTTATACCGCTTACACCACCGGAAACCCTGAGTTTGAAACGGAAACACTTCGTTTTGGCTACACCTCCATGACCACTCCGAGAACGACCTACGATTACAATATGGTGACCAAGGAGAGGGAAATCTTGAAACAACAAGAAGTTCTGGGCGGTGAGTTTGATGCCGCGAACTACGTTTCTGAAAGATTGATGGCGCCTGCTCGCGATGGCAAAATGGTTCCAATCTCAGTAGTTTACAAGAAAGGATACGAGAAAAACGGCAAGGCTCCTCTCCTGCTTTATGCTTACGGATCATACGGTGCCACAATGGATCCAACGTTCAGTTCCGTGCGCCTTAGTTTGCTCGATCGCGGATTTGCTTTTGCCATCGCGCACATTCGCGGAGGCCAAGATTTAGGTCGCGAGTGGTACGAAGACGGAAAACTTCTGAACAAGAAGAACACATTCACGGATTTCATTGACTGCGGACAATTCTTAATTGATGAGCAGTTCACCAATGCTGATCACCTCTACGCGCAAGGTGGAAGTGCAGGAGGATTGCTGATGGGTGCCATCGCTAACATGGCTCCCGATATGTGGAATGGTGTGATTGCTCAAGTTCCTTTCGTCGATGTGATTTCTACTATGCTTGATGAGTCTATTCCTCTAACTACAGGAGAATTTGACGAATGGGGAAATCCAAAAGATGCCGAGTATTATACCTACATCAAGTCTTATTCTCCTTACGATAATGTAGAAGCAAAGGATTATCCAAACATGCTGGTAACGACCGGATATTGGGACAGCCAAGTGCAGTATTGGGAACCCGCAAAATGGGTAGCCAAGCTAAGAGAGCTAAAAACGGATGACAATCTTCTCGTCATGGACTGCAACATGAAAGTAGGACATGGCGGAGCTTCAGGACGATTTGATCGCTACAAAGAAATCGCTTTGGAGTATGCTTTCGTTTTGGATCTGGAAGGGCTTAAGGAGTAATCGAGTCTTAAAAGATTGAGGCATGGTTTGTGGTATTTGGGAGGGAAAATAAATCCAACTCCCATGAAACACCTTGCCTTAACACTGTCCATTCTAAGTATTGGACTATCTGGTTTTTCCCAGACAAAACTTATTGCGCACAAGAGTCACAGCGGAACGGCTGAGAATTTTCAGCTTGCCTTGAACAGCGATGATTTCAATCCAATTGAATCAAACTTTGGTGAAGCACCCGATCGCTATGTGATAAATGCTCAGCTCGACAGCGTGATCTATGTCGATGAACACCGGGTGATATTGGTCACAAGCTACTTTAACGAGGAAATAAAGACGAAGAAAAGCAAGAAGGACAAATCTAGCTGGAAGCCAGATCGGGAGTATGTGTATAACCATCCGCTTTTTTCGCGACAGCATTCGCTTGATAGCATCAAGATGGTAGTAAAGCGAGACTATCACTTCAAAAACGACATTGATAAGGTAGTATTCGTGGGCTACGACAATGAAGAAAAGGCAACTGACGAGAACGAGATCATTCCCTTTTCAACCTTTCCTCCGCGTGGCAATACTCCACTCATACTGCTATTGGTTCTAGCTTTGACAGGTATCGCTTATTCCGTAAGCGCTAAATCATGGGCGGCAGCGAAGATTTGAAATCGCGACTATTCAAGCATCTTTGGCAAGCCGGATTATTCTATTCGGCTCTTGCCATTGTTTTAATTCCCGGGCCACTAGATTTCCTTGGTTGGCAAAAATCCCTGGCAGATGCACTTTTATTACCACTGCTAAAGTTCGCGGGTGGATTCTTTTACCAAACAGAGAATTGGATTCAAGAGATTTCTTCAGACAGTAGCTTTATGTGGCTGCTGCTAGCTCTGGTTGTACCATTTTCAATGATTTTGGGCTTTCGCCAAAAGCACAATAGTCGATTGATGGCTTCGGTTCAAATCGTGCTGACTTATTTCTTAGCATTCGTTTTACTGAATTATGGAGTGGACAAAGTCTTTAAAGCGCAGTTTTATCTTCCGGAGCCCAATATTCTATTTACTCCCTTTGGGATGCTCGACAAGGACATCTTGTACTGGAGCACGATGGGCATTTCATATGAATACAATCTCTTTTTGGGTTGGGCCGAAGTGCTGGCTGCTATGCTTTTACTCGTTCGGAAGACGCGCGTCATTGGTCTTATTCTGGCACTCGGCATTCTGGTGAATGTGGTCGCAGTGAACTTTAGTTTTGATATTTCGGTGAAAGCCCTTTCGCTTTTACTGCTGCTGATATCTGTAGTTCTCTTGGCTCCATTCGCACGTAGTTTTTTGGCGGTTTTCTCTTATCAAGAAAACGCAAAGCTCACCGAATTACCTACGCTTCCCTCCGATTGGAATTCTTCCAAGATTCAGGTAATCGCGAAGGTGATCATCATTGGAATCGCTCTGATCCAATCAATCCTACCCTTTTGGCAAAATGGAGTTTACAACGACGATCTTGCCGAAAGGCCTTTTCTCCATGGAGCTTATGAAGTGACGGATTCTTCAGACCCAAATTTGAAAATGATCTTCATCCATCGAGATGGTTATTTGATTTTTCAAGACAATGACTTCAGGATGAAAGATTACAAACTGGAGATCGATCCGATTGAGAAATCCATGAACTTAATTGATTACAACAGAGAAGAGAATATTCTCCATTACACATACAACGGGACCACGGGAGAGCTGAGGATCGCTAATGGATCGAACAGTTTTTATGCAATATCTGAGTCGGTCAATTGGCGAGAATTACCCGCCTTAAAGCCACAAATGCACCTTAGCATAGATTGATCTTAGGCCTTCCGCACAAACTCGGACTTCAGTCCCATCGCTCCAAATCCATCGATCTTACAAGCGATATTGTGGTCGCCCTCTACCAGTTTGATGTTCTTGACCTTGGTTCCAACTTTGATTGGCGAAGAAGAGCCTTTTACCGGCAGTTGTTTAATTACAATGACAGAATCACCGTCGTTGAGAACATTTCCATTGGAATCTTTCACCAAACTTTCCTCGGCTAGTTCTTCAGGGTTCCACTCATGACCGCATTCCGGGCAAGCCATAAGGCCTGTTCCAGTAGGGTAACCATAGGGTGATTTACATTCTGGGCAAGGGATCGATTCGTCGGACATACGACCAAAGTAAATAAAGTTGTCGATTCTACTGTCCTTGGATTTCTTCTACTCTTCTTTTGAGTGCAATATTCATTTCTTCGAAACCAGTTTTGATTTTCCCATCTAGACTTTTCGCGAAAAGCGGAACGAGTATGCCACCGAACTTTTCGCTTTGCTCAAAGCATACACCGTCTTTGTTTTCAGTTAAAAGGAAGCGGTGCTCCCCGTCAAAGAGTCCTTTGATCCAAAGGTGTCCGAGCCATTTGAGCTCTATATTCTCTTCGAAAACGAGCACTTCGGGTTTGAAAGTCGTTCCGGCAACCTTGGCCGTTATCCTTTTTCCTGCCGCGACTTCTCCTTTAAGTGAGGTGATCAATGGGTTCCATTCGGGATACTTGTCAAAATCAGTTAATACTTTCCAAACCAGCTCCTTGCTGGCTTTGATTTGAATCGATGTGAATAGTTCTTTTGCCATGTTTTGTTGTTTGCTGTGGCAAAGTTGGAGTATACCGTTTGCTATTCACTTGATCTATATCAAGAAACCTTTTTGGCGCGTATTCTACTGAATGTTTCGGGCGTCATTCCCAGCATCGAAGCGAGATATTGCTGTGGGACATGCTGAAACAAGTCCTTATTGAAGGTGTAAAGCTGATCATAGCGTTCCTCTGCGCTAAGAGAAAGATGATTGAAAACTCTGTTTTCCAAGGTGATAAAACAGGACGAAATAAACTGCTTTTCCATAGCAGGCCAGTTGGGAACTACGGTAGCCAGGTTTTTGTAGTCTTCTCCTTCTATGGTGAACAATTCTACATCAGTTATGGCTTGAATGTTCCACCGCGATTGAGTCCCAAAAATCAAACTAGAAAGATCGGCAATAAAATAGCCTTTGGAAGATATCCATTGCGTGACCTCTTTTGAATCGGTATAAGCAAAAACGCGAACGAATCCGGACTGGACAAAACTAAGGCGCTCACAACGTTCGCCAATTCGGGCAAAGTATTGCCCCTTTTCTAATTTGGAAGGTTTGAAAAGGGAAGCGGCCTTAGCTACATCGCATTGCGCTATGCCCAGATGTGAGTTGATGTATTTTTCAAGTTCTGTCAATGCTTGTCGCGTTCAGTGCGGACATCAAATTTACTATTTGTTCAGGATAGATATCTGCCGCAAAATTGGATTCGATCTATCTTATTAGCCAATTTTTAGCAGCTGCCACTGCCAAATCACTAGGTAAACTAGCTGCAGGGACGAATCGAATTTCTTCATCCACATCAACATTGGTGGTATAGACTTTTCCACTTCGATCTTTGTAATAACTCACCGAAATACTCATCACAGTCGACTTATCTATAGGATGATAATCCGTTGCGGTGATCATGCCATAGCTGTTGTTTCCGAAAAAACGGGTATCAGGACGTCCTTTCAAAATAACCGCTAGGGCTTCTCCTGAACTTGCTGTATAGCTGCTCGTCAAAACCGCGATTTTTGGTAGCTCTTCCAGCGGACATCTATTGTCAATTGCTACATTTTGTTCGTCGTAGTAGAAATCTCCATCTTCAATTTTCCAGACAGAGCTTTCCTCTTCAGTGACACCCTTGGTGCCACCTACTGGCCCATCACCGATTATCGAGGTGAGACCTTCTACCATCGGAAACATATTGCCACCGCCATTGTATCGCAAATCGATGATCCATTTGGTAGCGCCATTTTTAATTATCTCACAAACAGCATCTTGGATATCATTTGACATTTTTTGATTGTCGCCCATGGGCAGACCGACGATACGTACATATCCAATTTCGTTCTCTAGATTCTCGGCGATAAATGGATAGACCTGAGCAGATTGAATGTCCGTGTATACATCCCAGTCAAAACCGTCGGGCCTCGATGGTCGATTGCCTGTGTGATAAGCCAGGTATTGGTTGTTGTGAAAAACACGACCATGGGTGTCGTTGAGTTCGTTGAGCATTAATTCCAACGCTGGTTTTAATTGCGAAATTGAGTCGGCTTCTTCCGCTAAAGCATACATTTCCTGCTTGACAGAATTCCAGTCTACACCATCGCGGTAAAGCGATGACTCTTCAGCATGGGAAATTATTTCGTCTAGTATAGATTTGACTTCCTTTGATTTTTGAGCGAGGCAATCGAACGGTGAGCATTGGAATAGAAATACGAAGGCGACTGACCAAAAAAAAGTAGAATATATTAACTGACTTTTCATTCTCTCAAATTACTATTTCGGGGAGACTTCGAGAAAGTTAATTCTTTATCCCGTAAAACCTGGCAATTTCATTTCTCTTTTCGACCGTAGCCAAATCTACGTTCATTCCCGCCTGAGAACCAAAAACTTGATAGCCATGGGCTAAAGCATAGTAGCGATCTATGGTCATTTTTAACATGGCTTCACCCATATCTCCGCGAGCTAACGATTCTTTCATGACAGGGAGGTATTTCTTCATCATAGCCTCATTGGAGTGTTGGATAACAGCCCACATCACAGATTCAAACTTGGGTCCGACCATGCTTTTGCCAAGGTACTTTTCGTGCACCGCGAATAGCGAATCGATGTTCCGTTGGTTTTCCATATCCAGTAGTCGCTGATCGTCTTTATGGTTATCGAAATCTCCTTTTCGGTATAGCTTATCTTTCGTATCGACCTCTGAAATTAACATCACAAGTTTCGAGTCTAATTTGTACTCTAAACAGTAGTTATCCAACTCAAAGCTAGCCTTGGGAGTATCATCGCGTTTGCATTCCGCAATCTTTGCCTCAAAACTCTTACGGATGGTTTGAAATGATTCCTTAGCTAGCAGTTCGTCTCCAAAACTTAAGAAATATTCACACGATCCATCCGAATTACTCAGTTTGGCGAAGGCCAAATCAATATTCTCTTTTGATTCCTTTAATGCCAAAAAAGCCGTAAGGACATTCATGTAGTCAGCCCGATTGAATCCCTCTTCGTCCCCTCTTACTACCAGCTTAGTCTCACGAATAACCATTGAAGCGAAGTTGAAATCCTTATCAGAGACATTTTGCCTCTGTTTCGGTTCGTAGTTCATTACCACCTCTTCAAAATTTGTTGCTGTCATATCCGACTGCGCGCAGAGAGAGTTTACAATGATAAAACCACTTAGAAAGAATGAGATTTGAATGCAGCGCTTTGTCATATCCTCAGTAATTTATTTCCAAACTTAAGGCTCAGACTACGGCAAAAACGCAACGCGCAATTAAATAATGAATTCTTAACACTCTTCGTGCATGATTTCCAGCTTTATTCCACTGGGATCTTTGAAGAACAAGGCATAGTATTTCTCCCCATGTTGAGGATAGTATTGAGGCGGTTCTACGATGTTTGCCCCTGCCTCAACGACTTTTGGATAAAGCCGATCAATTTCTTCTGTAGATTCAGCTCGAAAGGCCAAGTGGTGCAAGGATCCTGGTTTGCGGCGATGCACATCATCATCTTTGAACTGCTCTCGAGGAGAGTTAATCCCCAAGGTTATGTTGGGGTGAACATATTCGATCACATCAAAATCGTGGGCCTCTACTCTACCCTTTCCTTTTTTGCTTAGATCAAAACCAAGAAGCGGTAAAAATGCATCGTAGAATGCCTCCGCTTTTTCGAGATTTTTAACGGTAATCTGGATGTGGTCAATAATTGGTTCCATGGCCGATGAGATTGGGCTTTTCGATCTATCAATAATAAGTTATCTGATTCTCTTGTTGAAATTTTCTTCACTTTTTGTTGGCCCAAAAAGTAAACAAAAAAGGCCCCGAAAAATCCAAATTCGAGCTTGACCTTTACACGCAGCCTTCCCGTAGGCTGGTCAACTCGAACTTCGCACATTTTTCGTCTAACCACCGCACGGTCTCTGATCTCTAACTTCTAGGTCAGGTGATTTTCGTGACTTTTCTTTTTCAAGCAACCTTCATTGCCGAGATTTCCAAACTACTGGTATGCTTCTGGGGAATCACTATAAGTTAAATCGATCTTATAGCTTTGTGCCATGGCAAAACAAATTCTCTTAGTCAGCACATCTACGGTACACGGAAGCCCATACTTGAGCTACGTTATGCCCGATGTGGTTCGCTTTTTTTCAGGATGCACGAATCTACTTTTCATTCCCTACGCCAGGCCAGGTGGAATCAGTATCGAAGAATACTCCAATGCCGCTTCGAAAGCATTTGCAGATGCAGGAATATCGATAAAGGGAATTCACAATTGGAACACTCCTCAAAAAGCGATTGATGAATGCGATGGGATTTTCACCGGTGGTGGAAATACTTTTTTACTCTTAAAGACTCTTCAAGAGAATGGCTTAGTCGAACCGCTTCGAGATAAGGTATTGTCAGGAACCCCATACATGGGAACCAGCGCGGGCTCAAACATTGCTGGAAAAACGATCAACAACACCAACGATATGCCGATTGTTTACCCCCAGTCTTTTGAAGCATTGGGGTTGGTTCCTTTCAATCTCAACCCCCACTTCCTCGATCCCGACCCTACCAGCAAACACATGGGCGAAACACGAGAAACCCGCATCAAAGAATTTCACACTCAAAGCGATATTCCCGTCTTTGGCATTCGAGAAGGGTCGGCGATTGAGATTCAAGATGAAGAATGGAAGATTATCGGAGAGCACACGGTTCGAGTTTTCACCAAGGGGAAAGAGCCTTTTGAAACATTCGAAGTTCAAGATCTGAAAGATTCCCTTTAAGAGAATCGAGACTATTGTGTTAGAGAATACTGCTATTGATCAAATAGATATCCATTGGATGCGGCGTGCTCTTCAATAGAGTCAAGACCTATTTCAGACCTTCGCTCATTTACATTCTTCACATCGCGAATCGGCTGAATCACATTTTTCTTAAGCTCATCATCCCACAATGCCTGGGTGCCATAAACTTGCTTTTCTCCCTTCCTGACTGAAACGCGATCTTGGAGGTAGGCCAACTGCCAGCCTTCCGATTCACCTTCTCGAACAGAAGCGATCAAAAGGGGCAGATATTTTTCTTGTGTTGGAAGTGACGCATGTTGGATGATTAGCCAAATGGCCTGATTGGCCTCGGGTCCAACTCTGCTTTTGCCGACCCATCCTTCATCTTCCAAAATAGTCAGTAGCTTCTTGGTACAGATACTGTCTTGTTGATCGATCAATGCCCACATGTGTTTATACTCTCTGGAGTCACGTCCAAAAAGCTCTTCAGTCTCAGGAAGAAGTTTTCTGAGCATCTGATCCTGAATACCCAGCATTTCCAATTCTTCAGCTAAAAGGCTGTCGGGATTGAGATTTTCTTTCAGAATCAACTCTATTCCAGCATCGAGCACTTCGTCAGTTGAAAGGCTCGTTTGTGAAACATAATTCACAGGCACATATGATTCTCTGATAGTACCGTTGATATGAAATAGCTTGGCAGTAGAGATTTTGTATCCGTATGATTGGTGCTTAAAGCCAAAGTTGTACACCTCACCTGCCAAGCGCCTCATTTCGCTCCCGACAACTTTGGCTCTACCCATCCCTTCAAAACCGATAGCCATCCCTTCACCCATGCTTCCCGTCCAGCGGCCAACTAAAATCACGACAGGTTTTTTGTATTGAATACCTCTGGGGGTAACATATTCTATGAAGTAGCGCTCCACCGCTGGAGTGGTTTCTCCTGTTTCGAAAAAAGAATGACGCTGGTAAGGACTGGGTTCGTCAACAAAACGACTCATAATGCCACGAGCCTCGTAGGTATCTCCTCCGGAGAGTGTATTTCTCAAGTCGATAATCAACCCTTTGGTATCCCAAAGCGAATCCAACGCTGCATCGAAAGCATTGATCACTTCATCCCTTCCTAGGGAATTATTTATTCGGATGATACCAATGTCTTCTTTGATGGTATGGCTTAATAAGTTTTTATCCTCATTGAATTTCACACGATCCAAATCAAAGTAGAATATGGTTCCATCAGACATTTTAAGGGTTAGTATTCTAGGCTTATTGTACCTCCCTGAAATGATTTTATTGACTATCCATTCGCGCACTTCAGGATCATCCTTGTCTTGGCAATGCGTTGGGAAATCAATAATCTGTTGATCGAGAGTAACCCCGTTAAATGCCACGAGTTCCGCTCCCAAAAGCTCTTGCACAAAACCACTGCTTTGAGAGAGCCATAAACTCGATACCACGGCGCGATCATTCTGCATCGAGAGATAAATCGGTGCAAAAAGGCGATATGACGAACTCCTGTTGGTCATCAACATCAAATGATTGTCATAAAACTCGTCCAGGAGGTACTCAAAGAACAAGACGGTTTCTTCTTCAGACTTAATTCTTTCAATCTGCGAAAAGTAAAATGCCTTTATACATTCCAAATCCACCTTCTTGTCTTGCAGATAGATGTAATTCTGCTCGATGTCATTGAGTATTTCTGAGAGGTCTTCTCGAATCTCTTGGTGATTGGGTTGAGCCAGACAGACTAGGCTAGAGAAAATGGAAAAGACAAATAAGAGGACGATTGTAGATTTCGTTCGTAAATTTGTTGTGGAGCTCATGGTGCTAAAGATGCAGTCTTTATTGGTACTTGGCCAATCCACTTAACAAACTTTATTTTCAAACTATTAAAATCGAGATTGTAAGAGTTTTGCTTGAATTTTCAGATTTAAGCTATCTCGCAGATCATTTTATGTGATTCTCGTAATACACAGAAAGTGAGGCTGGATCCTTCCCCATCAGCGCTTTCAGGTGAATAACCGCAAAGTGAAAGTATAGTCTCATAGTTCCATTCTCCTGAAATCGGCGGCTCGATGTAACCACATAATCATTAAGAATTTCAAAGTCATGCTTTCTCTTAATGCGGTTGATAAACTCCACATCTTCATAGATTTTGTAACGCTCATCAAAACCTCCGAGAGACTCAAACACTTCTCTTTCGATGAATAGTGACTGATCTCCACCCCTAAATAAGAACGAGTCAAATTTTGTAAACCAAGGAGCCAGTCTAAGCCAGAGAGAATTGGCTGGATCAAACCTGAGTCTGAAGCATCCCGATTCGGCTTTGGACTGCACAATCATTTGCTCAAACCCTTTGGGTGGAAATGAATCGGCGTGAAGAAAATACAGGATCTCACCTTTCGCAATAGCAGCACCCGCGTTCAATTGCAGCGCTCTGCCTTTTTCGGATTGTACAACAACCACCCCACCTATTTTACGCATCATCTCGAGAGAACCATCCGTGCTACCGCCATCTACCAGAATAATCTCCGCAACCATCTCCTGTAGTACTACTTCGAAAAGGAATTTGACAATCTTCTCAATGGTTGAGGCCTCATTGAGCACGGGAATGATAATTGAGATTTGCGCTTGGTTCATTCGGAAGTATTGCAACTACAAATTTACTCGCTACCGAATTGGGAGAATTTTCCAATAAGATATGCACCTCCAAAGCCATTCCAACGGCCCGAATTTGAACCGACTCAACCACCACTTGCTTATGATTATTTGCAAGGAGAAAATCACAATAACGATCAGCACGCATTCTGCAATACTCAATGTATCATATCTATTAAACGTCCTCATGATAAAATAGCCCAGAAGACTTTGGAGAATGTAATTGGAAAGCGCCATTCGCCCCACATTTGCCAGCGGTTGAAGGAGCTTTCGTGGAAAAGGATGTTGGAGGACAAGAGCTAAGAACCATAAATAGCAAAGGGAGATAATCAGGTCTGCCAAATAATAAATGGTCATTAAAAAAGTGGCCAAACCTGAACCAGGTGTGACGTCAAAATTGGGTTTGACGTAATAGAGAAGAATGAGGCGGTAGGCCAGAAAGAAAACAAAGGCAGCAGGCATGATAATCCTGCCCTTTCGAACCCACATTGTCAAATTGTTTAGCATTCCTTTTTTCACGAAAGCTCCACCCAACAGCATCATGGCAAGAGCAGCAGGAATCATAGCGGCATAAACGTAGATCATCACAAAGGAGTATTCCTTCAACCGCAATGAAATGCCACTGAGGTAGGATCCATTGTGCTTCAGCTCTGCCAGTTGCTCTCTTGAAAAATCAGCCAAAGGTGCCATGTGATCAAACCCCAACTGATTATTGATCAACCACTCAACGAGTTGGAAATAAAATGGAAAGAGGAAGATTATCGAAGCAATCCAAATAAGACTCTTTGCCTTGAGCCTGAAAAATGCGAGAAGGAGAAACCCCAAAGCACCATAGATGTGGAGAATATCGCCCGACCAAATAAAAAGGATGTGCGCTACCCCAAATACAAAAAGACTGAAAAATCTCCTGACGAAAAATAAATTTGAAAAGCTTCCTTTTTCCTTGGCTTTAGAAATCTGAAGGGCCACGCCTGCTCCGAATAGGAAAGAGAAAATGGTAAAGAACTTGCCAAAGAAAAGCTCTTCCAAAATGAACCTTGGAATGTCTTGAATCCAACCTGTTTGTTCTGTCACCCATTCACCGCGATAGACAAATGAGATATCCATCACCAAAATATTCACCATGAAAATCCCGAATATGGCAAAGCCTCGGAAGATGTCGAGTTCTTGGATTCTGTTTTGTCGAGAGGTTGGATTAATCAAACTATTATTTGCCAAAATTCGTGGATGTTTTTTCGCTACGAAGCTACTTTTTTGTGAATTTAAATCAGTCAATGGTGCAAAGAATCAATCAATAAGGCAATGAACCTTTGCGCCGACATTTTTTTTTCACCTGAATGGAATGTCTTACACAAGTGATGACACGAATTCATTTTAGACTCTCAAAGGTCGATTAAGCGCAATTATTCTGAGTTTAGATTTATATCTAGAGTTTTTTGTGTTTATATATGGATCATTCTCTGAACCATACTGCTCATTCACTTGTCGTAAGGGTAGTATTTTCACTAAGTTTAGCCAATAGTTACAATTAGCCTTATTAGAATGCCTCTTATCCCAAAGAAACCAATTCGCACCAACGTTTGCGGTATCACACTGTTCTTCATATTACTCCAAAGTTGTGGGAATAGTCCTGAGCCGGTAAAAGCCGATGTAGTAGTAAAATCGAAGATTGTAAAAGTACAGGGTGTGCATCCTGTGATGAATCTATCCGGAGAAATCACGGCCTCTTCTCAGCACGAGCTTTCCTTTTTAGTGCCCGGCAAGATTTCCGATATTCTGGTAAAAGAAGGGGATGAAATAAAGGAAGGGCAAAATTTAGCAAAGCTAAATCCCATTGACTATGATCAGGCGCTAAGCATTGCCAAGTCAAAGCTTGACGAAGCAAATGATCAATATGATCGACTGTCGAATATGTATGCTTCAGGAAGCTTACCGGAAGCAGAATATGAAAAAATCAAACTATTAAGAGCTGAGGCACAGGCCAACTACAAGCTTTATCAAAACAAGAGATCCTACACTGAAATAAAGTCGCCGATTGACGGTATAGTACAACGCATATGGGCCCGCAAAGGCAGCGGGGTTGAGCAAGGGCAGCCTGTGATTTCCGTAATCAATGCCGAATCTGTCTATGCTAAGGTGGGAATCCCTGAAAAGAGCATTTACTTGGTTGACCTCAATGATTCATGCACCATTGAGATCCCTGCAATTCGAGACACCTTGTATGGAACGATTTATAAGATTAGCCCATCTGCCTCAAGGCTTACGAGAACCTACGAAGCCTCTGTTGCCATAATCAATCAAGACCTGAAATTGAAAGACGGCATGCTTTGTAACGTACAAGTCAAGGAGCACGCAACGGATTCCGTGATTCAAGTTCCTGTTTCCAATGTAAAGTCAGATCCCAACGGGTTGAAATTTGTATTTGTAAACCGCGACGGAATTGCCAGAAAGCAAAGAGTGGTGCCAGAGAGGATTGTTGGTGATAACGCTATTCTGGCTACTGGCTTAAACCCGGGAGATGAACTTATAGTCAACCCTCCCATTGATTTATTGGATGGTACACCCATAAAAGTTGAATAGATGTCTTTTATCAAAAATGCACTCGACAACAAACAGGTTGTACTGAGTATTACATTCCTCATTTTTGCTTTCGGGATATACGCCTTGCTTACAATGCCAAGGCGAGAAGACCCTAAGTTCAATATTCGACAAGGCCTCATTGTTGCCGCCTATCCCGGAGCATCTGCTTCGCAAATGGATAATGAGGTGACAGAAGAAATTGAGCGAATTCTATTTTCATACGAAGAGGTACGAAAAGAAAAAACCTACGCAAATTCCAGACAAGGTGTGCTCTACATCGTTGTAGAGCTTGAGTCTTTCGTAACCAATGCTGATCTCTTTTGGTCCAAACTCCAACATAGACTCAATCTGTTGAAACTAACTGAACTTCCGATTGGACTGGTGGGCCCGATTGTCGAATCAGATTTTGGCGACACCATTGCGCTGTTGATTAGCTTCCAAAGCGACAAGAGAGATAGCCGCGAATTAGAAACATATCTGGAAGAACTCGGTGATCGGTTGAGGGCCATAAGATCACTTTCAAAGATCAAAAAGATAGGCGCCGAAAAGGAATGTTTCTTCGTCAATATTGACAACCAAAAATTGAGTGAGTATAAAATCTTTTTACCGCAAGTATTAGCAGCTATCAAGGGAGACAATACCGTGTTTCCTTCCGGCAAAGTGACTTCGGACGGCATGACCTTAAATGTTAGAAATCCTAATCGCTTTGAGAATATTGAGGATTTAAGGAACCAAATTATTGGAGTGAATCCACTCGGCGGTGCGATTAATTTGGCTTCTGTCGCGACCATTGAACGCGGATATGAAGAACCGAAACAATTCATCAGAGTCAATGGCACCTCAAGCGTACTGATGTCGCTCGAAATGCAGAATGGTTTCAACATAGTGGATTTTGGGAAAGAGGTCGAGAGTGTAATTGATGGTTTTAAATCAGAGATCCCAGATGATGTAGAGATCGTAGAAATTGTAAACCAACCACAGAATGTTTCTGAGAGTATCAATGATTTTATACGTGAGTTTTTCATAGCGATC
This sequence comes from Cryomorphaceae bacterium 1068, assembly GCA_027214385.1. NCBI lineage: Bacteria > Pseudomonadati > Bacteroidota > Flavobacteriia > Flavobacteriales > Cryomorphaceae > Cryomorphaceae bacterium 1068. The sequence continues at coordinate 252,405 of JAPVXR010000003.1, read as the reverse complement.
ATAGCCGTGGTGGTAGTGATTCTCTTATTGCTACCGTTCCGTGTGGCAATAATTGCTGCAGCTGCCATTCCAGTGACGGTGGCCTTAACTTTTACCATTCTGGACGGAGTGGGAATTCAGCTTCAACAAGTTTCTCTCGCGTCGCTCATTGTAGTGCTGGGAATGCTGGTGGACGACGCAGTCGTGATTGCCGATAATTACGTTGAGAAACTAGATGAAGGCATGGATAATTATTCAGCGGCATGGAAATCAGCAGATCAGCTTAAGATCCCCATGTTTACAGCAGGACTTACGATCGTTGGTGCCTTCGCTCCTCTCCTGTTTCTTACCGGTTACGTGGGCGAATTCATACAGTCCTTACCAATTACGGTGGCGATTGCGATAAATGCCTCATTTGTAGTGGCCATGTTTCTCACGCCCTATCTATGCTATACGTTCATCAAGGGTGGCCTGAAGAAAAAAGCCAGCAGTCGAAAGAGCTTTCTGGATTATCTTCAGATTGGATTTGACAAAGCGCTCGACTTCTCCTTTAGAAAACCTGGTTTGATTTTCGGTTTTGCTTTGATCTCAGTCATTGCAGGTGGGGGTGTATTTCTGCTCCTCAATCAAAAGCTATTCCCTGCGGCGGAAAGAGATCAATTCGTTCTTGAATTACGTGCGATTGAAGGGACATCTATCAATCAAATGGATGGTTACGTCAAAAAGGTTGAAAATTACATTAAAGATGATGAACGGATTGAAGACTACGCATCTTTCGTAGGAACATCAGCACCTCGGTTCTATTATAACTATGCCGCCAAATTCCCACAGTCAAATCAGGCTCAAATCTTAATAAATACGCATAGTATAGACGATACCGAGTCTATGGTTCTCGACCTAGAGGAGTCAATTGGAGCTCAGTTTCCTGAAATGGATGTTATCGTTAAGAAAATGCAACAGGGATCAACGGTAGGAGCACCGGTAGAATTGAGGCTTTCAGGCCCCGACCTACTTACCCTGCAAGCCATAGGGGATAGCTTGAAATCAATCCTTTCCAATGCGACCAATTCATCTCATGTCGTTTCTGATTTTTATGAAAACAGACCAACGATTCGGGTTGAGACGAATCGGTCTGCTGCGAACCAGCTAGGTTTTTCGGATGGTGCCATTTCGCGCGAATTAGCGGTAGCCTATCAAGGACTGCCGGTTGGAGAGATCTATGAAGGAGACAATCCTTTGAGCATCATCATTCAAGATGGTGTGGCACAGTCAAAGTCTATAGACGGTATGCGCAACTTTTACTTAACCTCGCCCATCAGCGGAGCAAGCGTACCCTTAAGTGAGCTAGCTGAAATTGAAACAGAATGGGAAGCATCCAATATTCTAAGAAGAAACGGTGTGCACACGCTAACCGTTCAGTCACAAGCGGCAAGCACTGTTCTGCCCTCAACTATTCTCAGTTCAATCGACGATAAGCTTTCAGCGTTTGAACTTCCTGCGGGGTATACTATGAGTGTAGGAGGAGAAGACGAGAGCCAAAGAGAGACCTTTGCTGAGATGAATCAGGTTATTCTTTACAGCGTTTTCATCATCTTCATTGTCATTCTTATTCAGTTCAAATACTTGAATCAAGTATTCATTGTTCTGGCCGCCATTCCACTGAGTATTTTCGGAGCCTTCTTCGGTCTTTACATTACGGGATATCCTTTCGGATTCACGGCTTTTGTAGGTTTGGCAAGCCTTATCGGAGTCTCGGTGAGAAACTCCATCATACTGGTAGATTATGCAAATGAATTGGTAAAAACCCAAAACATGGACATGAAAACTGCCGCAATAAATGCGGGCAAGAGACGAATCAGACCAATCTTCTTAACAACAATGGCCGCAGCGATTGGGGTAACCCCCATGATCATTTCAGGCTCACCATTGTGGGCTCCTTTGGCCACTGTCCTTGCAGTTGGGCTCATATTCTCAATGGTAATGACACTACTGGTTATTCCAGTGCTGTATTGGAAATTCGGTAAGGTTTCCAAAGGTATTTCAGCAAAAGTCGTGGCAACAACTGTCCTACTTTTTGTTGTTTCTATTCCAGCCAAGGCTCAGGAAATTAGTATAGAAGAATGCATCCTAATTGCACAGGAAGAAGACAAGGACTTGCAATTGCTTCAGATGGAAATCGAAAAAAAGCAAATCGAAATCGATCAGGTCCGAACCAATTTTTTACCCAAGGTTAATTTAGACGGTGGCTATTTTTGGTACTACAATTCTGAAAGAACCACCGACGTGGAAATATCCATAACCGATCTACCACTGATTGGAGGTATTTCGCCCATTGGCTTGGGAACGGAGTTTACTATCCCCGAGAGCAACCGTTTTATTGGGATGGCCAATCTGGGTATCTATCAGCCTATCACACAAATTTTTAAAGTCAATGCTGCGTCAGATGTAAAAGAAGACGAAAAGTCAATTCTCGAAAATCAATACAACGAGGTTTCGAGTAAGATCAAAGAAGCCGTCGCCAAGCTATACGCAGGGATGGTCATTGAATCCATGAAAATTGAGAACATGACGGCTCAGTCTGATTTGGTCTCAGAACAACTGAGGCAAGCAGAAAGTGCCATTAAAGAAGGTGAAGTTTTAAAGCTCTATGAACTAGGGCTTACTGCAGACTTATTGGATAAGAAAACGCAAATAGAACAGGCCAAGATTGATCGAGCGACTTACCTTATGAAGCTCAATCAAATACTTAGTTTCAAAAGCGACTCCATATGGTCAGCTACGGATATTCCAATTGATACCGTTGCTATTCAGAACCTCTTGTTTCTAGCTGCTGATGACAGTTTGGTGCTCAATAATTATCAGTTTAAAAATGCCCAGCTTACCGAGAGACTGGCGCAGAGTGGTGTGAGCTACTACAAGAACCAGCTTATCCCTGATTTGACTTTTACAGCCCAAGGATTCTACTTGGAGAATTTACCCATCGTTCCGAGAAACAATGTTTTCGTTGGAGCAACCTTGAGCTGGCCTATTCTTCAGTGGGGTAAACAACAAATGGATGTAAAACAGGCCGATATTCAGCTCAAGCAGGCTGGCCTGCAGCTTGAGCAGTCAAAGCAATCAGCCGAAATTGATATCCAAACGAAAGTTTTAGAATTAAGAAATTCTCTTAATCTTCTGAATACTGCAAATCGTGCCTACGACTTTCGCCAGGAAGAACTACGCATAAAAACGGATGCGTTTAAAAATGGATTATTGGCTTACAATGACTACTCTGAAGTTCAAAAGAAAAACCTCGAAAGTCTTACCACTCTTACTCGCGCCAAGGCCAATATTATTATCAAGCAATTTGAATTAAAAGCACTGCTAGGTCTTAACGAATGAGATTTTCGAAATTGACGTCAGCATTGCATTCATCCAAAAAAATGGATTCTACAATTCAGCTCACATCGTATGATGTCTTAGGATAACGCAAATACTACTATGTCCAATCCAAAAAATAGAATAAGCGTTTTCTCTGCTGCAGCTCTGGGTGTAGGCTCAATGATAGGCGCAGGAATTTTTACACTGCTAGGCGAAGCAGGTGCAATGGCGGGTTCGGCCACTTACCTATCGTTTTTAATCGCTGGGGTTATCGCCCTTCTTTCGGGCTATTCTTATGGCAAGATTGGTGCTCGTTTTCCCAGTTCGGGAGGTATCATTGAATACTTACACAGAGGTTTGGGAAACAATTCAAAGTCGGCTACGGCCTCCATGCTGTTTATGGTTTCCATGTTGATCGGATTAGCGATGGTAGCCAAAACCTTTGGGAATTATGCGGTTTCTGTTTTCCATCTGGAAGGGAGCGTCTACGCAGCTGATGCATTAACCGTCGGGGTAATCTGCATTTTCATATTCCTAAACTTTATAGGAAGCAGTGTGGTAAGTAAAGCAGAAGGGATCATCGTCGTAATCAAAGTAATTATCCTCACCGTGTTTATGATCGCCGGGCTCACTTATGCCGATTGGTATAGCTTCGCACCTGCCACTTATCCAGGCTCACAGAGTATTTTCGGGAGCCTTGCCATCACTTATTTTGCTTTTACGGGATTCGCGGTAATCACTACCACAGCGGGAGACATGGCCAATCCGAAGAAGGATTTGATGAAGGCTATTTTATTGGCAATTGGTTTCACCACAGTACTCTATGTTGGTTTAGCCTTAGTTGTATTTGGAAATATGACTCCCGACGAGGTCATGGTTTCTAAAGAAACGGCCCTGGCACAAGCAGCCTTACCCGCCTTCGGTAAGATAGGATTTTCAATTATGGCTATCACTGCCCTCCTCTCCACCTCTAGCGCAATCAATGCCAATATCTTTGCATTGCTCCGTATGTCGGAAGATGAATCAGCCTATGGCGATTTGACCAAAACCTTCGTAAAGCGAATCTGGAAGCAAGGAACCGACGGATTGGTGATCATTGCTGTTCTCACTATTGCTCTGGCTCTTTTTGTGGATCTAACGACTATTGCCATTCTTGGAAGTATCGCCAACCTAATCGTCACTACTGCCATCCATATTGGTCATTTCCGTATTCGAAAAACGACCGAGGCTAAAACAGTTCCTCTTCTTGCGGCTGTATTGCTAAACATGGGAATAGTACTACTCTTCTTCTACTCTGCCGACGAAGCTGAGCGTTCTCGCCTCCTTATAGGGGTTGCAATTATGATCCTGTTAAGTACTGTCTTAGAATTTGTAATTCATAAGATCAACAAAAGTAGAAAAGACACAGCCCTAGAAAATTCATCGAAAGATGAATAAGTTTTCGCCCAATCTTCGATGGTGCCAGCTAAATCTCTCTCGGAAAAAGTCTTCTTAAGCCTGTTGAAGTTCAAATATGGTAATCTCTGGCCTTACATTAAAACGTACTTGCCGCAAATGACCCAGCGCGCGATTGATATAAAGTCTGCGCCCATCGTGCAAGTCAATTTCACCAGCAGTGTAGCGATCATTTCTTACAGGAATTATGGGTGGATCGAGAAATGGTGGTTTGCATTGACCGCCGTGGGTATGTCCTGACAAAATCCAGCCTTGATGATCTTTCCAAACATCCAGATCGCATACGTCGGGATTGTGACACAAGACAATATTCGCTTTTGAAGAGTCGTATTGGTTCATCACTTCGTATGGCGCGAAATTGAGCGACCAGTAGTCATCGAATCCAATGATGTTAAGTCCACCCACTTTCGCTTGATCATTGCTCAAGATTTCAACACCCGCTCCTTCCATTATGGCAGTGATTTCGTTTGCCACGGGTTGCTCCGACCACTTCTCTCCGTAATCGTGATTTCCCAGAACACCAAAGGTGCCAGTACTTCCACGAACTGCATGTTCCATCACAGTTTTCAACTGAGTAAACTGCTCTTCGTTTTCATAGCTCACATAATCGCCTGTGTACACCACATAATCGGGACTCATGGCTTGTGCTTTCTTAAATGAATCTATGAGGTAGTTGTAATCGAATCGATTGCCCACGTGAATGTCACTAATCTGAAGCAGTGTTTTACCGACTAGCTGATCGGGTAAATTGGTTATCGGCATCCTCACCTTCACAAACTCCAGCCAAAACGGCTCGACTTGCCATGTGTACATTCCGCCGAGGAAGCCCACTCCTACTGCTCCTATTGCCGATCTTTTGAGAAATTTCCTCCTGTTCATCTTTCCGATTTAAAAAATGAACGCCGAGCTTCAACTCAAGTTGCAATGGGTGAAACCAAATTCTGTTAATAGAGAGAATCGAAACTAACTCATCTTGGTGATGCCTTTCCCCAGCAACCAAATAACACCCATCCCTGCTACCATCACTCCGAGCAATCCTGCTGAGTTGATCAAAACCTGATTGAAGCCTAGTTCACCAACGTTTAGGAACGGATAGGGATAAAACCCTGAAAGACCTCCTCGCCAGATCACAAAGGAGATGTAGACCAAAGGATAGATCAGCCAGAGCAGCATTGACTTAAATCGACACGGTATTGTGCTTTGAAAAAGAGCCAATAGATAAGTGTGCCCAGCGGCACAATCGTATGGTGGATTTCGCTGAGAACCATTGTGAAACCTTTAGGATTCCATATTGGCTTCAAGGCAATATGATAAACCACTCCTACGATCAAAATAAATACTGTCAGCGAAAAAATGGTCGACTGCTGCTTAAATAGCCCGATGCCTTTCCCTTTTACAAGCTCATTGGTAAAGTAGATGGTGACCAGTAAATTGGTCAGAATCGTAAAATAGCTGAAGTATTGTATGAATGATTCGATCGGCTCTACTTCTTCCGTTTGCAAGCGAAGTACAAGTCTAATGAAGAAGGTAGACCAACCGATAATGGTAAGGGAAATAGCCAGAAGTTTTCTCATTTTCAAAAAATCTCTTGCAAATAAAGAAAAACTTCAAAGTGCTAAATTGTTTTAGTTGAAGAAGTTTACGCTGGAATCGGCAGCCAATACTTGCACCTTATCGGTAAACTCAGCGTGAATGACCATGGCATTTTTATGATGATGCTCCAACTCTGCCAATTTTGTTCGATCGAGCATGATTACGCTAGAACGGCCACGGTTGTCATTCTTATCCAAAACAGTTGTCTTGTTGAAATCGCATTGCCAATGTGTTCCTCGTGTTTCTTGAGAATATGAAAGTTCCACCGTGGGAACTTGGTAGTAATGATGCTCACCGATGTTTTCAAAATCAAAAACAATTCGCGCAAAACCACCATCAAAATTTAGGTCTTCATCCTTAAGACCTAATTCGGTAAATGAAATTTTACCTGCGGCGGGTTCATTAAAAAAGACTTTTACTTCTCCGGGATTGACTTCGGTTTTAAAATTCATATTGTTCAATTGATTAGGTTGGAGTTGATATTGAATTTGAGATTTGGATTATTGTTTTCTCAGGTGGAAAGATAAGTGAAAAGTGATTTTTCATCTAATGGAATCACCTGATTTATATCAGTATTCGAGCTTTTACAATTCGTTTACATGGTTTTACCATCTATTCTAGTCAGTACGGAATGAAATCGTCAAATTCGTTGCAGTTAACGATAAAACGCGAAACAAAATGACTGCTTCTAAAATCGTCATCTTCTCACTTTTATGTCTCTGCCTTCAGGCGAAAGCACAAAACTCTTGGACGGATTTTATCCCGCCAAAGGCTGAAGTACTCTACACTAATTACGCGGCCATACTTTTTGAAGGAGTGCCATTGTGGGATGGTGAATCAAAAAAGAACCCGTTGAAGGTCTTACAACTCAGAGGTAAGGTGACAGTAAATGCCGTAGACCGTAAAACCAATAAACCGATCGAGGGCAAAGCACTGGGTTTTATGATTGGACTAAAAGATTACGACACCAATACCGTCTGGATGCTTTCGGAGAAAGTGTATCACGAAATTGATTTGGAGGAACTGCAGGGAAAGTTCGATTATGGCGACGTGTTGCTGATTATGACCGTTGACAGAGCCTATCGACTTCCTCGCCATGAGTTGATTCTTGAGGGAGGTTGCTAAATATTTTGGATTAAAATCTTTGTTCGATGAGCTACAGAGGCTAGGCAGTATCCTTAAGCTTATCGAACATACCCATTTGGTACATTACAGCTGCCATAATAACTGTGGCAACGACAAATAGCAGAAGCATGATGAGTAAAAAAAGCAACGTTCTCAAGAAAATCTGCATCACCGTTAGCCCATAGACTCGCTTGAGTGCATAAACGAAATATCCAAACTGAAACAACAAAACCAACATTCCATAGCCGGTGAACGAAATAAAATCAATTAAGCCGATTAAGGGAAGTAAAAGCACTGAGGCTATCGAAATATGAGCTTGGGTGTAGAGAAAAACGACTAGGAGCTCAGTGTAATTGAACTTCTTGTATTTCCGAAATATCAACTTTGCGAGTAAAGCATAGAATGGAATATACATCATCATTACCAAGGATTGATAATCAGAAGTATACTTGTAAATGGCTTCTGTAAATGCTTGCTGCTGCTTTCCAACTTCTGTGCTGGTATCCCATGCGCTTGACATGTCAATATCCAGCCGTGACAATACGAATAATTGAAGTCCTGAAAGCGTTATTGCCAAAGCAAAGTATGCCACGACATCAACATACTTTTTGCGCGTGCCGTCGATGTATCCTACTATCACATCTTCGGGCTTTGTGAATAGACCTAAGAATGTACGTAGCAACTTATTGTCGAAATTGAAAAATGTCTCGTTGATATGGTGAAAGAGACTTTTCAGCGTCAAGCGATTTCTAATAACTCGGCCACCGCAGTGGCTGCAGTAGTCATCAGATTCTTCGAGTGAGGTTTGACAGTTTTTACAATTCATTCTTGGATCGGATGAAATTTTGGCGAGGATTTTTGCTCTTGTACTCTGTTTAACGTGTTATTCCAGACAATTTAAATGACAATCAAGTAGATAAGCAAATAATCGATAATACATTTCTGTTTAATTTCAAAAAATAACCGAATTTCAGGCTAGAATAATCAATGAGGTGGAAAAAAAGCCCTGAAGAGATGTTCTTCAGGGCTTGCTTTCACTTTAAGATTCTAAGATCTAGAAACGGAGGGAGCTTGGGTAGTTAAATAACTCGGGCAACACTTCAATCGAAAGAATAAAAGTAGATAAGGCAATATAAACCAATGCTACCAATACTATCGGAATTGCAAATAATAGCTTCAATGAGAATGTTAACTTGTCTATTATCGCCAAGACGATGGCAACATAGAGTACCACCAATACTGAAAATCCTATGTAAGACAATAGATATTGCTCGGTAAGGCAAGATGTAATTGAGAGCGGTAGAAGAAGAACTCCCAGTCCTTCCAGCAGAAAGGCTAAGCCCAATACATTCTTAAAGGTAAGTGTACGATACCATCTCCAATACCGCATATTTCTTTCAAAATTTCCTTGAATCATGGTTCTCAATTCTTTATTTGGTCGCTACTGTCCTTTGGTACCAATTAATATTCCTGGTGAAGTACATCGTTAATCCTAAGATTACACTAAGTCCGATGCTTCCCAAGAGCAAAGCGTAGTCAGACAATTGTAATGTCACGAATAAGAAGCCATAGAGAGCCGTTAAGATGGTGAACAAGACAGCAGAAAGTTTTATCTTTTTGAAAACACTAATGGAGTAAAGTGAGATCATCCCTACAATGCCGATGGTTGAAATTCCATAGGCCAGATTGAAATCAATATGCTCGGAAATAGAAACGAGGAGAACATAAAACAGACACAAGGCTAAACCTACCAGAGCATATTGAAATGGGTGAATTCGTTGCTTATTAGTGACCTCCACGAGGAAGAAGAGAAGGAATGTAAGCGAGATAACCAACACAGCATATTTGGCCGATCTAAACGATTTCTGATAGTCGTCCAAAGGGAGAATAAAATCGACCCCAAAAGCGGATTCATTGAAAAGCCCGAAGTTTCCTGATCCTATCCACGATTGAGGGAAATTTCGATTGAGCTCCAGAACTGTCCATGATGCCTCAAAACCGTCATCAGTCACTTCTCGAGTGGTGGGTAGGAAACTTCCTTGAAACGAAGGAGCTGACCATGGAGAACTGACTTGAACTTCAGTCCTGCTTCCAAGCGGAACAAAAGATAGGTTGCCACTGCCTTGAAGCGCCAAATCAAAGTCAAAATCGTACGACTTCTGCTCCTCTTTGTTTATCTCGGGTAAATAAACAGTGATACCGGAATTTGTCATCTCCGACACTTTAGAACCTGGATCTGTGTCGAGCTTACGCCCATTCCAGTTTACCTTTATGTCGTTTTTAACTCCTCGCAAATCATTTATTCCTACCGTAAGAAAGGCTTTATCGTATTGTATCTCCTTTAGATGATTGGGATCAGGCTTACTGCCTAAATCAAATCTTCCTGATAGTTCAAGTGCCGATTTATAGACAACAACTTCATAAATACCTCGCTTCAATGTTTCAGGACTTACATCTCCGTTTATCCTTAACTCTTCGGGGAGAATATGCCAGTACTTAGTTGTCTCCGCCGTATCCTTGCCTATTTTTTGCGCGTAGATCAATGGAATGGTGAGCACGGGCCCCTCTACCCTTTGCTGCTTTGCCCATATCGCACTTACTTCATTCGTTGCGGTTTGATTTAATCGCTCTCTTTCCTGAATTATGGATTTGACCATCGATGTTGGAATCAAAAGAAGTAGCATCAATACGGTGACCACAATTAGTTTCACGGTTATTGACCCTTTAATCATGTTTCCTACTCTGTCGATGTTGGTGTTGTTGTTGTTCGTGTTTTCAGTTGTCATTGGATTTCAGATTTAAAAGTACTTTGTATTTCAAAGTGAATGAATAAAAAAATTATTTCAGGAGTTGTTCTATTGCTGCTATATGCTGTTTAAAGGCCACTTCACCTTTTTTAGTAACCATGTATTTAGTATTGGGCTTGCGCCCGAGAAAGTCTTTTCTAAACTCGGTGTAGCCACTTTTTTCGAGCGACTTTAGGTGACTGGCTAGATTCCCATCAGTAACGCCTAATAAGTCCTTAAGTGCGTTAAAGTCCAAGTGATCATTGACCATCAAAGCCGACATGATCCCAAGTCTTACCTTGTTCTCAAATGCCTTATCCAATTTATTTAAGATGCTTTTCACGACTTGTATTTCAAGTGCATTGATACACCATAAATTATATGAAGTGCCCCGAATCCAATAGCCCAGAAAAGGAGTCCATAGCCAATAAAATAGGTAGCAAATAGCCCTAAAATAACTTCAAGCATACCGAGACTTCTAACTTCAGGCAAGGTGTATTTACTGGCATTCACTAGTGCCAAACCGTAAAAAATCAGCGTGAGCGGTGCAATCACTCCGACGTATCCTTTTACCAGTAAAATCAAGCAAAGTATCCCACCCGTTATCATCGGGATGGCGAAATTTATTAGAAGTCGTTTTGTTTGAGCATCCCATATTTTCTCGTTCCGCTTTTTAGATTCTCGAGTGGTAAAGTAAATTCCTGAACCAATTCCAAGAGTGATGGTGACAAGAGCAATGATTAGCAGTTGAAAAATCACATTCCAAGACAGCAAGGCAACACGATAACCCATGTAGTCTTGACCATCATACACGGTAACGTATGCCCAGTACGCTCCGATTAGTGCGAAAATTCCAGCTGATATGCCCGACAAGCCGCTAAGGGAAATAAACCGTGATGATCGGTTCATGATCTCCTTGATGTCTTTGAGATCTTGTAGATAGGATTCCTTCATTTAAAAGTACTTTGAAATACAAAGTAAATTGAATAATCCGATCTAACTAAATTATTCATTCCCAAATAATGCAAATTGATGAAGTGGCTTATCTGACTAGCACCACAGTGGCAAACCCCTCTTTCAAGACATTCTCACCAAAATCGATAGAGTAGCGAACGGCATAAACACCTGCCGGGCAGTAAAACTCATTATTTTGAAAGCTTCCGTTCCAACCTTCATTAGGATCGTTAGATTCAAAAACCAATTCTCCGTTTCGGTTATAAATCAGCAGTTCATAAGTCAGGAAATTGTCTATCACAGGTTTGTACAAATCATTCAAACCGTCGCCATCTGGAGTAAAGGCATTCGGCAAAAAGAAGAGGTCAAAGCACTCCTCTTCCCCTACTTGGAACGATCGTGAGGTAGTTCCGCATTCGTTAGTCAATTCGACCGTGATTGTTCCCAACTCTTTGATTCTAGCCGTGCCACCTGATGACCCATCGCTCCATTCAAGATTGATATCGTCGCTCGATTCGGCACTTACCAAAATAAACTCCTCTTCTTGACACCTTAGTAAATCCTCGATGGGATCAATTCTCGGCAAACTCAATCCTGAAATGAAAATCGTTTTTTGTGTGCTACACTCATCTTCATTACTTGCAAGGACCGAATAAAGTCCAGGCTGGGTAACGACTATTTCTGCTTCTGAATCCCCTGTTGACCAAACGATTGGTGCATTACTGACAGCAGTCAGTAGTCCTTCTTCTCCGGGGCACAGACTCTCAATGCCTGACAGCTCCAAGCTCGGAACAGGCGAAGTGGTCACCAGCAGCGTATCTGAGAAAGTACATCCGTTGTTATTGGCCAAAGCCCAATAGATGCCCGCTTCACTAACGGAAATATTAGTTCCCGAACTGCCATCACTCCAAGTGATCTCTGCATCAGGAGCATCCGCAATGACCACCACCGAAGTTTCTTCGCAGATGTTTAAATCAGGACCCAATTCAAACTCTGGAATGAGGGTCACATCAACTTCTACTTGAAAATCGGTAGTACACTCGCCATCAATCAATTCAAATGGATAAACTCCGGTTTGATCAAAAACCCGAGTTTCGTCTTCTGCGCCATCAAACCAAAGAATGTCATAATTGGCTGCTCCCAAGTCAAATGTGAATTCTTCGCCCTCACAAATATCAGCGTCGGTTTCACCATTAAAAACAGGTGTGGCATTAAACAATACTTCGACAGTATCAGACGCTTCGCAATTACCCGTGAAGACATCTGCCCAGTAAGTTCCTGTTTCAGTCACAGCTAAATTATTCGATTGACTATTGTCAGACCAAACAATATCTTCGAAAGCTGTTCCCGATGCAGTGAGAATTACATTGCCTCCCTGGCACTCAGTTATGTCAGGGCCGAGATTAAAGCCTGAAAGATCCGTTACCTCAATTTCCAACTCGTAATCAGCGGAACAGCCCCCTTGAGACAAAACGAAGGGATAGGTACCGGCTTGATCAAAAGATCGAGTTTCGTCATCGGCACCATCAAACCATTCGATATCTGAAGAGCCTGGAGCTATTTCAAAGACATACTCCTCCCCTTCACATAGTTCGATATTCGTTTCTTCGACATAAGTAGGAGAAGAATTGATCTCGACCTCTACGGTATCTGACGCTTGGCAAACACCTAACACCACATCGGCCCAATAAGTGCCTGAATCATTAATGTCGAGCGTATTCTCATTACTATCGTCAGACCAACTTATATCATCGAAGTCTCCCATTGCAGTAATGATAATTTCATCTCCTTCGCACCCTGAAATATCAGCGCCCAGATCAATCGATGGATCGCTCACGACAACCATCGTTTCCTGAGTCTGAACATTTCCGCAGAGGTCTTCAAATGTCAGCGTAAACTCAGTATCCTCATCCACAGTGGCGATAGGGCTAAATGAAGTCGGATCGTCCAAAAACTCTGCAGGCTCCCATGAAACTGTTCCAAAACCAGCAGGCGGAGCTTCCAATTGAACGGGTTCATTCACACAACCTTCAAAAGTCTCGGGCAAACCCAAAATGAAGGGATCAAGGCAAATTCGTTGTTCGTTGAACTCCCCACCCGTCGCACCTGTAAAGCCCCAAAATACTTCTGGATTACCTGGAAACACAGCAAATTGAAGACTTATATTTACTTGTAGGCGAATCTCACAATTGACAGAAACAGTAAACTGATTTAAGGAAGGTTCCCAAGAAATGTCAATAATGTATTCCTGTCCATCCTCCACATTGCCACTAGTTGGAGAAATAGGAACAGGCCCTGCGAGATTTCCGGGAAGATTGTGATTGGGATTACCATTGGTAGATATGGCCATATGATCGAAGACAGGATCTCCAAAACCGACGTTTTGAAAAGAGTCAAACTCTACTCCCAAAGAAGGTGAAAAACCCTCAAATCCCATTCCACCGCCAGGCACACCGATAACGTCATTCCCGACTTGCTGCATTACGAAAACCATTCCGTCAGCTCCAGCCGCGTCTAATGTTCCAAAGCTCGCCGTAAATTGCAAATTGAAAGGCTCAGTTATGTTTATCGCCTCATCATACCAAATAGCTCCGTTCTGCCAAGGAGTTGGTTGAGTCAGAATAAAACAATCGCCGGCAGCCTGAGTGCTATTTCCAACTAAGTTGTAACCCTGCCCGAGGGAAACAAAGGACAAGAGCATTACTGCCACAAGTGAAAAAACGTATTTCAAGGTGTCAAACATACACTTATACAAAGCTATACAATTTCGCTTGAGCTTATCACCCCGCACACTTTAGAATTGGTTCAATTAATACTTCTTTAATACATCAAAACGACATTTCCCCTTTTTCGACCTGAATCGACATACTCATGAGCTGATGATAAATCTTTGAAGTGATATGAACGATCTATGTAAGGAACGAAACGCCCCAGCTCCAAGAGTTGTTTTAGAAGTAGCAAATCCTTCTTTTTATCTTTTGGATTCCTAAGACCCGTTGCCGCAACTCTAGCCTTCTTTCCTCCTCCGAAAGCAGTCCTGAGAACGGAACCAAACGTTTTCACCCCAACAGCCGCTTCGAGGAATACACCATTCTCATTTAGGTTTGACTTTGTCCTGCCGAAGTTGAGGTTTCCCACGGTATCGAAAATGATATCATAGGTCTCGTCTGTTTTGGTAAAGTCATTCGTCGTGTAATCAATGACGTGATCAGCTCCTAGCCCCATCACTATCGCTCGGTTTCTTCCGCTACAGACTCCGGTTACTTGCGCACCGAAGAATTTTGCGATTTGAACAGCAGCGGATCCAACGCTACCTGATGCCCCATTGATCAATATCGATTGTCCTTTTTGAATTTCACCGGTATCCCGAAGAAACGGTAGCGCAGTCATAAATCCATCTACAGCTGCGACTGCCTCATCGAATGTCATACTGCTTGGCTTGTGCGCGAGAACTCCCTTTTTTCCAATTAAAGCATATTCGCCATTGGCACCGAAGTCAGGGCCTGCTATTCCAAATACGGAATCTCCTTTCTTAAATTCTTTGTGATCGGGCCCTACCTCCTCAACTATACCAGCTACCATCTCTCCTAGCCTCTTTAATTTAGGACTTCTCAGCCCCGTAAAAAGTCTGGTGAAATAGGGCTCACCTTTTCGGAAAGTCACTTCAGTGGCAGTAACTGTCGAAGCTTTCATCTTTACCAAAACTTCATCTTTCTTAGGTTTTGGTATTTCGACGTCGATCATCTTAAGAACTTCAGGAGATCCGTAATTTTCGTATTCAAATGCTTTCATGAGATTAGTATTTGTTGGTTTGTGAAGCAAAACTATCTCAGCAAAAGCGCGCCAACGTTCGGAATTTGTCCGAGGAGGTTCACTTTTGCAAATCCGAACAAACTAAATCGATGGGGTACTGAAATCTATTGAAGCGATTTGAGGTAGCCTCTTGGCGTTAAGCCCATGTGCTTTTTAAAGAAGGTATTGAATACGGTCTTTGAATTGAACCCACTCTCGTAGGCCAAGCCTTCGATGGTGAGATGACTATTCTCCTTGTTTGCAGCTATTTCTTTGAATGCTTCCAAACGGAGCGAGTTGATAAACTCGTTGTAGTTACTTCCCATTTTTTGGTTGAGCACCCATGAAAGCTGATTGGAATGCACTTGCAGCCTTTCGGCTAGCTTCCTCAGTGATAGATCAGGATCAAGGTATATCTTCTCTTCACGGATGAGATGAGAAAGCTTCTGTTCTATTTGGTCCGCTAAGTCTCGATCTACTCCGGCAGAATTAATGGTTTTGACTTTTTCGGTTTCGGCAGTACCATAAATCTTTTCGTGCAAGATATTGTATCGCTTATCGTTCCTGAAATTTTTAGCCAGAGGATCGGTATAACGCAACAGCAGTAAGGAGGATTTTTTCTCAAGGGCCTGTTCTACCCATTCAAATGCTTTGTCGTTATCGCCTTGAATGGCATAAACAAAAAACAAAAGTGAATCACCGGCAAACCCTTCAGGCTTTTGTGCCAGGGCGTGAAGGGATTCTAAATGTCGCGTACTCTCTTCCTGATGTCCACCCAAGATATGACCAAGCGTTATAAGCCCAAGCTTTTCGCCATCAGGCATGGTATTGTCCGGCACTTTATCGAGAAATGAAAAGAACTCTACTACTTTGCCTTGAGCGAGGAGGACTTGCGATTTAATGGAAGTGGCGGGAATATTCTTGGGATTCTTTTCGAGAATACCATTGAGTATGCCTAAGGCAACTTCGTACTCCTCAATCATGTAATGCAAGTAGGCTTTGAAAAAACGCGTCTCATCGGAAAGTGGATTGATCCCGACCGCCTGCTCGACTTCATCGAAAGCACCCTCCTTATCTCCTTTAAGAATCAAAAGGAAAGACAAGAATTCCCGAGCAGTGGCATTGTTGGGGTTCAGCTCGACGGCTTTATTCATCTCTGAGAGTGACTTCTCAAAATCTGACTCTATGAAAAAAGCGAGATTAGACAATTGATAGTGAATTCCCGAAAGGTTGCCGTTCAAGTGCAGCGCTTGCTGTGTGTACTCTGCTGTTTTCTGCCAACCCTCTTCATATGAGAGGACACCTGTTGTGCCCAAGAACCCATAGCTATTGGCTAGCCCCAAGAATGCATCGGCATAATTCGGATCTACCTCCAACGCTTTTCTGTAGAGTTTGATGGCGGCTTGCATATCAACGGGGTTCCACTTGTTTTCCAAATATCTGGCACGTAGAAAACAATCGTAGGCCGTAACGCTTTCCGTTTCCTTCTCTACCAAGTGGTCTTTGATAACCAGGTGACCGAATTGCTCCCTGATTTTTTCAGCTATTAAGAGGCTTATTTCGTCCTGAATATCGAAGAGGTCTTCCATGCTTCTATCCCAGGTTTCTGACCAGAAATGGAAATCATCTTCCACTTGAATGAGCTGCGCGGTGATTCTCAACTTAGTTCCCGAAAGGCGCACACTACCTTCCAAAATACTCGCCACACCCAGCTGACGACCGATTTCTTTGATGGGTAAGTTCTTGTCTTTGAAGAAAAAAGAAGAAGTACGTGAAGTCACCTTCAGTCCATCGATCTTCGCCAAGGCATTGATAATCTCTTCGGAAATCCCATCACTGAAATAAGCATTTTCCTTATCGGAACTCATATTTACAAAGGGAAGAACGGCTATAGACTTGTCTTTCCTGCCTTCATCGGTTGAAAAAGATGGCAAGACAATACCCTCGTTACTGATAGCGAAGACTTCAACAGGATTCACGATATTTTTGAACTGGTATACTCCTATTGATTGGGTACTAATGTCCTTTTGATTCTGCAGTTCCTCGTTGAGTCTTCCCGATACCAAAATCGATCCGGCAGTTGCGATGTTTTCAATACGAGAGGCCAAATTCACGCCGTCCCCATAAACTTCCTGATCTGAATGAACCACATCTCCGAGGTGAATTCCAATTCGCAGATCGACCTTTGGTGATCTGTCTCTCAGGCTTTTTTGAATTTTAATGGCACAGGCTACCGCATCTACTGCGCTGCTGAATACACTTAAGGTGCCATCGCCGTAGTACTGTAGAATGTCACCATTAAAATCGCTGTGGCTCTGATTGAATACTTCTCGATGTCGAGCCCTCACTTCCACGGCTCGCTCTTCATCCGCCTGCATCAAGGCTGTATACCCTACGATATCGGTGAACATGATGGCGGTGAGCTTTCGAGACTTTTTCATTGAGCGATAAATATACGGGTAGTCGCTATCGAATTGCAAAGTAAATGGAATCCTTTTCCCTACACACTTACGCCAAACAAATAACCCACGAGTGCGGTGAGTCCCATGGCGATAGTACCCCAGAAGGTGATTCTCATAACAGCCGTAGAAATGCGGGAACCTCCAGCCTTAGCGGAAAAACTCCCCAACAAGATCAGAAAGAACAAAGCCGAACCATAGAGGGTATACACCATGAATTGAAGTGGAAAAAAAAGGGCTACCAAAAATGGCAGAGCTCCTCCAACGGTAAATGCCGATCCCGATGAAAAGGCCGCTTGTATGGGGTTTGCCTTGTTCATTTCATTGATACCCAATTCATCGCGAACGTGGGCGCCGAGCGCATCGTGTTCGGTGAGTTCTTTGGCTACGAGCAGGGCGGTTTCTTTCTTGAGTCCTCTTGTTTCGTAGATATGTGTGAGTCTTTGCAGTTCCAATTCAGGCGTATCCCTGAGCTCTTGGCGCTCTCTTTCAATGTCGGCATCCTCCACATCTGTTTGAGAGCTGACTGATACATACTCGCCTGCTGCCATGGAAAGAGCCCCGGCCACCAATCCCGCCAAACTTGCTAGAACAATCGGTTCCCTCCCGTCACTAGCTGCTGCCACACCTATCGCGATGGAAGCAGTTGAGAGAATCCCATCATTCGCCCCAAGTACAGCGGCTCTAAGCCAATTGCTCTTGTGGATGTAGTGGTTCTCAATGTGGGCTTCTAATTCTTCTTCGGGGTTCTTCATTTGAAGCTAAAGCTTAATTAATACCGAAAGGTAATTGATTCAAGTCAACGTTTCCTCCCGTGATGATAATACCAATTTTCTGATGTTGGAATTGCTCCTTTTCTTTGATCAAGGCAGCCAGTGGAACGGCGCAGGAAGGCTCGCAGACTATTTTCAATCTTGTCCAAATGAGGCGCATGGCATCCACGATTTCGACTTCGGATACCCGAATGATACGCTCTACTCCTTTCTGAATAATGGGAAAGTTTTGATCTCCCAGATTCGTTCTCAATCCGTCGGCAATGGTATTGGCCGTTTCGTTGGTTTCAATTTTTCCGCTTTGAAGCGAACGGAAGGCATCATCGGCCTCCATGGGCTCGCCACCGTATACTTTACAATCAGTACCGAAGAACTCAGCGGCCAATGCTGTGCCTGCTATCAGTCCGCCTCCACCTATCGGGGCGAAAATCGCGTTAAGCTGAGGGTATTCCTCTAACAATTCTTTGGCCGAGGTACCTTGACCAATAATTACTTCCAAATCATTGGAAGGATGGATGAAGGTGGCCCCCTTCTCGCTGGTGATTTTAGCGGCAGCCGCTTCACGCGCTTCCAATGTAGCTTCGCATTCGGTGATGATTCCGCCGTATCCGCTTACGGCATCCTTCTTCACCTGCGGCGCATTCGCAGGCATTACGATGTAGGCTTTTACACCAATACTTCTTGCGGCCAAGGCCAGCGCTTGACCGTGATTTCCCGATGAATGGGTCACCACTCCCCTGCTTCGCTGCTCATCGGTAAGCTGTAAAACGGCATTTGTGGCTCCGCGCATTTTAAAGGCACCCATCTTTTGGAAGTTCTCGCATTTGAAGAAAACTTCGGCCCCAACCAACTCGTTGATCAGTGTAGAAGTGAGCACGGGTGTATGATGAATAAAGGGACGAATTCTATCGTGAGCAGCGAGTAGTCGATTGCGGTTCATAAGGCAAAGCTATAAAATGAGGAGCTGCTTTTGCCCTAGGCTTCGATTGCCAATTGCCTGCCTTCTTCGGCAGCCTTCTTGTCCTTCTGAGTTCCAACCGCCATTCCAAATGGTATTCCTATGGGCAGGCCAATTGCAAACATTCCCATATTACCTGCTCCTCCTGCGATGGCCATGCCAATAGGAAGACCGAAAATGACCATCCCGAGTGCCATCCATAAATTGCGGTAGTGATTCTTGGCAACCAGCTTTTCCTTCTTTTCCAGTACCTGAAGGATATTGTAGCGTTTCTTTTGCAGTTGTGATTTCAGCTTCTTCGAATCTTCTACCTCATTTACCAATGCGGTATTCTTGTTGATCTCATCGATTGTCTCCGGCTTCAGATCCTTGTTTTCGATAGCGCTGAGAACTTCCACAAAACGATCGTATGCTGTCTTCAGACCTTTTTCAGGATCTGAAACAGCAAGGGGGCTTAAGCTTATCAAACTCATAGTAACGTTGAGGCTAGGTTTTTTAGAGAACTGCGAAAATACAATTTATCGCGGTGACCTCCGAGAAACCAATGTTCTCCTTAAACCTGAACTAATGGATCAATAGAGTTCTCTCTTCGGGAACTACTCGACCATCAGCTTTAGCGCACCCACCTTACTGACAGTGGATATCTGCGCGACGTATAGTCCGCTTGGCAGAGCAGACACATCCATCGATACATTCTGATTGTTTGGCTGCAACGCCAAAACTTCTCTTCCTTGAATATCAAATAGGATGATGGTGTTGATCTGCTCGCTATCTGAAGAGATCGTTACCTGATTCTTAGCAGGATTCGGGTAGCTGCGCACTCCATCGAGCTTGGAGAATTCAAATAAGCTATTCGGACCTGATTGCTGGATATCATCGAAGTAAAAAGTAGCAGTTGGCGAAGCATCGTTGGGCGTGCTGTATCCCAGCATCAAGGTGAGCACATTGTAAACAGGTGGATCTCCGGCGAAGTCCCAGTAGTAGGTCGCCCATTCGCCTGAAACAGTTGTGAAAACATCGCGCTCATTGGCAAATTCGTTGTTGGGAGCCTGTACTTTGAACTTCAGCAAAGTTCCTACCGGTGCGTCAGTGTAGACTTTCATGGAAATAGAAGTCAAGGTAGAAAAGTCAATAAAGCCGGTTAGGTTAAGTCGGCTCTGTGCCCATGGTGCTCCTCCGCTTCTTACGAAACGACCCACGGTAGCGCTGGGGTTTTCATCGGTTACAAACGGATTGGCGATAACATCCGTTACGGCACCAAACTCATTGGTAAAGTCGGAAGTAACGACGCTCTCTTCAAAATCTACGGGAAAGGTAGTGGCCACCGGATCGGGAATAGCGGGTCCTACAACCAGCTCCCAATCGTCAAATAGGAATGTCGAAGTGGCTGAGCCATCACCTACATTTCCAAAATCAAAACTGAGGTTTATCTCGTTGAACGGCAAAGTCTGCCCGTCAAAATTCCAAGTGGCTATTTCCCATTCACCGGACACGGTGGTGAGGTAATCCAGATTGTACAATCCTTCGGGACCTTGCAGTTCCATTTTGATGCGCGTACCAACGGGAGCGCTGGTAAAGACCTTCATGGACATTACCCAAGAGGTTGAGAGATCAAGGTTATCGGCAAGTAGTAGCTTACTACCCGCCCAGAACTGACCGCCATCTTTTACCACTTCGCAAACTGTATTACTCGTGTTGATTCCTCCTACTTCAGGATTTGGGATAACTGCTGCAACGGCGCCCGCGTAATTCAGAAAATCGCTGCTTACCACATCTCCTTCAAAATCGATGGGCAAAGTAGCCGGTATCGGTGCCGGAGGTCCTGCGATTTGCTCCACATCGTCAAAGTAGAACGTTGACGCTTCCGAACCATCACCTACATTTCCGAAGTCAAACATGAATACTACTTCGTTTAAGGTGTTGGGCGTTCCCGCGAAAACCCATTCGATGGTTTCCCACTCGCCCGAAACCGTAGTAGGCATATCTACTTCGGCAAAACCGTTGGCGCTTTCTAGCTTGAATTTAACGATCGTTCCAACAGGAGCAGTCGTGTAGACCTTCATGGAAAGAACTGTATTCACTGAAAAGTCCAGGTTATCGTCCAAGATAATTTTGCTTCCGCCAAAAATGTCGCCTCCGTCTCTTACGATTTGAGCTACCGTAGCGCTCGTATTGATTCCCGTGGCAGATGGATTGGCCAAAACAGTGGCTACACCTCCATCGAAGTCAACAAAGTCAGAAGTCGTAATGTCTCCTTCAAAATCGAAGGGTAGGCTTTGTGAAAAAACAAAGGAAGATGTGAAGAGGCCAAGAATGAGGGCGATTTTTTTCATGATGACAAGCTAAAAAGTGATGGGATAGAAACGTGTTGATAGATTTAAGACCGTCTTCTCAATAAAGGAATAGTCATGACCAATTTTAGTCAGGGACGAAGCTAAATAAAATAGTTATTGTCCAATGGACATTAACCCCATAGAAAAAGGGTTTTAAAGAAATGATGTAGTGAAGATGTGATTGATGTAGGTGTGAGGTTTGTATTGCGTAGTCCGTAATGATCAGTAGTTTGTCTTTAGTACTACTGAAAATCCATACAAGCAGGGAAAAGTATGGCCGAAAGGATTTAGTCTTTATCTACTATTGTCATTGTTCTGGAGTAGCCATCGTGCATGCCGTAGGCCCCAACCCAATAAGAGAGCACATCGAAATGGAAAAATCTACAAAGAGATCTAACCGCAATATTCTTAGACTTCGGTGGCTCTCCATCCAGATCTACAACCTTCGTGTTGGTCATCATTTTGCCAATTGTCTTTTGATACTTCAACTCGAGGATGTAGTAGTAGAAAAACGAAAAGAAGAAATAGGACAACACCTCGTAGACATTGCTTGTAACAAAATCATAAATTGACGTTATCACTACAACAATAAACGTGTCAACCATCAGATTGATAACCCGATATGGCTTATCTGCCTGCGTCAAGTCTTACCTATTCTGCCGGTACAGGAAATCCTCGGTCGCGCATCAATGCATCGATCTTGGCATCGCGGCCTCTGAACAAGCGGTATGCTTCTGCAGGATCCATGGCATTCCGAGGAGCGAAGAGATACTTCACCATTTTGTCGGCTAGTTCCTCGTCGTAAAATCCTCCCGGTGCTTCGGCAAATGCTTCTACTGCATCGGAAGTAAGCACATCGGCCCACATGTATCCATAGTAAGCGGTGGCATAGCCCTCACCTGAGAATACGTGACCAAACTGCGGTGTGCGGTGACGCATCGGCAATTCAGATGGCATGTTGAGGTCTGCAAGCGTTTCGCGTTCAAACTTGTCGATATCGATATTCTCGGGATCAGCCAGGTGAAGTTTCATATCCATCAAGGCGGAAGCCAAGTACTCAGTTGTTGAGAACCCTTGATTGAATGTCGATGCTTTCTTGATTTTCGCGACTAGCTCGGCTGGCATCGGTTCGCCTGTTTCGCTGCTAACCAAGTAATTGTCGATGACTTCGTCAGTGGCTAGCCAGCGCTCTAGCAGCTGCGACTGGAACTCAGTGTAGTCGCGCACTCCGCCGTTAAGTGTAGGGTACTTTACATTGGCAGAAAAGAAGTGCAACGCGTGGCCAAACTCGTGGAAGAAGGTAGTGGCATCATCCCACGATACCAAGAGCGCTTCGCCCGGAGCGGGCTTTACAAAATTGGAGTTATTGGAGGCGAGTACATTCTTCTCTCCGTCAAAATTGGAATAGCTGCGGTACGTGGTAGCCCAAGCTCCTGATCGTTTTCCTTCACGGGCATATGGGTCAAGGTACCAAAGTCCTACATTCTCTCCGGTGGTCTTGTCGTTTACTTCCCACACTTTAACGTCTTCGTGGAAAACGGGAACCGTACCTTCGGGAACGGGTGTAAATGAATAATTGAACAGTCTGCCCGCCACGTAGTGCATGGCTTCCGTCAGGTTATCCAACTGAAGGTATTTCTTCACCTCGTCCGAATCGAGGTCGTATTTCTCCTGACGAACTTTTTCCGCGTAATAGCGGTAGTCCCAAGGTTCGATGGTGATGTCGGCGCCATTCTGATCGGCTACGGCTTGCATATCGGCTACCTCTTCTGCTACGCGCGCAATGGCGGCGGGCCAAACGGCTTCCATCAGTCCCATGGCGTTTTCAGGAGTTTTGGCCATACGGTCTTGGAGGCGCCACTCGGCGTAGTTTTCGTAACCCAAGAGTTCTACGCGCTCTCTGCGCAACTTGAGCATCTCGGCAATCAGGGCATTGTTGTCGTATTCATCTCCATTGTCCCCGCGGGAGTAGTAGTTTTCCCATACCTGTCTGCGCAATCCGCGCTCGGTAGAATAGGTAAGAAAAGGATCCATCGACGAACGTGTGTTGGTAATGGCGTACTTCCCTTCTTGTCCTTTGTCGGTGGCAATTCTGGCAGCCGATTTGACAAATCCATCAGACAATCCACCCAATTGATCTTCGGTCAGGTAAGTCACGTAGTTTTCCTCGTCGTGCAATACATTGTTGGAGAACTTGGTGTACAAGCTCGATAGCTCTTTGTTGATCTCCGCATAGCGTTCTTTCTTGGCTTCATCAAGCTCTGCACCGTTCATTTCAAACTGCTTGTAAGTCAAGTCGACCACCCGTTGCTGATCGGCGGGCAGTGGCGTAGTTTGCGAAGCATCATAAACAGCTTTGATGCGCTGAAAAAGCTTTTCGTTTTGCGAAATCTTTGAACGAAACTCCGAGAATAGCGGTGCTAACTCAGATTGAATTTCCCGAAACTCAGGGCTGGACATATTGCTGCTCCAGATTCCGTAGTAGGTGGAAGCGAGGTTGAGCTCCTCTCCCGCTCTTTCCATCGCCACAATGGTATTCTCAAAGGTGGGAGGCTCAGGATTATTGGCAATGGCCTCGATATCTTCCAAGTTCATTTCCATTCCTTTCAGCATCGCGGGCTTAACATCCGCTACATTCATTTGGTCAAATGCTGGAACACCTCCGTAAGGTCCCGTCCATTCTTTGAGGAGAATATTGTCGACTGTTGTTTCGGTGGTTTCTTCGTTTGATGTAGTCGGTTCTTGCGTACAGCTAGCCATGGCCATGATGCTTAGTGAAAGGAAAAATAAGGGTATGGGTCTTGAACGAAATATCATGATGGAAATTTTGCCCGCAAGGTAACGAGAAAATTGGGGGTGAGAAGGTAGCACCGCGCAAAAACCATTCGGCTGAGGCGAAAGAAGATTCTAGTCTTTCATTGGAATTGACGAGGGTGGATGAATTAGTGTGATCAGTCCACCTCCGACCTTTTTTTCGTGCCTCAAAAAAGCCCACCTGAGTCACTTGCTGCGCTGCGTGAGAGCGCTTCGATTAGCTCTCCGAAGAGGGTAATAGCCCAGATTTTAGCAAATATTCAGTTTGCTCATTAAATTGACCTTTTGTCTTCCTTTTGTCTTGATACAAAAGGAACAAAAAATCAGAACCGAAAAATGCTTCTGCCCGCTTTTCGGTTCGGGCCTGCGCACTGTTAGATCGAGGCAGTGAATCAATATTACATCAATAAAAAGCCTCATTTCGCTGTGCCTTAATACTTTTAACTGGTCTGGATTCGGAAACTCAAGTCAAAGAATAAAATGATAGAAAAGGCGAAAGGCTTTTTTGCATTTGTGTGGGTCGTCAGACTCCAAAGGAGGACAGGTGCCCAACGTGATTTTTGGTATAGTTAAAATCTGGATTAAGATAGAAATTAGATTAAAAATAGGTACGCGGTGCTTGTCTCCCTTTGGACCTGTCTGCCTCATGCGTGAGGGAGTGGATTTGACGGAGCTTGCGGAGGAGAAGTCGAGGGTGGATAAAATTTCGTGTGTTCTCACTTCAAACTTAGCAAGGAAAGAACAATCTCAGCTAGCGCATAACTGTGTGTAAGGAGTAACTCCAGAAATGTTGATTAAAATTATTTATTGGAATTGACGAAGGTGGAAACATCCCACCAGTGCATTATGGATAGGCCGTTCCTTTGTTATAGATCACAGGCATCTGTCCTTTCCACTTGTTCCAAGTATCCGCATCTGTAATAAGGTCGGCCATAAAGTGGCCCACGTTGATTCGACTGACTTCGCCATCGTCAACGATACTTCTGGTCGGCGAGGGATACACTTCTATTTCAGATGCCTTGTCGGCATCAATCAATGATGATGGGCGAACGGCAACCCATTCGATGGCTTTATCGTTTTGACCAATCACCGTTCTTAGGTGTTCTGCTGCTTTTTCATTGTCCACTTGCGGAGGAAGCACAATTCTCAGAAATCCGATCAAACACTTTTGGGCAAATGGAACAGATTCATGGAGATCTCGATTGCGGTTGGCCACCGTATTCATCAGGACGTATTTGGTCGGGACTTCGGATGGACTGGCCTTGATAGCAGCACACAACCGCTGAGTAGCCTCCGTGACAAGTCGGCGCGGTTTGCCAAAAATTCCCTTTAAGGTTATGTTGTGCCCAAGGCAAGAAGCTACTGCGCCGCATCCTGAGACATGTTGTTGCATCTCTGCATCCGATAGTTCAAGAATACTTGCACGGATGATGGTCAAGCCCTCGTGATTCTTTACCGTATCCGGAAGCTTTTCAGGAGACCGCACGATCACCTTGACATGCTGATTGCGGTTGAGCAATTCTTCTACTAACCTTGTACCGGTTGCGCCGCTCGCTCCTACTACCATGGTGTTTAGTTCTTTCATGTTATCTCTTTATTTCGAGCTTTTTAATTAGGGTGATATGTCCCTTTTATTATCTCGTGGCATCAGGCCAAGTGTTCTCTACGCTACGAAAGAACCTGCCGGCAGGCAGGCGAACTCACCAAAGATAAACTCAAAGGAGCAGGTGACTTTCTCTACGGTCTTTTTCTTTCGTTATTCTTTTAGTTCGTGTTGATAGACATTCAAATCATCAATCAAGAGATCAATTCCTTCCGAGGCCTGTTTGAATCGACTATTTAGGCGAAGTATCCCATCTCTATAAACCTCTAAGTAAGAAATATACTCTATGCTGTTATCTTTTATTAGCAAATGGATTTCCTCCGTGCTCAAGCTACTGTCGGCAAGCCCGTTTGGTATGAGAAAATCAAACTTAAATTGAGTGGAATATTCCGTTATTTTCTCATAAGCTGCTTTCAGTCCGGTGAAATTACCTCTGTAAACATCATCCACTTGTTTTAACAAACTATCGGGCAATCGCTCCCATAGGTCAGAGTTTGTTAAACTCTCTAGTGCGGGTGATTTTTCAATGAAAAACGCTCCATCACCACTAAGGATAAAAATTGAGCGTTTTAGATTCAGCGTATCAATACTTTTATACTTAGCCCAATGATCAATTATGATATCGGTTTGGCTAATCAAGGATTTTCCATATTCAAAATCAGAAATGATTTCTTCATCCTTCGCCTTTAGATCAGATATTAATGCTCTGATTGATTGATAATCTGACTTTTTTTCTACTCTGCCATTGTTCCAGTTGTTAATCTGCAGTGCAATCAATATCCCGATAACTACAAGAATAATTTCTCCAATAGCATATTTCAAATATTTACCTGTTTTTCCTTCCATGAATAGTTGCTGCCTGATTTGTCTGAATACTTTAATCATTGATTCATGTTTGGTTCGATGAAGACTCTATATTTAAAACACGCACAGCTGTGCAAGCTATTCAGTTATTAGAAATGCCTTTCTTGACAATCACCACATTGCTGCAATCCCCCAAATATCTAAATAATCCGCTGCGCTGGGCTTAAGTCGCCCATAAGGTGAGCCCATAGATGATAAATCGGTAGAATAAATTCACCAACAGAATGGAGAGCATCACGCCAAAGCCAGCGGGTATGGACCAGTACCAGCGAATGGCCATAAATCGTTTGATGCTAAGCGTGGCGTAAATCAGCGGGATCACGAGTATAAAGAATGTACTGGGCAAAACGGAGTAAAGGAAGGTACTGACGTCTTCCGGGAAAAGATCAAACAGGTCGTAAACCCAATCAAGCAGCACCAAACTGAATAGAAACAGAGAGAAAAAGTGGAAGGTAAAAATCAGGCTATCGTAATAAAACCGACGCTTCTTAAAGGCCACCAAGTAAACAAAAAATGCAACCAAGGGAACATTGATAATCAGGATGGACTTGGAAATGGTGTCGCTCATCTTTTGATAAGATACTGCATAGGTATTCCCGTCCAGACCTTCATTCTGGATTTTGGCAATGGCCCATTCTTTCGTCCATTCGCTGTAGGGTTGTGAATAAATCTGATCATACAACGACAACGAGTAATCTGATAGTGGATTGACCAAGAAATACACCAAGTTGAACAGCAGGAACAAACTGATAGGCGAGATAAACTTCTTGCGTTTTCCCGCCAAAAACTCTACGGTCATCTGTCCTGGCTTGGCAAAAGAATACCAGAGACTGATCAAAAGGCGGTTGTCTAAAAAGAAGATGCTACTGAAAAACTCGCCAAATAGCCGACCAACCGAACGATCGGAATTATCGCGCATGCTCTGCCCACAGTTGCTGCAGAAGTTTCCTTCTATGGAAGCGCCGCAGTTTAAGCAGGTGGTTGGTACAATGTCTTGGCCGTTCTCCATTTGATTGCGCTAAAAGTAATAAAGTGGAGGGTAGTTTGGGGGGGATGAATATTGTGCAGAACAAATGGCGCCACCGCTTTTTGATGTTGTCAACCGAGGAACTACCTTGGTAGAAACCTGCAGACATCAGGTTAAATCTTGTTGGAAAACCGATTTGGTTTTACTCTAGAATACAGGGCGAATACACGCTTTTGCACAAAAAAAACCCTCACCAATACGGCAAGGGTTTTTTCGTTTTCAGATGGCTTTCCTGTTTCATAGCTCATCATCAGTGGCACACGCGTCTCACTACGCGGCCATTATAAGTGCTACATCGCTGTAGGCACTTTGCTTTTGACCGTTTATGGCCTTTACGCGGAAGCGGTATTGAGTACCCATATTCAAATCGGTAACCAAGGCGCGACTTTGCGAGGTAACCACTCCCGGTGTCCATACGGCTGCGGGATTGGCGGGGTCATCACTCGTGTATTCTACTTGGTAAGCCTTGGCATACGGCACTACTTTCCAATCCAGATTGATCTCACCTGCCTTATCGCTGCGTTTGGCTATCAGGTCAATGGGTTGTGAAAGGTTTCCGGATGGTTCGGGTAGTTTTTGCACTTCGAAGCCCGAGCTTAGGATAACGTCCTTATCGCCCTTGGCGGTGAAGCTTACATAAGCGGATAGTTCTTTGAGCAACTCGCGCAGCTGATCTGCTGCCTGGTCGCGTCGGCTGATGGCGCGTCTATCGCCAAAGGCCGATTTCTCGTTCCACTCTTTGAGTACATTCGACGCGGCCAGTACATCGGCCAGATCGGGCTCGGGAGTGGGGAAACTCGCGTTTCCATTCATGTTTACCATGATCAACTCGGCTTTATCAACCAGTTGACTTGAATTGAGGCCTGTCAGGCCCATCTTTAGTCTCCTTTTCATAGCGTTATTAATTTGGAGGGTTTATAAAATTCTTTCATGTTATGTCCTTCTCACGTGACAATAATTTCTACCAAAAGCCGAAAAAAAAGGTTGCAAAAAAATCAAGAAAAATACAGAAATTAGTTTACTTGAGCTTTTAAAGTGCAGATAATCAGTAGGTCGAGAAGGTTAAAAAAATAAAGAAAATTGTCTCACACTTCATTTTTTTTGATTCCTGCAACTGTTTTCTGGTACCAAGATTTACTTTTTTGATACCAAGATTTGCTTTTTTGATACCATGATTTGGTTTCTCGGTACCGAGATTTAATTTTTTGGTACCGAGATCGCGGCTATTGATGTCACTGACGGGACGATAAGTACTGAAATTGCCGCAACTGATATCGAAAATGCCTCGGTGCATGCCGATGCCGCCTCAATAGCTAGTAGAAAGTTGGTGACCACGATAATGGCGGGTAGATTAGTGCAGGGTGGTATACCCTACGCAGCGGATTTTCTTATTTTTGAGGATGACCAAAGCCGATTGGATGAAGTGGGATCTCGACAGGAATGTTTTGGTAGTGGACTACCGCAGGGTTACAAACCCAGCGGAGCAGGGTAGGTCAAATCCTATAATTAAGTACAACGCCATGGCTATGCTCAGTGTCCCGAAGGGCATTGCGTATAGGCGATGTTGTGCTTAGTTATTCAATTTTCTGTTCCATAGTATTCATCACATTCCGAACAAACTCCATTAGCGTTATCTAATTCCAATTCTTTATCACAGCGTGCACAATTATTTTTTCTGTGAATTTTTTTGTCTCTTATTTCCAAATGGTCTAAAATCACAGAATCGGATATTTCAAGTTTACAAAATTGACATTTTAGTTTTTTAACCTCGAATCCAATTATAATCTCATCTTTCTCAAAAGGGTTATATTCTTTAATAGGTTTTAAATAGATAACTGCACTGTTTTCGCAAGAAGGACATTTTGTTGTTTCTTTGAATGAAGTACTCAAGATGTTTTTAGTAACTTCTTCTTTGTCAGATATGAACCCATCGTTTCCTTTTAATGATAACCAGGTTTCTTGTTGTGCCTCAAGGATGAGTTTTAATTTCTTTTCTAAATCAGTTTGTAAAGTGCTTGATAGTTTTGAAAGTTTAATGTGTGAACCATCAAAGAAATGTCCCTTTTTTATAGATAATTCAGTTGAAATCTCCTTTAAGAAAGGATAAAAATCTCTCTGAAGAATTTCTTTCAAAGAGTTAATATCTAGTCGATTGAGTTCGTGGTGCACAATTATATCTCTGGCATTCGAAATATTGAATAGGAGATTTTTATTGTCATAACAAACTTTTGAAATGTGTTGAGCTCTTAACAGGCTATTGCGGAACGTTATTACATCTTCATTTGGGTTGGCTGCTAGTTCCTTTGATGTTTTACTTTCCGCAATGATTTTTTCTTCGTAAAGGCATTGCAAAGAATGTTTGAAATCTGGTTCAATTAATATATAAATTGGATTGATGTCATATAAAATACCCTTCAATAATCTTTCTAAACCCAAAGCAAAATTTAAAGTCAACTGAATTACTTGAAAATCATCCAAATTCTTTTGGATTCCGATTGAAACCAATTTAAAAAACTTTCCAGAGTCAGAGAGATATGTATTCATTCAATTCATTTTTTCTAATTGCCCACAACGGTTGTATATTAGCAGTAGCGTCAAGCAGGGCGCTATTGCTTCGGTTTTGTTGTGCATAGTCTTTTATTTCTTCCAATTATAAGTGAGCTCACCCTTTTTGCAACTTACTTGTTTAGCTCCTTCATCATAATATCGAAGTGAAACAGGTGAACTACATACATTACAATTAAACAACTTCTCGAAGTCAAGCACATCTTGCCAAAAAGCCTTCATATCCCCAAAAGATGGGTCTGTGGTGCTGTCATGTGAATCCTTATTGCCGATGAACAATGAGCCTAACAACCTACCAATAACTGGTTCTGTCTGCAACTCGGTACATTTCCGCTTGGCGATAGTCCCTGTGAGTTCTGTTAACATTTCAAACGCCATGCGGTCTTCATTGACGTCATTAAACCTGTAAGATACCTTAACTTCTAAGTTAAAAGCAATATGCTTAAGGAGATGTTCTAAGTATTTTCTAGTATCATTTCCCAGTCCGTATTCATCACGGTCGGATATTTTCTTTTCTATTCTCTCCCTGAGTGACTGCGGAGATTCGTCCATATAGGTTCCTTTGACCTCATTGTGCTTGATTGTCTTTACTTCCCAGTTCTTGTTACGTACTAGGTTCTTGACTATATCGAACCACGTCTTTTCGTGGGTTAGTAGAATAATTTGGTAGTCACCATACTTTTCAATGAGAAGATCCGCAAATCTTTTCCTATGATTTGCATCGAAACTGGAAATAACATCATCCAGTATCATGAACTTATTTTCTTTGTTAAAGGCCTCTACTGAAGTAAGAAAAAATGCTAGCCCCAAGCAGTTTATATGCGATTCACTTAAAAACTTGTGGGGTGGAGTAACATCTTTATTATCGAGAAAATCAAATTGAATAGTAATACCCGAAAGCTCGTTGTTCTTTTCGAGGGGAATCAGCTTAATATTCTCAACCTTTTCACCTGGATTCAGGAATTGATATATCTCATCTATTTTTTCAGAAAAGTTGTCTAAAAAGGCATCCAATGCTTCCTTCTGCTTGTTCAGAAATCTGCGATAAACTACTTCCAAGGTATCACGCTGTTTTTCGTAGGCATTTTTCTCTTTTCGCAAACGAAGGATTTGAGCGAATGCACGGGATGCGGTATAAATTTTCCCATAAGCTTCCCACTTAGGGTCTTTTTTTCTCGATTTCTTTATTTCTTCTAACTGAGCTTTGCAATCACTTGATAAGGTGTCAATAGGTTTCCTTCGCACTATCAAGTCAGCTTCGCTCTCGAGTTTGCTTTCACTGCCCACCTTGACTTTCACTGACCCTTGGTACTTATTAATTGCCTTGATAAGTGTCTCAATGTTAGATTTGAGGGCGGAATTTCCTGTTTCCCCGATGAGTTTGTCGTCCAATAAAGATTGTAATGGTCTTAAGGTATTTCTTATCTGTTGTTGGAATGATGTATTTGCATCATTTAGCTCCTTTGTCTCTTTTTTAATTTCTTCCAGCTCGGCTATCCTCGCTTCAATTTCATTGAGCAGAGCTTCTTTATCTTTATCCTGCTCACAGAGCGGACAGATGTTTTCGATATAGCTCTCTTTAGATACTAATTCCTTACCAGTAGTCAGAAGTTGTTCAATAGTTAGCTTCCGCAATTTGTCGATGTCAGAAACGATTGCATCGAACTTGGATTTGTAATCATTATACTGAGTTTCTACTTCTTCGAGATTAGTAGGAAGATTCACTAGGCTTTCTTCAATTTTTAGTAGAAAGGCTTCCTGCTTAACCACCTTACTATCGTCTGGCTTTTTAATTTTCTTAAGTACTTCGTTAATGTCTTTCAATACCTTGATTTCAATACCAAGATTAAAAGGTTCGACTATTTCATTTACAACTCCGATGAACTGTTCTGCCGTTGTTACATTTTGTCCAAACTGCTCGATGATTTGACTTTGCTGATGATTTATCAAATTGTCAAACCCTTTTGTTTTTATCTCCTTAGATAATCTATTGTAAACACCTCTTAGTGCATCTCTTGTGTCAGTTACTTTTGAATACCCAATTATCTCTGACAATGCGCGCAGTTTGTCAGTTTTTGAAGAAAGTACAAATGTCACCAACTCCTTATATCGAAGTGTGAGATTTTCTTCATGGGAATTTCTGAGATACGTTGCAAACTCATCTGAATCATTCGATAAAGTGGATTTTAGGCTCCCGTTCTTCAACTCAATAGTCTTTGCGCTATCTAATTGATATTTACTAAATTTCAATTCTAGTGTGCCAGGTTCCTCTTCATTTAAGAAAATATTTCGCAGTGCTTCGTATCCCTTACGCCCAATTTCTTCTCCCGCTAAGTGATCTATACGGTCGTAGAAGAACCAATCGAGGACGTCCGACAGAGAACTCTTTCCAGAACCATTATCACCATATAGCAAGGCCGACTTTCCGTTTAAATAAATTGAAAGGTCATTGCGAACACCACGCAGTCCTTTAACGCCTATGTTATTTAGTTTTACCATTTTCTTTCTTCTCCCTTAGCTCGGCAAGAGCATTGGTTAAATTACGGTCAGTAAGCTTCCCAGTTTCGTATAAGTTGATGATTGTTTCAGATGTTTCTTGATTGAGTTCCTCGTCCGCCTTTAAGTCCTCGAAAAACTCATCCAAAATTTCTTTTCCGCTTTTAATTTGAGTGTTCATTATTCAAAGTATTTCCAATCTACTGTAAGGACACTGTTTAAATCACTTTGTAGAATGTGATGGCCAGATTTGTTGTTGCAAATCGGATATACACCATAACGTTTAACAAAGTCTAGGATGAAGTAACTCTCCAAGTTCTCAATACTCAACGGCCACATTCTTTTAAGCATCTCAAAATTGATATAAGTGAAGTATAGGCTATTGACCTTACCATAACTAACAATTCCTTCATTACCAGATGTGCCTTCCAAATGTCCCTGTAGGCGTTTACCAATGCTATTTGTCTTTTTCTCACTCATCCCTATATATATCAACCTTGATTTATCGAAGGGGTAATGAACCTTAATCTCATTATTGAATATGAAGTAAAGGCCAGCAATCCCAACTAAGGGTTTGATGTTGCGAGGTTCAAATTTTTGTCCTTCATCAAAAAATATTTTAATCTCGGTCACTTGATTAGATTAAGCACAACGGTTTGCATATGGCTTGTGGCGGTTTAGAAGCACTTTCCTGTGCACCGAAACCAAAGCTGGCAACAGAGCGAAAACCTTGCTGTGGCCGTTCACCCGCCATAGGCTATATGCGTTGTTGTGTGTAGTTTTTTTTAAATTTTCTGTATGTCAATTTTATATCCTTTGGTCGCCATTTCTTTAGCCAAAGTAAGTCCTGCTTCCGCAACATTATCTTTAAAAGAAATGTAAATCAATCCTTGTATGTCAGATGGTCTTTCCATTTCGGTTTGACTTTTCAAGAGAATAGCAACTCTGTCCCTACCTAATTTTGATAAGAGCATTCCCATTTCGAGTACTACATTTTGTCTCGCTCTGAAAGCTTTTTCGTCAGGATGTTCTTTTCTAAAACCTTCATCATCTGGTGTTGCTAATACTATTCCGAATTCACCGCGTTCTGTGTAGTTTTCTAACTTTTCAATTATAGTCTGTCCTTCTGAAGGTAGTTGGTCAAGAATTAGCGGCTCAAGTCCCCAACGTCTCAACATTGCTTCTAATTGGTCTCTCGCTTCTTTATCGTGTCCGTAGACTACAAATACCTCATTGGATTTTTTTCCTTGTGGTTCAGCGGTAATCTTAACTTCTGCTTTTGGATTTGATAGTCCTATTACGGATTCAATTTCCGATTTTATTGCCGCCTTACCTTGAACTTGAATTTTACCTTTATCAAAACAAGTCACGGTCGCACCGTTGGTCAATTTTAATTGTCGCCCGTATGGAATTTCTTTCTCTGTGTTTATAGCGTAACCTTTTTCAGAAAGGAGCTTTTTTAATTCTTCTATTGTCATTTCTATGTGGTTCTTTTAATTACACACAACAATCAAATAACAAGCACTAGTGCACTAATATTCCCTAAATCTGCGGATAACACGCACTCGCGTGTGTGTTATTCAGCTTCCGGAGGCACCTACTTGTTCAATCCCAAAGTTACCAAACCTTCCCCGCCTACCCCACAGGAAAAACCCTGTACTTTTTCAGGTTTTTACCCCCCTAATGGTTGCGGGTTTCCCTATTTGGGTGTCCTTCTCCCAACCTTTCGTTTCATTAGTCAAGTGTTGATCGTACGTTCACACAACAAATCAGCTTAGGACACTTGCACTATCAATCGGGGTACATGCTATAGGATCATGGCTTAATGGATGTATATCCTTAGGCTGCCCGTTGCATAAAAGTATGTTGCATTCTGTAATGGGCTAGGTCGCTTTTTGTAAAAGGGTAAGTCAACTGCTTCGCTGTGTCTGCATCCCTGCGGAACTAGAATAAATACCGCTGGGTCACAGACTCGGCGGAGCGGGTATTGTTGTGGTGTCGTATTTCTTCTTTATTTAAAATCAGGCTTTCCATTTTTCCTGTACTTATCTAAAGCTTCGTTCCAATAATGAACCATTGAACTGTCGGCAGGTATTACCAATGCAGGATTTAACCTTTTGACAGGTTCGCATGCGCTTAAAATATCTGACAATTCAAATGCACCACCTGATAAATCATAGTGTTCTTTCAGGAAATAGAACATGGTCCAGAAACCGTCCTCACTCGAAATTTGCTTGTCTTCAAATTTAGTTCCCATATTATTCAATTCAATTTTTTAAATAGTCCATACAAGTTTGGTCAAAATTGCTTCTATCAGCACATTCATTGTATGTTAGTGTTGTTTGGGTATCATCTTTTATCTTTCCCCATAAATTAGCTCAAAAATTGAATCACATTTTTCATCTGGCCGCACTGTCAGACTCGCACTACCTGTACTCAAAATGTATTCATGGTCTATTCCAAGACAAGATTTAGACATGATTTTAGCCGTGTCATTCGTGTTATAAGCATGCCTGATGAAACTTCTGACTAATGATTGTGCGGCTGTTGTAGAATCTGGCTGAATCAAAAATTCCGTTCTATTATCACTTAGTTCAAAATAAAAAACGTCTTCTCCATATCCCGCAAGACCGCCGTAGAAATTTCTCTGAATTTTCAAGTGATCAGATTCTAAAAGACGTTCCAATTTTTCTTGCTCAGTCAGAGGAGAGCAAGCGCAAAGCAGAATTAGTGTAAAGAGTATTATCAGTCTCATTTCTTTATGCACCACAACGTTCCGTATAAGCGGTCGTTTTATTGCCGCTTATACATTGTTGTGTGCAGTTTCAATTTGTTTAAAAATTATTTCTCCAGGAAATGATTCATTTTCATTAACAGGAGGAACAAAATATATACCTGAAGCTAACACTTCTAAAAGCGAATCTAATTTGGGGTTTTCGTCATCTTCTTTTCCTCCAAAATTTGTATTGCCAAGCCAAGTGGGTTGGGTCAACATTCGTTGGATTCTTTCAGGGGTATCTTGAAATGAAATGAAATTCAATCCAGCCGAAAACCCAGGATATTCATCAATATGTTCTAAAAACTCATACCCCTGTCTGAATACTCTGAGAGAGTCGCGACTGGATGAAGGTGAACGATGCTGATTAGCTCTTTGTACATGGCTTAACCTTGTTTCTAAATCAACGGTTACAGGTGGCTCAAAAAAGGATTTGTTAACATACTTACCATTAATTTTATCAGTTATTGAATTTGTACCAGTGAACGGACACCCTAAGCTTGGGAACGCTACACTATCTTTAATTTTCTCTACTGGACAACCTGTAAGTTTCATCCTTCCAACTGCAATTTCTTGTTCTTTTAATGACAGGTATCTCCATTCCTTTAAATTTACTGATAGCCTTATAAAAGTTAAATAAGTTCCAAGCTCTGTCCAATTGTCCAGGCCAGTAGAAGGTTTAATTGAAATAGCATCGAATCTTTCATCTCCACTTTTCATATTAGAGATTCCATCATGAAAATCAATCCAACTACGATGGTCTTCTCTTTGAAACCCTTTATAGAATTTAGATAATTCAATATCATTATCTGTATCAGAAATAAACTTCCAAATTTCTACTACAGGTCTGCTGACAGACAACTCTGTATCACCTATAAATTGCAAGACAATGTCTTCCGTTGCAACATTTTTGTATACTTTATTAGAATATGATAGACCTGACCCTATCAATAATTTACCACCTCCATTTGCTTTTGGTTTGCGAAAACTTCCAAATTGGTTCAAATCAGAAGGGATAGTTTTGTTCAAACCATCTATTGAGAAAATATTTTTACCATAGCCGATTAAAATGGATAGGCTTTCTATTGGTAAGTCTACGCCAGGTAAGTCCTTAATTCGACCTTTTTTTAATTCATGGCAAATCTTCCAAAGTCCTTCTATATCTTGACGAATATTTTCTGTACTTTTATCCTTGTTTAAACGGAGAAATATTAGGGACAGATGTTTACCTGGTGTTGTCCCTTTTTGATAATATATTCCTTCCTGTAACATTAGACAATTTGTCGATTTAATCTATTGTCTATCTTATTTTTTGAGTTGGAATACTCTGAATACAGGCGTTGCATAAGGTTGCATATGTTGGCTTCAGAACAATTAATTCCATCAAGGTTTTCATTAATTAAAACGTAATCTGAATCTGACATTGGTTTTGGTTCTCCGATATGAACATAAGGTCCAACTTCAACATTTTTAACAATCTGATATCCACCAGTAACAGGTACATCATTACCACCTTCTGCTAATATTATATCGTCTAGAAAGATATCCTCATTGTCAGATGGCCCAAATTCTAACCTCTGATACATACCTTCTTCACCTCTACTAAATTTTATCCACGCAGACGGAATTTCATTGTCATTATACAAATATCTGTTACTTGCAAAAGAATGAATATACATACCTAGGTTTTTAGTAAACGCAACCTTTTGACCATTGAAAGCTGCACCATGTGCACCCATTGCTGCTGCGGGGTCAGCATGTCGACAAGCTAGCTGAGTAACGTTGAACTGTTTGAATATTGATTCCTTGTCTGCAGGAATAATACTCCCGTCTTTTTGTATCGCGTATGGTTGTGCTCCAAAAAGTACAATGTAGATTAAATCATCAAGACCATTTATAGGATGAGTCATAAATAGTGCGTTTTCTCGATTAATATCACCTTCTGGTTGACTGGGTACACCTATATCCGCTAAAGACCTATCATTGCCATGACCTGCTACAATTCTTGAAAATTTAACTTCACGTTCCCTTAAACTTAACGAAGTTGGGTCAGTGATTCCGTAAAGTTCTAAAAACGAAACTTCACGATTCAAAACTTGGCTCGCTATTTCAGCTAATTTATTGGGTGAGTGCATTGCTAATGTTACCCAATATTCTCTTAGTTCAGTTGTAACTTGAATCCTTTTTGGACGCTTTTTACCGAGTGAATCGAATCCGTAGATTATTGAATACTCACAATATTCATTATGAGTATTGTGTCTTCCTTTTATACCCCAATCTGAAAGTTTTTGAGCAATATCTTTACTTAAACAAAACGCAGGTTCTGCTGGGTCGCCAAACCATTTAATTGAAACTGTTGATGCATTATTAATATCGGCAGGAGCAAATTCAAAGTATTCGGATGGATAACTTCTAATTAGGCTGTCGTAGTTATTCTTAATTACTTGATTCCATTTCTGAAGTAGTTCCTTACTCAGATTATCAGCGTTTCCAGGTGTAGTAAAAATGTTATTCATAATTCTTGCTTTTTATTTATTGCTCTAACCTCTTCATAAATTTAGCGAGCACTCCCTTTTAAATTGAATTAAATGTTATTTATCTCACTAGAATTTGCTTATCGGTTAGATTTCTCATTGAGATTATCTCCTAATTAGTGGGTTTTATGTTATCAGTATATTTCCACCTTGATTAAACCCAGAGCCAAGGTTTCCGTTTTCCTTAATCATTTCTAAAACAGCACTACTCACAGATTCGGGTAAATGAAATTTTACAGATTTTTCTTGGGTGTGGTATTCTCCCTTGACGAGAGTCAGTAAGTCCTGACTTGATATTTCAAGTGCCTTCTTAAACTCTCCTGTAATCTCTTCCAAAGCCCAACTTACAAGTGAAACAGAGTCGTATGTTGTAACTGGGTCTAGACATCTTTGAATCTGTTGACCATTTTCAACAATACATACAGCCATTTGGTGTGGTTCACATACGACTTTTCCACCAGGTGGGTTAGGGCATTCACATACGTTATTCATTGTTCCGTTTTTTCGATTTTATAAAGATCCTCTAGTTGAGTTACTGAGTACGGTGGGATTGATGGATTTAGATACTTAAGTTTTTTAATGCCTTCCAGTGCAGACTTGCCATTAACTTGCCTACTCTCAAGGGGAAGCTGTAAATCTTCTTCACTAAATCCAGTGAATTCAGCAAAACCATTTACTGATTTTGCAATTGTGCTGATAGTTGAGCCAAATAATTGATTTTCACCAACCGAGTAGTTAAATGCATTTCTAATGGTTTGTGTGTATTCAGGGAAATAGAACCAAACAGTGAAAAATAAAGCAACTCCACTTGTTCCAGAAATTGCAAATTTGAACCCATTCGCTAGTGTTCCATCAAGGCTAAATATTGCTGTCCCTGCTAAAAATCCACCAGAAAATCCAGCGCTTAAAGCAATAAGAAATTTCAGTATTGCGTACTGTTGTCGACTGATTTCATTCTTAAAAAAAAATGCTAACATCAGAAAGATTACAAGAGTAATAAGGAAGCCAAGTCCTATCCATAAAGTTGCTGTCATAGTTATTCGAGATAAGGTTTATCTGGGTTTGACCGATCATTTTTTATTTGATTTAAAGCTTTTTGAACTGTTTTTGGTAAAGAGAATGAGACTTTCGTTCCACCAATAGTAGTCAAGTTACCAGCTTCAAGTCTTTTGATGTATTTCTTAATAGTCCTTTTACTTCTGGGTTTGAATTCTCTATCCAAAATTCGATTGAGAGTCCAATTAATAATCACGTATGGATTCATTGAATCAACTGGGTCAAGACATCTTTGAATAGCCTTCCCGTCTTTAACATGACAAATTGCAAGCTGGTCGGGTTCACAAATTACTGTGCCACCAGGAGGATTAGGACATTCACATACATTATTTGACATATTCTAAAATACCTAATTTGTTATATACTTCAACGGATGGCTCGTACATATTGCACACAACAATCAAATAACAAGCACTAGTGCACTAATATTCCCTAAATCTGCGGATAACACGCACTCGCGTGTGTGTTATTCAGCTTATGAGCTTCATCTTGTTCTTGAAACATTTTCATTCCATGTTTTTTACTCTGTTCTGCTATGGCGTCAAAAGTTTCTGCATGGAATTCTTGGTTACATGCTCCCCCTAATTGTTTGCAGGTCATGGTTTTCATAATTGTCAGTTTAGTTGATTAGCTAATTATTCTCATTTTTTAGTACTTAAACTTTCGAGACAAAGTACATATCGATTTCTCCCTTTCCTTTCACCTTAATTTTACCACGACTTTCAAACTCAAATCGGGAGTCATTCTTCAGTATTTCATAGGTTGACTGGCTGATGTTTACTTTACCCACTTCGCCCGAGCTTTCCATTCGGCTGGCAGTATTCACGGTATCTCCCCATATATCGTACTGGAATTTCTTAACGCCTACGATCCCAGCTACCACAGGTCCTGTATGAATACCTATTCTGATTTCAAAGTACGGTTGTTTGGCTTCGATCTTCTTTGCCTTTCCTGCCCTTATGAAGTCGCGCATTTCAAAGGCTGCTCGCACCACGTTTTCGGCGTGGAGTGCATCGGGCAATGGCAAGCCTCCCGCAGCCATGTATGAGTCTCCGATGGTTTTAATCTTCTCGATGCCATACTTGTCCATGATCGCATCAAAAGCCGAAAAACAATCATTAAGATCTCTCACCAATTCTTTCGGGCTGAGCTTTTCGCTTATGGCCGTAAAGCCCTTGAAGTCGCTGAACAGCACCGTCGCGTGGTCAATCAACTGTGCTTCGGCTTCCCCTTTTTCTTTGAGCTCCTCAGCCACTTCCTTCGGGAGGATGTTGAGAAGCAAGGTTTCACTTCGATCACGCTCTTTTTGGATGATACCACGAGAATTTCGCATGAACGCCAGTCGATTCCACAGTCCAAAAGCAAAGGCTACCAGCAGCACCGCCAGCACAACCAAGAGAATTTTAATAAGCCGATCTCTCTGATGAGCCTGCATCTCGAGTTCAGCCTTTTTCTCCAAGCTGGCGATTTGCTCTTCTTTCTTCTCGGTCTCGTATTGGGTTCTGAGTTCTGAGAGTGTGTGATCCTTCTGTGTCGTAAATATGCTATCCTTGGTAGTATTGTACTTGCGGTACCACTTCAGTGATTTCTCAAACTGCCCCAATTCCTCGTAGGCCTTGGATATGTGCATGTAGTTCTCAACGATGTTCAACCTGTTGTCCGAGGCTTCCATCATCTCTACGGCCGTGAATAGATAGGGCAATGACTTTTCGTATTCTTCCATCAAAATATACACATGGCCAATGTTTGCGGTCGGTGCCATAATGCCGAGTTCGGAGCCCTGTGCTTTCGATATCTCCAGACATCTCATGTAATCTGCCAGCGCATTGTCGTAGTCTCCCATGTGCTTGTACACATTGCCTCTGCCATTTATGGCACTGCCGATGCTTAATGGCGAACTTCCGATGGCCGTTCGGATATCTAGGGTGCGATTCATATACGTCAGTGCGGTGTCGAGATCGCCCAGTATCAAATAGCTATATCCGATCTCGAGGTAAGCATCAGCCACACTTTCCCGATCGTTGGTTTGTTTTAAAAACTCCAAGGCCTTCATCCCATATTCTATGGAGCCTTCATAGTTCTTTTGTTGGTACAGAATGGCGGACAGCTTTACATAAGCATCGGCAATTCCTACCGAGTCTTTGAGCTTTTCTGATATTCTCAACGCTTCAAAGGCATATTCCATGGCCTCAGTATACCGTGCCGAAATTTCAGCGGTATAGGCTTTTCGGAGCAAGACAGTTGCCACGCCCGAACTATCATTCAGCTCTTGATACGTTGCTATAGACATATCGAAATAAGCGTATGCAGAATCATACTTCCCTAAGTCGATATAGAGACTTGCCTTATCAATAAAGCTTTTTGCCAACTGATCTTTTGCTCCGATTTCTGTAAACAGCTCCATGCTTCTATCGAAATATTCAGAAGCTTGGGTGTACTCGCCCTTGAGGTTGAGCGCACGTGCTTGTAGAAGCAATGCCTCACCTTTTTGCATTTGAAGATCTGCGCTGTGGGCAAACTCATATTGAAGACCCGCTAAATAAAATGCCGAATCGGGATCTGAGTTGAGGTATTTGTTTCGGATATATTCATGAAAGGCATGGAGCCGATCAGGCTCAGCTTGGTTCTTATCCTGCCAAACAGAGTAGAGCGAATCAAGATTGGTTTGGGCATCCAGCGTCGATCCGAAGCAAATAAGGAGAAGTACGAGTACTGATGTTCTCATGGGTACTTGGGTTAGCTGGTCTTACCTCAACCACGTCCCGAGAGAACATGGTTAGTAAATTGAATTGCTTTAAATGTAGGATTTTTCGAGGAGGGGCCAACGTATAGGCCATGCTGTGATAGCAGAAGGTAAGAAACGATGTATTCTTATGCACTGTTGTGATTGGTTTAATCTCTTAATTGATACTTATTCAAGTAGATAAGTCCAAGAATTATCAAAGAGCCCCATCTGGCTACACCAATCCACATGTGCATCCATCCGTAAAACTCTAAAAGCTCGGAAGCGCTTCCAGTTAATCGAACAGGGCCAAATTCGCCGAACAGACCGCTTAATCTATTCGTTATTGGATTTAATACAACCCCTGCAATCAATAAGGTTATGAATAACCGTTTAGGAAATTCAGTCAACAGAATGCCACTCACGGAGGAGTCTATTTTAAATTTTTTCAGAAGCAATACAATTGCTAGCAGATAGAAAGATACAGTGACAGCGGGTAACAGGAAATTCAAAATTGAATATGACATCCCAATGGATAAGGTTGCGAAATAAACCAGATGTATAGCGAGATACAGCAATGAGTCCACCGCTTGGATAAACACAAACCCAAAAATTATCCAAAGAATTAACAATGTTCTTTCCTTGTTCATCTTACCTGATTGAATTATGCATTTATTCTTTTTCTTTTTTAATTGTAAACAGCCTCATCGAAAAGGTTAAGTTTCCACGGTCGATCGGCTCATAATCCCTATTTGTGATGCGGATATGTGGGTTTATGGAAATTCGGAACCTGTATGAGCCAAAGCCTATCATCGGAATGATTCTAAATGTCCCTTCTTCGAAATCAGTGAAATAGGCCATATCAATTCCTGTAAAAAAAGGACCGTAAGAGAACTGTCCCCCTACTACCGGGCTAACCAAAAACTTGTCCGTGTTTATTCCGACCATGAGTCCTGCACTCAGGTTACCGAAATGCCCATGGTGACCGCCATATCTCTGTTTTTGAATTCGCGCCTCAATGAGATGATAGTTGCGCGAATTAGGCTCAGCAAAACTGTAGTCGTATCCGATTGAGATTGACAACTCTTCGTAAAAACCTTTATCGAGAAACAACGTGTCCTGCCCAACGCAAACAGCCTGCAATATAAGCGCAACAACAAAAGTGTAAAGATGTCTCCTTTTCATGCTCTGTAACAATGTGGTAGCACGCAATCAAATAGTTTATTATGGGTAGTTCTTAATTTTTGTCATAGTTGTATCTCGTATATATAGCACTCGCCGGTCAAGGTGTCTCGAAAATATCGAGAGCCTTGGTCAAAGTCCTCACCACCGCCATACCGTATAGAGTGATCGGACGGCCTGAACCACGTTGGAGCGTCGCCGGGTTTTGTCCATTCATCTGTGTCAGGAGATATTAAGTTTTGATTTAGAAACGCATCCCACCATTCGTCAGTCGGTTCTAGTTTGAGATAGAGGACGTATTCCTTTGTCCAATGCGCCGATTGCCAATATTGTCCATTCACTATTTTCAGGTCATCGGGTGGTTTAGCCCCTGCCCAATACTTGTATGAATCCAACGGGTCTGTTGTGTTCACCTCCGTGCAACTTATTAGTAGTAATGCCGTGAGAAGCAACATTGCCGGTTTCCTCATTGTCTTTTTAGAATTGCCTTCGGTTTGCATATTGCTTATGGCGGTTTCGGAGCCCATTGATGTCTAATTGCTACTAGCGCTGCTTACTAAGTTGTGGTATGCGACTAGAGGGAATTATGCCTTTCACCGAATGTTGGCCAATGTTTATCTCTTTTTATCTAAGCTCAAAATGAATGTAATCCTGAATTATGTATGGAGTTTTCTCATCTTGTCCATTCACGAGGATTCGCCACTTTCCTTCAGTATTTTTGAATTTCTCACTAACTATACTGTCAAGGCGGTGATCTATTCCACGCATTATTTTGAAATCTGAAATTTGTCCCACAGTGTCAATAACCGCCTCAATATAAATGCGTCCGACAATTCCTTCTGGTTTTATTTCTGAAGGGTAATAAATCTGATTCCTAAAGTCTCTTTGATAACCTTTAAAGCCGTCTTTGTATAATGAATCTATTTGTTCATTTCTACCTGAGAGTTTAGTAGTTGATTGTCCATTTGAGGATAAAGCCAACGCAAAGAGTATAATTGTCGCTATATTTTTCATTTTAAATAGTTGCCAACATTCTG
This sequence comes from Cryomorphaceae bacterium 1068, assembly GCA_027214385.1. Taxonomy (NCBI): domain Bacteria; kingdom Pseudomonadati; phylum Bacteroidota; class Flavobacteriia; order Flavobacteriales; family Cryomorphaceae; species Cryomorphaceae bacterium 1068. Next base: position 208,162 of record JAPVXR010000003.1, on the reverse strand, counting down.
GTTAAAGCTAGTGGGGCTTTCCGTAAATTCCTACATAACTGAGATCGCGATGGTCAAGCGCGAATGAAGTGCTATCAGTTTTTATTTCTTCCTACCCGAAAGGTCATTGACTATCCTTTTTCTGAAGTCACTTTAAGACGTACTCACCAAGCTGTTCTGCGTTAAAGAAAAATCAGTCCTTTCAATTACCTTTCTCGAAGACCACCTCTCCCCTGCGTATGGACTTTAATACCGTGATCTGATTGATTTCTATCGGATCAATTTTTATCGGGTTTCTTTCCAGAATCACAAAATCGGCATATTTCCCAACCTCAAGAGTCCCTTTGGTTTCTTCCTCGAAATATTGGTAAGCCGCCCAATCGGTAAGTGTCTTCAAACCCTCGTAAGGAGTCAGTTTTTGATCGGGGCCCAGCACTTTTCCGCTGCGGGTTGTGCGATTGACTGTAGCGTCCAGAACCCGCATCGATTTCGGAAAGGTAACGGGAGCATCGTGATGAGAAGTGATGTTTAAGCCCGCGTTTAAGGCATCGCGACAGGGAGAAATATAATCGGCCCGAGGGTGACCGAGTACTGACTCCACATGCCAATCGCCCCAGTAGAAGGTATGCATGGGAAAGAGTGAGGCGTCCACGCCCATCGATGCGGCTCTTTCGATTTGATCTTCGCGAATGGTTTGTCCGTGAATGATAACCGTTCTATGATCGGGATAGGCATATTGAGCTTGAGCCTTTTCGATGGCATTCAGGTATTGCTGTATGGCCGCATCTCCATTCGTGTGACAGAGGATTTGCCATTGATTCTTAAAGGCATCTTCCACATATTGATTTGCCATGGAATCGCTCATAATCGGATAACCATGGTAATCGGGATCTTCGCCTGCGGGAGGCACGTGGTAGTGTTTAGATAGCCAGGCAGTTTTTCCTTGAGGAGAACCATCGAGTGTGAGTTTTACTCCCCCTACCCTAAAATTGTTTGAATAGCTGTGATCATCGTCGTGTCCGCCGTTAGAAAGCAGATCGTAAGCTCCCTCCATTCTCATATCCGGATAGGATACAATGTCGATATAGAGATCTCCATTGGCAGCAGCTCTCTCCAAAGACTTTACCTGCTCGGGAGTAGACCTTCCCTCTTGGGCAGTTAAATAGCCGTTTTGGGCATATTGCTCTTGGCCGAGTTTAATGGCCTTGGCTTCTACTTCAGGATCCAATTTGTTTAATACCGCAAATAGAACCGTGAAGAAAGCGTTTTCTTCGAGCACTCCGTTTGGTGTACCATCAGCATTTCTGCGGAGTTTCCCTTCTTCAGGATTTGGTGTTTCAGCAGCTGTCCAACCCATTAATTCCAATCCTTTGCTATTGATCGAACCCAAATGGCCTGACTGATGCATGATGAGCACGGGCAGCTCTGTGCTTATCTTATCCAAGTCCGTTGACTTAGGGTGATCTTTCTCCGTAAGTTGAGAATCATCGTATCCATTGCCGATAATCCACTTGAACTTTTCTGAGGCCCATTGTCCATCTTCGCTGCTATTAAATTCAGTCATTGTTTGCACAATACTATTGAAGTCGGCGCCGGGTCCATCGGGAGGTGGCAGTAAATTGGCAAATAAAGAAACGACACCAGTGAAGTAGACATGGCCGTGTCCATCAAGAAAGGCAGGCAACATGGTGGCACCATTGAGGTCAACTTTGTTAGCTATTCCATAATTCTTTTGTGCCTCGCTCAGAGTGCCCACAAAAACAATGTTTCCTTCTTGCTCGACAACGGCCTCTACGTATTCCGCCTGATCTCCAACCATGGTGATAATGTCTCCATTGTGGTAAAGGGTTGAGGGTTCATCGATGTTTTTGTCCAGAGTTTGAGGTTTCTGATCGGTGCATGCGACCAGAATCAAAAACAGAAATAATATGGATCTAGAACTATTTTGTAACATATCTGCTGAAATTTGTATTCTAAAAAGTCTCATTTACGTTCAAGTAAAACCCTTGAGCTCCGTAGGCGCCCCAGGCATAATCTAGCGTTAAATTGGTGCGTGCGTTTTTGTCCAACATGATTCGCAGCCCCAGCCCCACTCCGGGGTCTACATACTCGAACAAGTCAATATTCCCATTTCGATTGGAAGCTGTGGTTCCATTGGCAAAGACTACCCCACCAAAAGTCTCTTTTTCTTTTTGCAGAGGGAATCGGTACTCTACTTCTGAATAGAGGATGTCTTCTCCTCTAAACCTTCCTTGTGGATAGGCTCTTCCGGATCTTCCAAATTGATCCCAACCGACTGCAGGCAAATCCAGATAAGGAACACTACCTGAGGTAACGAAGTTTCCATAAGCCCAGAAACCAATCAAATGCCGCGGTCTGTTTTCATCAAGATTAAAATAATCGCGGTATTCCAACCAGAGCATAGACGACGATTGGGAGCTCCCTAAAAACTCAGGATTGATGCGCAAGTTTGCGAAGGCATACCTCCCTGAATATGGATTGATGGCATTGTCTCGACTGTCGTAGAGCGCATTGATCGAAACACCTGAAGCAGTGTACTCTTCGGGATTAAATCCTTCAACTATTGAATGGCCGTAGTGAGAGGTAATGGTCGGTGGGACTGAATCCAGATCCAACAAGGGGTCTTCAATCTTGGAGTGGATATCCAAATGATAACCGACCCCCACAAAAAAGCGTGTGTCTTCGATTCGCTTCAGCGCCGACTGATGAAACCGAAAATAGTTGAACTCCATCATTTGGGCTTCGTCAATTCCGTTTGTAAAATTGCCATCATCGTACTCTATCCCTTGAGAAACCAGCTTGGAAGTCTGAGGCCCCGTCCCTAGGCCAAAGGTTGGTTGTGAAGTAATGAAATAGCGCCAGTCACCCAAAAGATTCCATTTATCATCTTTGGTAAAAACATTGGATTTCATGGTAATGAGCAGCTGATTCATGGTCGTGTAGACTACCGAGCCCACAAAAGAAGAACGATGTGTCATTTCTGTGGGGCCCATCATCCAGCTACCCGAAGGTGCTACGCCATACATAAATCCTACGGCAGGATTGGCAGCTAAAACAGGGAGCGGAATAAATTTGAATTCTTGAATAAACGCCGAGGTATCCCGATCTTCTTGGCCAAACGAAATACTTGACAGTCCAAGAGAACATAACAATAACAGAATCGCCTTTTTCATAGGAATCGTTTTGTCGATCGGCCCTTAGCGGGTAGTGAAAAGACTCAATCCAATTGGAAGTTTGATTAGGAAAACAAAATAAGAATTTTGACTTGCTCGTCAATGGGGAATTGTGAATACTTTAATCAGTTCAAATCCAGCAGATCATCCAGATCATAATACAATTCTTCTTGTTGACGCTCTATGGCAGCCTTAGCATCATAAACACCTTTGTTGTATATATCAGCTCCTGCCTTGTCCAAAAAGAAATTGAGGATTTGTTCGGCGGCTAGGACTCCGATTTTTTCGTCACGCTCGTTAGTAAAGAACGAGACGATCTCATCGATCAATTCTTGCCTTTTCTCGTCAGAGATTTTATCTCCTTTCCGATTGACTCGTGCCATGCCGACTAAGCTAAAATGATTTCTACAGATCGCAATGCCCGGTGCACAAAATTATCGCCTTCTGCCCGAGTAGGTCATCGCCTCTCCTTTTCCGAAACCATAGCTGATGCCCAAGGTGTAGAAAGTGCCGCGCTGCGAAAAGTCGTATGCGGTAAAGTCGGCTTGGCGCGTAAAAGTTTCGCGAATACGTGAGGAAAAAATGTCTCGGATCGCAAAATTAGCTACGATCTTTCCATTGAGGAATTTCTTGCGCAAGCCCATATTGGCAAAAGCAAATCCCGATTGGGATCCCTGGATGGTTTCAAATCCTGATTGGTAATTTCCCGTTACCTCAAAGTCGATATCATTGGTGAATTTGAACTTGGCCGTCACCTCCGTTGTCCACTGATCGTCGGCAAAGTCGAAGCTCTGCCCTTCAAATTCACCATCTCGATTGAAGTATCCCCAGTTGAAATCCCAGTTCAAAGTGAGCCAATCTACTGCACTGTACTTTCCGTTTAGCTCCAACCCTACTTTGTCTTGCGTGCCAATGTTAAGCGGCTTGGTGATGTTTCGGTTGTCTTCCGAAAAAGTCACCCGTTCGATCTTCTCGGTGGTGTACAGGTAGTAAATACTAGAATTGAAAGACACCGTACCCAAAAGCAAAATTCCTGTGATTTCATACGAATCCGAATACTCCGGCAAGAGCTCAGGATTTCCCTGACGAATATTGAAGTTGTTTCGAATATTGAAGAAGGGATTCAAGTCCCAAAGTCTCGGTCGGTAGATTCTGCGCGAATACCCCGTTTGCAACGAGAACTTTTCGCTCCACTTATACGAGGCGTGCAAGGACGGAAATAAATCGGTGAAGTTTTGCACATTGCGCTCATCGGTATTGGTGAGGAATGTTTGCAAATCCGTATTTTCCACGCGAAGTCCCCCTTTTACGCCCCAACCATTGGCTTCGTAGCCCAGAGTTCCATAGACTCCCAATACTTTCTGATTGTATTCAAAATTATTGGTAAAGCTGGAATCAGGAATAAACTCGCCATCGACCTCATTGAACACGGCAAAGTCGTTTCCTACGTTTTTAATTTCATAAAGCGTTCCCGCTTCCAAGCTCCAACGTTCTTTGATGGGCTTGGCATAGTCAAGCTTGAAAAGAAACCGTCGCTCGAAGAAGTCGGTCTGTGTCTTTTGATTCGGTTCTACCTCTGCATCCAGCAGAGAAGTATTCTCAAAAGAGGAGAAACTCTCCTTCCCAAAAAAGTTTCCCAAAGAACTAAACTGCAGGGTATGGTCTTCCGAATCGGCAAATTCTCTCTTGTAGTTGAAATCGTATTGGTATTTCGGATTGTCGGCTTCGGTGGTTTCTTCCCTCAACCATTTGGACTCAAGCAGGCCGTTTTCGCCAAAAAAGGAGAATTCCGTTTCGCTGGGCTGGTCTTCATCCTCAAAGGCAAAACTTCCCGAAAGGGTAATGACATCGCGCTCAGACAGATAGTAATCGGTCCCTAGGGTAATATTGTAGAACGCCTCGTTGCGGTATTCCGTTCCATCGGATTTTAGAAGATTTCCTGTAGTAAGATCAAGGTTCTCGCTTTCGCGGAAACGCGGTAATGAACGATAGCCCGCACCAAACTGAGTGAAGAAGTTGAAATTCTCAGTTCTGAGATTCATACTTCCGCCAAGGCTGTGGTTATCGGGAATACCGGTATTGGCCGAGATGGAGCCATTTAGCCCTTTCTTCTCGTCTTTCTTCAAAATAATGTTGATGATACCCGCTGTTCCCTCAGCCTCGTACTTAGCCCCGGGATTGGTAATGACCTCCACCTGCTCAATCATATCGGCAGTGATGGATCCCAGTGCATTTCCTTCGGGATCGGCAAGAACCGAAGGCTTTCCATTTATCAGAATTTGAACACCCGAGTTCCCCCTTAAGCTCACCTGCCCTTCAATGTCTACATTCACTGATGGAACATTATCAAGCAATTCCATTGCACCCATCCCTGTAGAACTAATGTCTTGGCCCACGTTGAATACGCGCTTGTCAAGTTTGAATTCCATCTGGGACTTTTCGGCTACAATCTCTACTTCATCTAGGCCTGTGGCCGATGATTCAATGGTGATCATTCCGAAGTCCAATTTTCCGCCTGCTACAGCAGGAGCATCAATTATTCTATCCTCATACCCAATAAAGGTGATTTGGATTTTGACATTGGATGAGGCCGCTTTCAATTCAAACTTACCCTCTACATCGGTAGTCGTTCCGGATAAGATTTCATTGGATGGCGATTGCAGCAATGCCACAGTGGCAAAAGGAATGGGCTCATTGTTGTCCCCATCTACTACCGTACCTTGCACAGTAAGATCCTGGGCATAAAGACCCAAGCCCGAAAAAAGGGCTGATAAAAGAAGAAGAACTCTTATTAAACGCATATCGGATGACGCTTCTTGGCAGATTAAAGAGATAAGACAAAAGTAAGACAGAGAAGTTTAATCTAAGAGTAAGAAATTTTGAGATGTGACTTTCAACAAGCACTTATTTAAGACATGATTTCAGTTGATCACCGACTCGCAATGCCCTCCATTTGTCAATGTTTTTTTGAGCAATCGCGAGACTAAGAGGTGTTGTTATTTGACAAAGGTGTGTCTAAAGACCTTAAACAAAAGAACTCTAGCTCACTGAACACGAAGTTCTTTACGTACATTTTCAAACACGTATTTCATCTCAGTAGCGATTTGAAGACTCCTTTCGGCGTACTTTTCTGCTTGCTGCGGTTTGTCGTCATAGCGCTTCGGGTCTTCATATGTCACGGGAATGCGCACCTCGGCACCTGCAATAAAGGGACAAGCTTCATCAGCTTGGGAGCAGGTGAGTATTGCAGCAAACTCTGATTGCGGATTGAAATCGTGATCCCATTTTTTTGAAAAGCCAATAACAGGTGGCTCATTTCTCGAATACTTCATGGCATAGATGGGATTCTGACTTTCGGAAATGGTTTCTATCTGAAAACCCTGTTTACGCAATGTCTCCGCTACCATTGGGTAAAGCGCCGTGCTTTCCGTTCCTCCTGAATAAGAAAACACATTTCCAAAACCGCAGCGATAAGCTATGGCTTGCGCCCAAATCTGCGAAAGATGACTTCTGCGAGAGTTATGGGTACAGATGAAGTTGAGGCGTGCAGATAGGCCTTTGATCACCTGCTCTCGAATGTAATACACAAGAGGCTGCAAGATTTTTCTACGCTCGAGAGGTACTGTCGCCAAATCAATCTTCGATACCGTTTCTTCAATTTGTGGATACAAAGCCATACCAATGGGAATAATGGTTAAATGATTTAGCAGCATCCGCCGCCGGGAACACAATCATTGGACTCTGTTACCATCATTTTCTCTTCAGGAATACCACAATTGTCCTTTGCCAGGCAATCGGTCTGCTTGGTGGTGAGTAGAAAGTTGGTTCCGTCAAAATCTAAACCGAATTTGCCGATGGTCTCTGCTTGGTATTCTACCTCGATATCGAGATCGCCTATGGCCAGCTTATCTTGCGAGAGTTCGATGATCTTCAGCAACTTTTCGGGGTGCAAACGGTGGTCATAGTCGTTGGCATTCCAAAGCTGGAAGTTTACGACTTCCTCGTTTCTCACCGTTCCACCACAGTCGATAAAGTGCTTGGTGATTTTCCCCACTTCCGTTACGTGGAAGTGCGAAGGCACCAACTCGCCATTGGGTAGTTGGAATGCGATTTTATCCAATTGATTCAGGGCAGATTTAACTTGTGATAATTTCATTTTCTTTTTTTTAGTTCGATTAAAGCCGTCTTAGCAGCAAGATTCATTTATTATGTCTTGATCCAAAAACCGAAGCATCACTCCTTTCATGGCGGTCCATTTCTCGTTATCGATGCAGTAGCAAACACTTGTGCCTTCAACATTTCCTTTAATCAACCCAAGGCTTTTCAGTTCCTTGAGGTGCTGTGAAATGGTGGGTTGTGCGAGCCCTATCTCATTAACCAAATCGCCACAAACACAAGTGTTGATTTTAAAAAGGTGCTCGAGAATGGCCACTCTGGCGGGATGTCCAAATGCCTTTGCAAATAAGGCAACCTCATTTTGTACTTCGGAAAACATCTCTGTTTTGGCGAGACCCATATTATCTTTATTTGTTCATTGCAATATTACGATGAATTAGAATCGAATACTACATATTTTAAAAAAACTTTTGAGAAGATTAGAGGCTTTGTTTCGTATTCTGCTGTTCCACTTACTTTACTAATGCTTTCCTAAGCGGTCTGAAAACCAAAACCAATGAAGCAATCATCAGTAATGCTCCAACAGCGAATGGTGCTCCTGGAAAATCGGCTATCGCATTCTCTCCCGTGAAGATGTAAAAGGTGTAGGTCATCAATGGCGGACCGAGAATGGAAGTCAAGCTCATGATACTTGTGAGAATTCCTTGGAGGCGGCCTTGCATGGTGTCAGGCACCAAATTAGACATGATTCCCTGCAAAGTAGGTCCTGCCACACCACCCAAACAATACGGCAAGATATAAGCAAACATCATCCATTCGCGATTGGCGGAAGCAAAGAGAATTAAGCCCAAAGACCAAAGTGACATACCGATGATGACGGTAAGCTTTTCTCCTATGGCTCTTACAACATGTTTTACCAATCCTCCTTGAACAATGGCGACAATTATTCCCACCACTGCCAAAGAGTAACCAACAGTAGCTTCGTCCCAATCGAATCGGTACATGGTGTAAAAGGTCCAAGTCGATTGCACCGAATGACCCGCTATATAGATTAGGAAAAAAGGAATCATAAACCCAATGAGCGCAGGAAATGCTTTGAAGTTTTTGAAGGTTGAGAAAGGATTGGCTTTGCGCCAATTGATCTCGGTGATGCGCTTTTCGGGAGGCAATGACTCTGGCAAAACAAAGAAGCCGTAGAGGAAATTTACCAAGCTGAGACCTGCTGCTACCAAGAAGGGAACACGAACACCATACTCCGCTGTAACTCCACCTATAACGGGGCCTAGAATAAAGCCCAACCCAAATGCCGCCCCAACCAAACCAAAGTTCTGTGCTTTTTTCTCGGGGGTGCTGATATCAGCGATGTAAGCCGTGGCAACCGTAAAACTAGCCCCTGTAACTCCTGCCAGCAAACGACCTACGAATAACCAAGTGATGGTAGGTGCCCATGCATGAAAGATATAGTCGATTCCCAACCCGAGCAGCGCAATCAAAATGATGGGGCGACGGCCGTAGCGATCGCTCAACGCTCCCAAAACAGGTGCGAAAAAGAATTGCATCAAAGCGTAAGCGCCGAGCAGCCACCCTCCTATTCGTGAGGCTTCGCTAAGTCCCTCACCTGACAACTCTGTGAGGAGAGATGGCAAGACAGGAATGATCACCCCCACACCGATCACATCAATCAAGATGGTAATGAAGATAAAAACCAATGATGCTTGTGAACCTTTGCGCGCCAACCTGATAAAGAATTAAAAAAGCTACAATTCGGAATGTGAGATGACTTAAAAGTCAATTCCTAGTGAATTGTTTGCAGAAACCCTTGTAAGGGTCAGGCGGCAAAAGTAGTTTTTCTACAAATCACTTAATGTTAATCCTCTAGACAATTGATAGCAGTCTTAATTTATAATAGTTCAATAAAAGACTCTTTCACCATAATAGCTCCCTTTGAATTAGGCGTATTCCCCAAGGAGAAATGCCCCGCCAGGAGTAACTCATCTCATGAAAAACGGCTAACACCTTAAGAATTAATACTCAGTAATCGGATGCACGGCTTTTTCGCCAAGACTTTCAATGAGAATCTTGTTCAGCGCTTCATCACTTCCTTGCGCATCACCGTGCATTTGGTCCAATGTCTCAGCGATATGTGGCATACCCAACTCCAAAGCATAGGTTCGACAAGTACGGTATCCGGAAATGTCATGGTGCTTGATGTGCTGCACTGCCACGGCTATTCCCACGTCGATAATTTCTTCGTCAACGGAGCGGCTTATGACCTCCATGGCTTCATGGATCAGTGCCTGAGTCCCCTCACAGGTTTCACCTTCGGCACTGCGTTCTATCGCATCAAAAATCTCAGGGAGCTCTTTGAGGTGCTCACGATTATTGAGCACAATGGTAGAAATGATATTCTTGAGTTCATGATCCGTGATACGGTTAATCAGCTTCGGTAAGAATTGATCTTGTTGCTTGGCAGCATCGAATCGATCGCGGAGTTGCTCTGTAAATAAGTCTCTTAGGTTGACTATGGTGGATCCTTTTTCCATGATACTAGTTTTAGGTGGTTTAGTACTACCTAAATGTAGGAATTGTGACTCAACTAAAACCTGACAAAAGTCAACCCTTGGTTCGGTAGAGGTCTTTAAGCTTAGCGTATTTCAAAAAGACTGAGTGTGCGGAATTTCTCGCGATAACGTATCCGTAAAATCCGTCGCGAAATCCACCTTTGATCACCATATCGCGAAAGAAACGGAATGCGGGATTTACAATGAAGTTGTACCAATGGGCTTTCTTGCCTCGCTCATACATGACTTGCGCCTTTATGGACGAAAACTTATTGATGGTGTCTAAGTGCTGATCGATTGTATAAAAGGAGTAATGCAAAAGGTCACCGTTTAAGTGCGCTCTCATGCTTCCTTGGTCCAACTCGCAGCGATCATGTGGGTTACGTCCAGCCCAACGTGCTTTTCGTTTATCAAAGAGACGCAACTTCTTATCGGGATACCATCCAGTATGTCGAATCCACTTCCCGCAGTAGTTTGTGAGGCGGTTCATCTCGTAACCCGTTGCTATGAAATTGGTTTTCGCCTGCAGAACTGATTCCCTTAATTCAGGTGACAAAGCCTCATCGGCGTCCATAGAAAGTACATGGTCATACTTCGATTTCGTCAGAGCATAATTCTTCTGCTCGATATATCCGCCAAACGGGTGCTGAACGAATCTTACACCCTTCTCTCTGCAAATGGCCTCGGTTTTATCGGTCGAGAAACTATCGACTACGACAATGTCTTCTGCCACTCCTTCCAAGCTATCAAGGCATCGGCCAATGTTCTTTTCCTCGTTGAATGTTATGATTACCGCTGAGATCGGAGTCATATTTTGTTTTAGTTATTGCTTCAATGTTTCGTCTAACCATCGAAAGAATTCGCTTTGCCAAACGATTCCGTTTTGAGGGGAAAGCACCCAGTGGTTTTCTTCCGGAAGGTAAAGCAAACGGCTTTTGATTCCTTGCTGCTGAGCCGCTGTAAAGGCCTCAAGGCCTTGTCCGATAGGTACTCTATAGTCCTTTCCACCTTGGATAATCAGGATGGGCGTATCCCAATTGTCGACAAAATTGACCGGATTAAATTCCTCGTAGGTTTTTTGTGCAGCTGCATTTTCTTTTTCCCAATATGGGCCGCCTGCATCCCAGTTCACAAAGAAAAGTTCTTCGGTGGTTCCGTACATACTTTCGAGGTTGAAAACCCCATCATGAGCAATGAAAGACTTAAATCGGCCCTCGTGAATTCCTGCCAGGAAGAATGCCGAATAACCGCCGTAGCTCGCTCCTACGCAACCCAAACGAGCTTTGTCTACATAGGATTCTTTGGCTACATCATCGATAGCCGATAAGTAGTCGTCCATCACTTGACCACCCCAGTCTTTGGAGATGGCTTCGTTCCACTCCACGCCGTGCCCGGGCATTCCGCGACGGTTTGGCGCTACTACGATGTAGCCCTGCGACGCCATGATTTGAAAATTCCAGCGGAAGCTGTAAAACTGACTCAATGCTGATTGCGGCCCGCCTTGCGTGTAAAGCAGTGTTGGGTATTTTTTTGCGGGATCAAAATCGGGTGGAAAAATCACCCAAGTCGTCATTTCCTTTCCGTCGGTGGTCGCTACCATGCGCTTTTCCACTTTAGGCAGTTTCATGCTCGCATAAGTTTCTGTATTGACTTTCGTCAAGGGGCGCATTGTTCCTTTCTTTAGGTTAATTGCATAGTACTCACGGGCGTGATTCATGTCGTTTCGTCCACAAATCAACTCTTTGCCCACTTGTCCGACGATACCCGACACGTCAAACTGACCTTCGGTAATCTGAGTTACGGCAGTTTTGCCTTCCACTTTTGCAGGAACGGTTAAGCGAAACAACTGAACTGTTCCTCCTGTAGCAGCCGTGAAGTATATCTCTTTGGAATCATCGCTCCAAACAAACTCTCTTACGGTCCCATCCCAATACTCAGTAAGATTAATTGGTGTTCCATCGTAAAGCACTTTTATGTCGTTCTTATCGGCTTCGTACCCGTCTCTCTCCATTGACAGATAAGCCAGTCTACCGTCTCTTGAAAAGACAGGACTCGTATCGTACCCCTTATTGCTTTCGGTGAGATTGGTTGTTTCGGCTGAAGCCAAATCGTATTGATAAAGATCGGTGTTCGTGCTATTTACGTACTCCGTTCCAAACAATTTCTTGCAGACATAAACTACTGCACTTCCATCGGCATTCCACGTATAATCTTCCGGTCCTCCGAAGGGAACAGTGGGTGTATGGTAAGGCATTCCTTCGAGCAAATCCGTTTTGTCTCCTGTCTCGACGTTTTTGATGATTACATGGTTGTAGTCTCCATAATCCCAAGCATCCCAATGACGGATGTGGAGATCATCGTAAATCATAGCGTCACTCTTCTCTAGCTGAGGATAGATATCGGAAGACCGCACATCTCTCACTTGAACTCTTTCGTCCATCAATACGTATTTGCCATCTGGCGAAAGCTTAGAATCTACAAGAAGAGAAGCAGGATTTTTAAGGTCTGCCATTTCGCCTGTTTTGATATCAACAGCGTAGGTTTCTTTGTTGAAAGTATTGCCCGCCACATCGGGAATGGTAACGGAGTAGACGAGGTACTTCCCGTCTTCGGTAATGCCTTTGGCACCTACCCTTCCGAGTTCCCATAGTTTTTCGGGTGTCATGACTTGGGCCGCCACTGCGAAGGGCAAAAGGAAGAAAATAAGGATTGAAGTCTTTTTCATGGTTAAAGCCATTTTTTACGGTAAAAGAAATAAAGCATGAGACATGCTATTGAAATGAGTAAAGTCCAAAAAATCGGATAGGAATATTTATATTCCAGCTCGGGAAAGTACTTAAAGTTGGTGCCATAAACGCCTGACAAAAAACTCAGCGGGATAAAAATAACCGAGAAAACGGTGAGAACGCGCATGGTATCGTTCAATCGATTGCTCATAGAGGTATGGTAGAACGAGAGTTCGTCATTGAGCAATTCCTTATAAATCTCAATGGCTTCAGTGGCTTGAACCACGTGGTCTTGTAAGTCTTTTATAAAAGGAATCGTCTTAGAGTCGAGATGAGGTGACTCGCTCTTTTCGTATTGAAAAACAATCTCTAAAACAGGCCTGACGATTCGACGAAGGGAGCTGATTTCTCTCTTATATGTATTTATCCTCGGTAGTATTTCAGGTTCTATCCTTACCAGCATTTCGGCCTCTAAGTTTTCAATCTCATTACCAAAGTACTCAATACTAACAATGTAGTTATCCACAATGGCATCGAGCATGGCAAAAGCGAGGTAGTCACTATCTCGCTCCCTGATTTTCGTGGTTTGATTTAGAATTCTCTGCCGAATGCTTTCGAATACATCACCTTTTACCTCTTGAAAGCAAAGGAGGTAATTTTTTCCGGCGACGATGGAGACCTGCTCGGTGAGCACTGCCGAGTGATCACGATCAACCGATAGCATCTTTAAAATGAAGGTGTTGTGCTCCGAATACTCCTCATATTTGGGGCGTTGCTCAGTGTTGAGCACATCCTCCTGAAGGAGCGGATGCATGTTGAATTTATCTCCAAAGGCTTGAATCACGTCGGGATCGTGAAGACCGAAAACGTCAATCCAAGTTAAACTACCCTCCTGCACTATACCACCTATTTCCTCGAGCTTTGCATCAGGAAATGACTCGTAACTCTCCGCATTGTAGCGAATAGCATGGATTGATACTACATCAGACCTTTTATTTCCCACGAAAATCAGAGAACCGGGCGCTGTGCCTATCTTCTTTGCTTCGTGTTTAAGGAATCTAGCCATTGTTTTTCAACTTGATGTTCTGCGCAGGAACAGGGATTTCAATGCCTTCTCTGCGAAAGCGTTCGGATATCGACTTGTAAAGATCAGTTTTTAACTCGAATCCACTAATGTGATCTTTGCTCCAAACCTGTGCCCTTAATTCGAAGTAATAATCTCGCCAGCCTAGCACGCGCACATCAATTTTTGGTTCTCCCGCTTTTTTCTGCTCATCAGTTCTTGGATCAGTCAGAACAGGGTGTTTCTCTGCCTCCTCCCTGATCAACCGGATTACCTGATCTAAGTCTGCATCAAAATTGGCGTGGATGTAAAGGAAGTTGCCGATTTCCTCTTCCATGATGGCCGAATTGTGAATTACTTCCGAGTCGATCATGGAATTTGGAATGACATATCGTTTGTTCTCAAAGTCTTTAATTATGGTGTGCCTCAATGTAATGTCTTCTACGATGCCCAACATGTCATTTTTTACCGTGACCACATCGCCTACCCGAAAAGGTTTGAACACCACCAAGAAGACACCTGATACAATATTTGAAAAAGCGGCTTGCGAAGCAAAACCGATAATGGCAGCGACTATTCCAGCTCCTGCAAAGAGCGACAAGCCCAACTCTTTCAACTCAGGAATAGTATATAAAATGACGATGAGAGCCGTTAAAACAATCAGAAAACGCAAGGCATTTTTCAGAAAAACGTAGTGGGTTGGGTCGTTTCTCATTTGCCTCGACGATTCGTTTAAGTAACGTGATAATATTGCCCGTAAAATCCTGTGGACTAGAAACGAAACGAGCAGTACTATAAAGATAAACAGGGCGTAATCGGCGAATTTAACACCAATCAAATCGAGCATAAATACAGTTTTGGCGAATAAGTTAACAAAAGGAATGGTAGCCGAAAGAAACTATGAGATCTCCACGATTTAATTGACATTAGAGACTCTAATCGGTCTGCGAACCGTTTGATTCGGAAAGGTGACTTTAAGCTCGTATGAACCCGATGGTAACGATGAAACATCAAAAGCCATGATATGGATGCCTTGCTGAATTTCCTGATCAAACGCTATGAGAAGTCGTTCATCAGATTCGCTGTACACTTCAGCTCTCACCTGAGAGGCATAGGGCATATCGAACTTTAGCAACTCCTCTCCTGATAAAACTTCGTGTTCAAGGGGAAATACATACGGAAAAGGATCATTGATGTCCTTTCTTCTGAGGTACTTCATTAGCCATTTGTAGAAAACGATTACGAACAGCACAATGGCGGATACGAGTAAAAATCGTTGAAGTGTCTCCATAATTCTATAGAGCTATTAAGCCCTCAATATTGTAGGCCTTCTTGTAGCAATTGATCACCTCTTCGGCGCTTGTCATCACCTCACGAGCTGTCACGCTGGTGTAGTTCCCATTTTTGGATTGCCTCAATCTAATCTCGGCCGTTTCAGCATTAAACAGGGCTTCTACTTGAGCCACTCTCTGGTTGTCACTGGGAACGATGAATTTAAAAAGATACATGCTCGGCCAGTCGTGGACTTGATCGAGTGCAATTTTAAGCTTTACGAGTTTTGAATTGTCCATTGACGGCAAAGGTAACGATGAGATTTCAGAGTATTGTTTATCTCTTTACTGATTTCGGCATTAATCAAACTAATACCTGACTTTCTTAACTTCGAAAACTCATTTTGAACGCATTGGACTTTTGCGTGTACAGTAAATTAAAAACCATGAAGTCAGTATTGTTAGCGCTTTTATTTATTTCATCGTTGGCTGTAGGCCAAAACGCCGCCATTCCTTTTGAATTGGAGCGCTTTAAGGAGTACCCGATGATTGACAAAGAAGTCTCAGATAATCTGGAAGATATGACTGCAGGCGAATTGCTCCTTGTTTTTCATGCTGAATACAAGAGGATTAGGGCAAAGAAACCTTCACATTACTTTCCCGAATTATCAGATCTTCAAAAAGAAATCAAAGACCTGATTGAATCAAAGTATCCGGATCATGAAGCCAATGCCTTGGTTCAATTTCTC
The DNA here is from genome assembly GCA_027214385.1 of Cryomorphaceae bacterium 1068. Taxonomy (NCBI): domain Bacteria; kingdom Pseudomonadati; phylum Bacteroidota; class Flavobacteriia; order Flavobacteriales; family Cryomorphaceae; species Cryomorphaceae bacterium 1068. The sequence goes on along the minus strand of JAPVXR010000003.1, from coordinate 192,503 downwards.
GAATCGGGTTGTATAAAGGAGAATTTACAGAACCTGATTTCTCACCCCGCTGAAATCAAGGTACTTCTACCCTATCAGTTCATGGCGGCCTTTGCGCTTGAGGAGACAAAAATGGAAAAAACGTACATCGACGCCATGCTCCGAGAAGGAATGTTTTCAGATGTATTAAAGACGTGGGGAGAATTGGCCGTTAAGAGCTCCGATGGGCTTGAATCTATTATGACCAACGGAATGCAAGATCTGCTAGCCGTACGTTATGCTCAACAGATCAAGAACATTAGTCCCGATATGATGGTGGCAAACAAATTCGTTCAAAAATGCGGATTGTCAGAAGAGGCTTCTGCTTTCGGGAGATTGTGGTTCGCCCCTACTTTGGAGAAAAACGTAATCTCTCCTTTTTCAGCGAGACTCAAAGTGGTCGGTATCGGATTTGCTTTCGAGAGCCCTGCCGGTAGTAATCTGATGAAACAAACCGCCATTCGGATTTTACAAGGCTCAGTATCTCAAACTCCTGCCGACCAAGGCTTGGTTAGCAGCTATGGCTACTTGCAAAAGGCATTGGCGGAAGCGGGAATAATAACAGAAGCAGAACAACTGAAAAAATACATCGATAAAGAAGGCATGTAGCCTATGAGCAACGGCGAACTGACGGATGAAGATTTAATGATTCGTGCGGCGAAAGGAGATCGTCGTGCCTTCGAAGGGATTTATGATCGCTACGCCGGCAGGCTGTACAATTACTTTTTAAAGATGCTCTATCAAGACGAAGAACGAGCCAAAGACCAAACTCAAGAGCTCTTTATGAAGCTTGTAGAAAAAGGCCATCAATACGATGGAAGACGAGCTTTTAAAACATGGGTCTTCAGCATTGCCAATAACATGTGCAAGAACATTTACCGAAGTGAAGAAGTGAAAAAAAGGGCAAATACCGAATTGAAAATAGAGTCTGAAATGGCTGAGCCGCAGAAGATGGAAAACATCGATCGCAAGGCATTCAAAACCGCATTGTCTGAGGAATTGGAAAAGTTTGACGCTGAACGGAAAAGCATTTTTATTTTGCGGTTTAAGCACCAACTAAGCATCAAAGAAATCGCGGAAACTACAGGGGTTGCCGAGGGAACGGTAAAATCGAAGCTGTTCTACACTCTCAAAAAACTTTCCACCCAATTGGTTTCATTTAATCCGAAGTGATGAACGAAAACGAAGAAAAGATATACGACCTGATTAGCTCGAAGTCCTTCGCGGAACTCACTGAAGAAGAGAGGGCATTGGTTCTTGGCTCTTTAGGTTCAGCAGAACTTTATGAGAAAATGCGGGAGGCCAATTTGGCCGCAGAAAAAGCACTTTCGGATGATCTCATTCCTCCTGCAGAGATAAAGGCATCCGTGATGGCCGCGTTTGACGAGAAAGACGAGAAGCGCGGAATAATATGGTGGAAGTACGCGGCAGCTGTGGCCATTCTGGTTGTTGGCGCGTTTGTATTCTGGCCTTCGGGAAATTTGGAGAGAGAGCCCATTGCCGAAAACGCGGAGAGGAAGGACAGCACAGAACAGAAAAAAGAAAGTCAGCATGAAACCAAAAAGGCAGATGATATTGTAATTGAAAATGAAGAACCAGAAGAGAAAATTGAACCTCAAACAGAAACACCAGAAGCACCAACCATTACTTCAACTGAATCATCTGAAGTATCTGATGAAATGATAGTTGTCAAAATTGATGACATTGAACTAGAAGACACCGAGGAGGAGATCGAGATGGATTTTCCTAATGAATCAGCTGAAAATTATAGTGCTCCTGAAGAAGATAAACAACCCATGCCGACCTTAGCTCAAGATGGTGCGTCAAAGAAAACAACCCATGAGCCGCCTCTCCCTGAAATTTCAAAGGACTCCAAGATAGTGGACTCTTCCATCGTTAGGAACCAAGATTATGCCACTCCGAATATGAACGTTGTAGCTGCTCGCTCGGCAAAAACCAGTATGACTCATGGTTTGACCGATCAGGACACCTCTTTCGAAGGCATTACACTAGAAAGTATTGGTGGCTCTGATAAAAAAGCTTATGTGGCCTATTAACTTTGCGAAACAATCCGAAAAGATCCGAGTTAATACTCTCGAACTTAGACCATGAAAAACTACTTACCTCTGATCTTCTTCATTGCCATTCTATTGGTAATTGATCTATACGCCTTTAAGTCGCTAAGGCTAATTTCATCAGGCTGGACGAAAGCCGTCTGGAGAAATAGCGCTCAAATGGCCTATTGGGTTTCCTCAGTAACAGCCTATGGCATATTGATCTATGCCATTTTAACCTACAGGGAAGCTCAAGCCAAAATGGACTACTACCTGTTCTTCATGGGTTTTGGCGTATTGATGTTGATTTTCATCCCTAAGATGGTGGCCGCTATTTTCCATCTCACTGACGATATTATCCATATTTTCCGACGTATTACGGCTTATTTCGTGCGAACCTTCGAACCGACTGAAACAGCCATATCCTCCACTTCAGGAATCAGCAGATGGCAATTTATTACGCGCATCGGATGGGTAGCAGCTGCTATTCCATTTTTCAGCATTCTCTACGGTATCGGTCGAGGCCGCTATCGCTTTCGCACCGAAAAGGTAAGTCTCTCTTTCGATCACCTCCCTGAGTCGTTCCGAGGATTTAAGATTGTACACATCTCAGACATCCACATAGGTAGCTTCTTCAATAATTACGATGCCGTGCAGCACGGAGTCGACATGGTAAACGCTCTGGAGCCCGATCTCATCCTTTTCACCGGTGATATGGTGAATAACTACGCCGATGAAGTAGCGGGTTGGGAAGAAGTGCTGGGCGGACTTAAAGCCAAACACGGAAAGTTTAGCGTCTTTGGAAACCACGATTACGGTGACTATGTTCAGTGGGAAAGCGATGCAGCCAAGAAAGCCAACCTCGAAAAGCTCGCGGACTATCACGGAAAAATGGGGTTTAAACTGTTAACCAATGAATGGACGGAGTTTCGTTCTGCTGAAGGAGAAGCTATCGAAATTATCGGGATGGAAAATTGGGGCCTTGGTGGTTTTAGTAAATACGGCGATCTCTCCAAAGCGATGGACGGCACGAACCCCGATCGTTTTCAAATCTTAATGTCTCATGACCCGTCTCATTGGGATGCCGAGGTGATGAACAAGACGAAGATTGACTTGGCACTGGCAGGACATACTCATGGAATGCAGTTTGGTGTAGAAATCCCAGGCTGGATCAAATGGAGTCCTGTAAAGTACCGATATCCGCGTTGGGGCGGACTCTACACCGAAGGAAAGCAGCACCTGTATGTGAACCGCGGCTTCGGTTACATCGGTTTCCCCGGAAGAGTGGGAATGCCTCCTGAGATTACGCTGATTGAGCTAAGCTAAGTGTCTTTTTAAATCCGCTCAATGATCTAAAGAGGAAACACATCAGCTGCCGCGAGAAGAGCCTGATCGACCTTCGCTTGATTTACCCCCGTTGTTACTTCTCTTTCATCAAAATAACTCAGCATCTTCTCCATCGGCATATTTCCGGTTAAGTCATCTTTAGCCATCGGGCATCCGCCGTAGCCTTTTAAAGCCCCGTCAAATCGACGGCAACCTGCCTGATAGGCAGCATCGACTTTCTCGCGCCAAGTTTCAGGAGTAGTGTGTAAATGAGCTCCGAAATTAACGTCGGGCAACTCAGGGATCAAGGCATTAAACAAGCGATCAATGCTCCCTCGACTAGAAGTCCCGATGGTATCGCTCAAGGCTAAAATTTCAATTCCGAATTCGCGGTGAAGGCGCTCCGCCCATCTGATCACATTATCAGGGTTCCACTCTTCACCATAAGGGTTTCCAAAGGCCATGGATAAGTAAACCACCATTTCTTTATTGGCCCTATCAGCAATGGCCTTGATCTCTCCAACTCTGGCCACAGACTCCTCTAGCGTCGCATTAGTATTTCTCTTCTGAAACTCTTCAGAGACAGAGAACGGGTAACCTAAATAGGTAATCTCGTCAAATTGAGAAGCGTCCTGTGCTCCTCGCTTATTGGCGATGATGGCCAAGAGTTTTGTTTTATCGTTGAGCTTTAGCCCTTTCAGCACCTCGGCCGTATCTGCCATTTGGGGTATCGCCTTGGGACTCACGAATGAGCCAAAATCGATGGTATGAAAACCCGCCTCAATCAGCAGATTGATGTATTCAATCTTCTTATGAGTCGGAATAAATTCCTTGATGCCCTGCATCGCATCACGCGGACATTCAATGAGTTCGAGCATCTTCGATAATTTTTTGGTTGATTTTTTTCACCAGCCCGGGACCTTCGTAAACAAAGCCAGTGTAGAGCTGCACCAATGAAGCTCCGGCTGCAAGCTTCTCAAGCGCGTCTTCGGCGGTGTGAATCCCCCCGACGCCAACGATTGGAATGGAACCATTTGACTTTTGGTGAATGTAGCGAATTACTTCGGTAGAACGATTGGTTAAGGGTTTACCGCTCAGTCCGCCAGCTCCGATTTCTTCTACTTCCATTTCGGATGTTTTCAATCCAGATCGGTCGATAGTTGTGTTGGTAGCGATGATTCCATCTACTTTGGTTTCGGATACAATCTCAACAATATCGTCGAGTTGCGAATCGGTAAGATCGGGAGCAATCTTGAGCAAGATGGGCTTATTGACAGGCTTTGCAGCAGCTTCTTCTTTGAGCGCTCTTAAAAGCTTGGTGAGTGGCTCCTTTTCTTGGAGCTCCCTCAAGCCAGGCGTATTTGGTGAGGAGACATTTACCGTAAAGTAATCTACCACATCATACAATTCATTGAGGAGGAACAGGTAATCGTCTAAAGCATTTTCGTTTGGAGTGACTTTGTTCTTCCCTATATTACCGCCAATGATCACAGTGCTGTAGCGGGTTTTAAGTCGACGGACAATCTTTTTTACCCCATCATTGTTGAAGCCCATTCGATTGATCAATCCTTGATCTTCCGGCAATCGGAAGAGCCTTGGTTTTGGATTTCCTGCCTGAGGTTTTGGGGTAACCGTACCGATTTCCACAAAACCGAATCCCATGAAAGAAAACTCATTGAAGAGCTTGGCATTCTTGTCGAAACCAGCTGCCAGCCCCACAGGGTTTTTGAATTTAATTCCGAACACTTCGCGCTCCAGCGATGGGTGATTGACATTGAAAGCCCCGTAAAACAGGCTTTTCACCATCGGCAATTGAAAGATGACTTTCAGAAATCCGAATGAAAAATTGTGCGCCTGCTCGGCACTCAGTTTAAAAAGAGTCTTTCGAAGAATAGATTTGTACATCGCGGCAAAAGTACGCTGTAAATTCTCATATTCAACTTCAGAGAGCTATCTGATTTCATTCTAATTACTCTTAGTCAAAATTCAATGCAATTCATGCTTTGATAGTCAATCCATGGAATTGAGTCTATCGCTCAATAAGCACACTCTATCCGAAAAATGAGGTCTTTCCAGGAACTAATTCTACTTTTGACTGTTCAATTACAAACCTAAAAAAATACAACACATGTCATTTCAATTACCTGATTTACCATACGCTTTTGATGCACTCGAACCGCACATTGATGCACGCACTATGGAAATCCACCACGATAAACACCATGCCGGATATACTTCAAAATTGAATGCAGCTATTGAAGGTACTGAACACGCAAACAAAACCATTGAGGAATTATTGGCCCATGCCGACAAGCTAGGTGCGGGAATCAGAAATAACGGAGGGGGATTTTATAACCATTCCCTTTTCTGGAAAGTTATGAGCCCTGATGGCGGAGGAAATCCGACAGGATCATTGGCCAGTGCAATAGACACTGACCTCGGTGGAATGGATAAACTTAAAGAGTCTTTTAACAATGCTGCTGCCACGCAGTTTGGTTCCGGCTGGGCATGGGTAATCTTTGGTGAAGACGGAAAGCTTCACGTGACGCACACTCCAAATCAAGACAACAACTTGATGCCTGTAACGGACAAGAAGGGTACGCCTATTCTCGGACTTGACGTTTGGGAGCACGCCTATTACCTGAATTACCAAAACAGACGACCTGACTATATTTCAGCTTTTTGGAATGTAATCAACTGGAAGCAAGTAGCCGAAAACTACGAAGCACTCAAAGGATAATAAAATACCGCAAACGAAAAGTCGTCCTCTCTATTGGGAGGGCGGCTTTTTTATTTGGCTTAAATTTGCAGCATGGCTTCACCCAAAGAAGTAAACATTAAAAATAAAAAAGCGAGCTACGAGTACGAGCTTATCGACAAGTACGATGCAGGAATTCAACTCACGGGTCCCGAAATAAAAAGCGTTCGTGCGGGTAAAGCCAGTATTTCTGAAGCCTACTGTTTTCTGCGGAAGCATGAGCTATGGATCAAGTCCATGCACATTTCTCCTTACGAACCGGCGAGCTACAACAATCCGATATCCCCTACTCGCGATAGAAAACTCTTACTGAACAAGAAAGAAATTGAAAAACTGGAAAAGGCGATGAAAAACAAAGGGTTGACCATTGTACCGCTGAAAGTTTTTATTGCAGGTTCGGGATATGCCAAGGTGAAGATATCTTTGGCAAGAGGTAAAAAACAGCACGATAAGCGGCACGACCTCAAAGACAAACAAGACAAACGCGCTATGGATCGAGCGCTGAAAGTCTAGTTTTTTAGCTTGATTAATCGAGCACACTCCATACTAATCAATTGCTTCTTCTGCTCTTGAGAGGAATTTCTGTACTCCACGAAAATAGGCGCCTCAGTAAGCCTCACGCCGAGAGTATCCTTTTGGGGTATCTCGCAAAAAGAAATAAACCTTTCCGTGTAGGCTTTAAACAAATGAACCCAAGACTCATAAAGATTTATAGCTTCAGCAGAGCTTGAAGTATTTGCCAGACCCAACTTAATTTGAGTTTCACTTTGATTGTATGCTTCCAAGACTTCTTGATGACCTTTGACTGAGCTAAAGTCAATGAGGATGGAATGATCCTTTTCCCTCACATCTAGGCCAAGTGATTTCGAGGCAAGATCAATCTTCTCTAGCCTCGCTATACGGGCCTTCGCCAGCTTCGGAATGAAAACCCGACGCATAAAAAAGGAAGCCTGTTCGAAAACGGCTTCCTCATATGCTTCTACAATGTCTTCTTTATCTGCGGATGTCTTCACACCCAAGACCATTCGAGCTTCGCTCTCTGTCATTGTTTGATCAGGCGTTTTGTAATAGATGAACCATTTACTCTAATCTCAACCAGGTAAACTCCTTGATTCAGATTACTGATGTCTAGTTTGATCTTCTGGGTTGGATCATTGTATTCCCCTTCAAATATCGTTTGGCCGATAATATTGATAACCTTGATCTCCACCGAATTACCAGTTATGTCTTTTAGCTGAACAAATACCTGATCAATAGCAGGAACGGGATAGAGATTAATGTTCTTGTCGCTTAATTCAATGCCCGCACTCAAATCGAAGGCATATGAAAACTCTGCAAAGAAGGCATCTTCAAAACCCTCGGCATCTATCACCTCTCCTTCTACCAAACCCAAAGATGAGCTAAACTGACCAACGATTACCATTCCTTCAGCTCCGGCAAAAAAAGCGTCGTTTGCTCGCTCTCCTCCAACACCACCAAATGTTTCAGCATCAACAAAATCTCCGGACTCAGCTTCATAAACGGATACAAAAACGTCAGATGCTCCGTTCGATGGGATTTGCGTACCAAAATCGCCTGGAACAAACGTTGCCAATACATCAAATGAACCTGCCAGAAAAACTACACCGTTGTTCTCATGAACTCCTGCGCAATGATCAGCCGTAGAGCTTGACTCAACATATTTGGCCCACGCCAGACTTCCATCTGCCGTAGAGTGCTTTGAAATAAATGGGTCTGCAAAAAGGGGGGAAATGATTTCTTCATTTACTGAAGGGTCAAAGTCCGTATCTTCCTGAATACGACCTCCCAAGTAAATGTTTGCTTCATCTTCAGAAAAGGAAATGTGGGATATGGCGTTTGCTTGACCCTGATTTTGGAAATCATAAGACCATTGTTCCGTCCCGTCTGAGTTAAGAACCCCGGCGAGCATGCTTTGCACAGGGATACCCGTTGTGACTCCTTTTACCAATGCTCCCATAGCAACATCGCCATTGGCATTGACCGCCAAAGCTGATACCGCTTCATTGTTTACATCCGGAGCAACCAGGTATGACCAATCAAAATTTCCGTCAGCATCCAACTTTACTACTGCAGCGTCCAGCCCACCAACAGGAGTGACCAAATTTTCACCTTCTTCGGATGGATCAAGATCAATTTCACCTCCAAATCGAACACCAATCAGTTTGTTGTCCTGATCATCAATTGCCATAGCTGAAATCAAATCAGAACCTGTACCACCAAACTGCTTTACCCAAACAAGCTGAGCCATAGGATCATATTTGGCAACGAATCCATCCTGCCCTTGAACTGCAGTCAAGTTGCTAGTAAGTGTAGAAGGGTCAAAATCTACTGTAAGCGAAAAACCACCTGATATGATCACATTATTCTCAGAATCTACTCCCAACCCATGAGCCGTCATACCATCGTTCAATCCTATACGACCAAGGTTAAAAGCCCAATTTAAGCTTCCGTCAGCGCTATAAGAGGCCAGAAAAATATCGGGAGAACCAAGCGGTTCAACAATGAATTCCGTAACTCCCTGGTCGAAGTCAATCTCTTCACTAAAAGTCCCATAAACGATTCGATTTCCTTCAGAGTCGATAACAGTATGCACTGCATTATCAATCAAGGTACTGCCAATTGCAGACTGGCTCCCTACGGAAACCAAAGGATCTTGACTAAAACCAGAATTCAATAGAAAAGTAAAAAAGACTGCGAGGAGTAAATATTTTTTCATGATACAAGTTGATCTAATGAATTTTACCTTACGTTAAGTAGTAGAGAATGTTTGACAAAATTCGTGCAAATTTGGGTAATATGAAATCCCCTAGTGATGGGGTTATCAGAAAAATACCAACAGTACTATTCAGTAATCACCAAAACTCCTTTACTAACAGGTGTTTACAAGACAGATGACTCATTGGTATTACAAATCAATAATTTCAACTGACATCTAACTCCAGATAAAATGATAGAAAGATAATTGTCACATGATATCGGGAAAAGCACTTTTCAGGATGCGATTACGGTTGTGATTCAAGGAAAAACCAACTATTGTGAAATCATCATTCTTGTCGGGTTGACAACAAATATGCTTGATGACAAAACCAAAAGCCCCCTCTCAAGCGTTAATAATTCAAAGCAAAAAAATGAAACACTATTTCATCATCATTAGCTCACTCCTTTTTGCGCTTACAGCTTGCAGCCAAAATGCAGAGACTACAGAATCTGAGCATGAACACTATGAAGTATCCAAAACGGACGAAGAGTGGAAGGAACTGCTGACTCCTCAAGAGTATGAGGTTCTTCGTCAAAAAGGAACAGAACGAGCGTTTACGGGAGATTTATTGGACAACAAAGAAGAAGGAACTTATATCTGCGCCGCCTGTGCATTCCCACTTTTTGATTCAAAGACAAAATTTAAATCAGGTACCGGATGGCCAAGCTTTTACACCTTTGTCGGAGACACAAACGTTGTTGAGATTGCAGATCGAAGCTACGGGATGGTTCGAACTGAGGTTGTTTGTGGGCAGTGTGGAGGACATTTGGGCCATGTCTTCGAAGATGGGCCAAAACCCACGGGATTACGTTATTGCATTAACTCGGTAAGTCTGGACTTTAAAAAGGACTGATATTTAAGTTCATCAATTGTTCAAAATTTTCTCCCTTCATAGAAATTCGTCGTATGGCGAACTCAGCGAATAGCTCCTCCTTATACCAATTTCTTTCCCTTGTTTTCTTTACTACTTCTGCGTGGGGAGTATTTGTGTAGGCCGTTTCTTTCAAGCTCTTCAGGTTCTCCCATATGCTAAACGTTGCCTGCATGAAAATGGGGTATTCACCTATTCCAATTTGATGAAGTGCAGGTGCGGAATGCATGAATGACGAAACTTTCGGAACGTTTCTCCAGAAATCGGGCAAGGCCTTTGTGCGAATGGTAGCTCTTGTAATGACCGCCAGAGGCTCTGAATCAGTGAGTACACTGTTGTCATAATCGAAGGGCACTTCCCCCGCCCAAGATCCATGTCCCTTGAATGGAATCAAAAGAGCCTGCATGTGCTGGTCAGCACTGGACAAATACCAATTGTATTTCTGATTTTCGATCAAAAAGTCCTTTGCGCTTTGCTCTGATTCGAAAAAAGACAAGATCGCATACCGCTTAAAATTGGGCCAAATGCTAAATCCTTTGCCACTACCCGTCCCCATCATTTTTGTTTGCAAAAGGCCTGGAGCTGAAAAAAGGTCTGAGCCTCGGCCAATATTCTTGAAAGCCTCAAAAGCTTTGGACGAGGATTGAAAAAGAAATTCGCTATAGAGGAGGTATCGCACTGCTGTGAATGTACAACGCTAGTTTGAGAGCTTTGTTAAATCTATCGTTTGCAATGATTGATTGACATCTATCTTAATCCCTTTGACACCAGCTCCTTCCGCAGCTTCAAGATCACGCCATTTATCTCCGATCATCAAGGATTGATCAGGGTTAACACCATATCTCGCAATGGCCTTTTCAATCATTCCCGAGTGAGGCTTGCGGCAAAGACAGTGGCTAATAGCATCATGATGAGGGCAGAAATAAGTATCCAGGTATGCGACACCTGCCTCCAAAAATTTCGCTTGCATGTACTCATCTATCTCATAGAAATCCTCTAAGGTATAGCGCTCCTTGGCAATTCCGCCTTGATTGGTTATCACAATGATGACATAGCCTTGGTCAGACCATTTCACTAGAGTAGGTATTACATCTGGTAGAATAGTGAATTCAGTAATTGAGGTGGTATAATCTCCCGGGTCGTGGTTGATTACTCCGTCGCGGTCTAAAAAAATGGCCTTTTTCATTGAGAACTGGGATTGTAAGTCTCAAAGGTATGGTCTGAGTAAAATATGACAATCTTTTCGATGGATCTTTCTTTGGATGAATTGGAATTTAATGCTTCTAAAACAGGATTTGATGGCTTCCCCCCCTCCTTTGGCGCTTGACTCATTTGAGTTGAGGGTTTCTCCGGCGATTTCCCTGTCAACAGCCAGCCGGCATCTACCCGCGGAAAGGCTTCAACTACTTTCAGAAGAAAGTCCATCGATGGTCGATTACGACCATTGAGAATGTGAGAAACGCCCGACCGCTGGACACCAATCTTATCAGCAAATGACGAAGTGGTTAAATTGTTAACCGTGATTATTGTCTTAATTCTATCAGCTAAATTCATTTGTACATCTGTATCATTTTTTTTACCCATAACGCAAATGACCCCTTACCATTCTTGGCACCATTACAGTATTTTGTTTAAATATAATTTTAAATAGAACGCACATTAATGTCTAGTAATCAGTAATATATAAAACCGATCAAAAGCCTTCGAAAACTTGTTACAACTTCACACAAAAATAGGCATGAAATCAACAACTTCGTACACATATGTAATCAATCTCTGCTCAGACTTGTTACATATGTATCGCTGAACATTTGACATAAGCGGATGTTGTGGTTGGTAATGAATTTAGCGCAAGCAAAAGAAGTTTTAAGTCAACATCTCCACCCCTATTTCCACCATAAGAAATACATGGAGAAGCAACCTCTCGTTTACGAGAGACAAACCCGTTTTGGCAGTTCCGTATTTGTAGCCACCATTTCGGGAGACGAAAAAATGGCTTATGTCAAATTCTTCGTTGGTCTTAGACATGATTTGATAGAACTTACTTTGACCAATACCTTCGGTTTAGAAGATTATTTTCGAAATTCTAGTTACTCGCTCCTTTTGAATTGGAATCAGCTCGATTCTCGGTTAGCCTCTTCTCTTCCGTCTAAGGAATTGAATGATATGACAACGATAGGCGATATGGCCATTGATTTCATGGATCACAAGGGATTTGACTTCCTCAATCATTACAAGCACTTGGCTAACCTTGATAGGTTGTACAATGATCACCCTACCAAGGCAGCTAAGTGGAACAATCACAGCTACTTGCACCGATTCAGGGCGATGGCCATAGCCAAGTTGGTTGGTCGTCAAGACTATGATCGCCTCTTAAGAGTTCATCGCGAATATCTCGAGAGTCGCGGATTGACAGGCCCTATCATTGCAAAATTTGACACTACCTTTGCCCATCTGAAGAAACTATCATTTAATTGATGTCACAAGACAATAGCCAAAAAGACTTCGTCAATCCGATTGACCCTGATAAGATCACCGAAAATCCCGGATTGATTCCTTATCCGCATCATGTAGGTAGCCCTGCCTTCACCCCTACCGAAAAAGGTGTGATAAAGAGTCGCTCGATGAAAGCCATGGAAGAGCAAAGTAATATGCAGCTCCAGCAAATTCAAGAGCAAATTGCACTTCTTGCGAAACAAGCGGAGAAATTGAAAAACCGTGTGGAGGTGTCGAAGGCTGTTTACCTGGCGGATATGAATTTTGATCCGATCGTAGGTTCAGAGTATCACCTGTACGCCCGTGAAGAAGATGCATTTGTGCTCTCCATGGTTTCTCCTGAAGAATGGGGCAAAAAGCCGCCGTTCAAGCACTTCGTTGCTTCCGTTCGGCTCTTAGCCGATCGTACTTGGGAGGTAACGCGAGAAGAACTCTAGAAGTCTTTTTTCTTCAAAATCAAGAAGATCAAAAAAGTAATCACACTGCCCCATGCACTAGCTTTGAGGACATCTTGCCATGAAATGAAATCAGGTGTCTCCATTAGAATGTACTTCGAGAAAGGCACTCTTACAATTGAGGACATTGTATCCAAAGGAACGAGAAACCTGAATGCCGGATGATTTTCACCTACGTATATGCTGACAATCCACTCAATGAAAATATAGATAAGGAAAACTACAATTGTGATTCCTGACCGACGTATCAGTAGTGCAAGAAGCATAGCAAATAAGAAAGTAAAGAATAGTTCCAAAGCGTGCCCTGGAATAAATATCAGGGTATTCCCAAAGGCTTCCATACCCGATTCTGAGTGAGCGACCCCTAAAATTAGTCCCAAGACAAACAGGGCAATTGCTGAAGCAATGGCCAGAAAAGCGGCAAAACTGAGCTTTGATAAGAAGAACTCCGTTCTAGAGAGCCCGTCAATTATATTCTGTCGATGAGTTTTGAATGAAAACTCATTGCAGATCGAGATGATTAAAAGAAAAGCAGGGAATACCGAAAAATAGTAAGCGATATAGGCCAAGTTGTGCCAAATATCTTCCCAGTCATAGATGGGAAAAAGAGAAGGGTTAATCCCTCTGAAATCCAATCCTTCTCTTGTCAGATAATCCAAGAATGCTCCTAATCCTATTACAGTTGCTGAAATAGCAACAAAGTAGAGTCCTAAAAGTATCCAGAGAGCCTTGTTCGACTTCAACTTGAGGTATTCAATCCTTACCAACCTAAGCATGGTCTTCTGCTTTTAGAATTTCCAAAAATCTTTTTTCGAGTGAGTTTGCTTGTGGAACGAGCCTATTCAGCACGACACCTTTCTCTATGAGGTAAGCGTTGAGGTCAGACGCATTTTTAGTATTATCAAGCATTACGACAAATGCATCACCTTCTTTACGATGTGACGAAATAAACTCTCCACTAACTAGAGCTGCGGTCAAAGCAGGTTCATCCTCTGCCCATATTTCGTACCTGGCTTTCTCTTGGTCGAGTTCGTTGACTTTGCCTTGGTATATCTTCTTACCCGATTTGAGCACTGCGAAATCGGTGCAGATTCGCTGTACTTCAGAAAGCATATGGCTCGCGGTAATGATGGTTCGCCCTTCATTGGCTAAGTCAATTATTAGATTACGGATTTCAGCAATCCCCTGCGGATCCAAACCATTCGTCGGTTCGTCCAAAATCATTACCTCAGGATCAGAAAGTAATGCGGAACCTATGGCCAAACGCTGTTTCATCCCAAGCGAGAAGGATCGGAAGGGATCGTCTTTCCTGGAAAGGAGGCCTACCCTATCGAGAACTTCGTTTATGCGGCTTTCCGATGTTTCTTTGATGGCCGCGGCGACCTTTAGATTTTCAGCAGCTGAGAGATAATGATAAAAGCACGGTGCTTCCAAAATTGCTCCGATTTTCTTACGAACCTGATGTCCTTGCTCTCCTTCAAACCAATCGTAGGAGCCCGACGTGGGATTAACAACTCCTAGAACCATTCCTAAGGTAGTTGATTTTCCGCTGCCGTTTGGCCCGAGAATACCGAAGACAGAACCTTTTGGAACATTAAGTTCCAAGTTGTCCACAGCAGTCAGACGACCAAACTTTTTGGTAAGGCCTGTTATATTAAGTACAGATGTCAATTCTCGACTTTTATTGTTTCAGTGCTCAAGGTATCAGATTCATCCTTCTCTTCTGACTCATTCACAATCTCCTCTTTGTCAGTATCAGTGATGTTCAAAAGAGACATTACTTTATTTGAATTCAAATCTGAAAGTCCCTGAATAGTTTCTATTGAAATCTCGCCTTTCAACTCAACGAGCATTGTTGTCACATCAGCACCTCCTATCATTACCACGTAACGATCGATTGACAAATCTCTGATGTAGGCGATGGATTTCGTATCACCGGATCTGAATTCTGCCAAGAGCTCGAAACCTTCAGATTCAAGACCCGATCTCAATTCTTTCATATCTCTCCGGAGAATGTCGATCGAGTCTGAATTTGTATAGAACAGTCTTCCCTCCTTTACTCCTTCCAGCATTCCCCCCTCTCCATTGCTAATGAACTTATCCAGCATTCGCACGGTCGTTGGATAGAAATAGAGTCCGACAACTTCCTGATCTACTTCCGGACGTTCTACGTACTCATCCAGGGTTTTGCTGGGAGGATTGACTTGCGTGCAACTTGCTCCTATGAGCAAGATGAGAAACAAAGAAATACTAATTGGTCTTCTTATCTTCATCTAAGCTCTCGAGGTAGTTCATACCTCCGATATCCATGTTCTTAGAAATCTTGGAAATTTTTTCCAAGTCGATAATTCCCGAAATGCTCATTAAGAAGAGATTTCCTTTACCTCCGACAATCATAAACAATTCGGCAATTTGTCCTGACTCTTCTCGCACGAAAAATCGAACCTTTTCGTCCTTATCGTCCACGCTCATCAGCATTTCATATTCCTTACCGATCACCTTAATGGCCGCCTGATAATCAACGTTTGATTCAGAATCATCACTTGAGATAATTCTTATCCCCGTGAGATCTTTCATAGCATCAAGAACCTCTTTATTATCAGGGTCGTCAGTTTCAATATTCGAAAAAAGACCGAACATCTTGCTACTTATCGTAATGGATGTAAACTCAGGATCATCGGCGTATTTCGAGAAGTATCGATCTATAGCATCCTGAGCCATCACTGAAAAGGTCATGGCTACCGTCGCAACGGAAAGAATTAGCTTTTTATTCATCGCTTTCATTTGTTGAATCTTTTACTGTCTTGTTGTAACTCACACCAGCTACACTTAGCGTAGCTTGGTGAAACTTTTCAATATTCTGAACAGGCTTTTTTGCCTTATTTAATTTGGATGAAGCAAAGGATAGGGCTTGCTTGGCCTCCTCGAAAGCTTTCTCAGGAGATTCAAACTGCTCCTCTTGCTGGACTGAGGCCACTACAGCGGCTTGATCGGTATCTCCCACAGCATACCAAATGGCAAAACTAAAGCAGAGAAGAACGACTGCGGCTGCTGCGTATCGCACAAATTCAAGAGGAGTAAATCTCCCTCTAACTATTTTCGGATCATTCTTTTCCTCAACTGCTTCCCAAAAATCTGATTCGAAAGAATCATCAAGTTGGACATCTGACTTATCGGCTTCATCGCT
Source organism: Cryomorphaceae bacterium 1068 (assembly GCA_027214385.1). Taxonomy (NCBI): domain Bacteria; kingdom Pseudomonadati; phylum Bacteroidota; class Flavobacteriia; order Flavobacteriales; family Cryomorphaceae; species Cryomorphaceae bacterium 1068. The sequence continues at coordinate 176,559 of JAPVXR010000003.1, read as the reverse complement.
GATAGCGGCCATAAGCTCACTGAATTCAGGCGACAAATCTTCACAACCTTCAATAGCAGCCGACTTCAGTTCTCTCTCTTCTTCAAGAGACGTTTCGCCCTTCCAGTATTTCTCTTCGAGTTGTTTTAGCCTAAAATCACTCATAACTATAGCGTTTTTTTAATTCGTCTTTTATGGTGTTTCGTGCGCGAAAAATGCTCACTTTAACCTGACTCATGCTTATTTCCATTATATCGCATATTTCCAAATAACTAAACCCTTGTATTTCGCGCAATGTGAATGCGGTTTTTTGTTTTTCAGGTAGTTCATCAGTTATCTTCTTTACATTTTCGATCGACTCCTTTTCGGTGACCACCTGCAATGGGCTATGATTGGTAGCATGTGCAGGTTCGTGATGAATCTCAAGCTTCTCATTTCGTTTCCTTCCTGCCCTCTTTAACGCATCAAGTGATTTATTTCTGGTCAGGGTCATACACCAAGCTTCGAGATTATTTACATTCTCCAGATCCGATCGAGTCTCCCATAACTTCATTAGAACCTCTTGTACAACATCCTTAGCTTCTTCTTCATTCTTAAGGTAGGACAAGGCAAACCGATACATTTTATTGCGGTGGACAAATACATCTTTCTGAAAATCGCCTTTCTGCATCGGTAAGCTTTGGTTCGGTCAGTTCTACTGAATGATGAACTTTCCTGAAACTTCTTTATCTCCTTTATCGGCTCTGATCACATAAACACCTTTTTCAAGTCCTGAAACGTTGATGGAATTCATGCCTGATTGAGCTTTGAACGCTTTTACTTCGACTCCTGAAGAGTTGAATATGCGAACTTGAGATGAGGTCAAATCTTCAGAGAAGTTCACGTTCAGTTCTCCATTTTTATTCACCGGGTTTGGAAATACCTTAATATCCGATGTCATGCCTTCCAAACCTGAAAAAGCCGATGAGCTGGCCTTAGCCAGTTGCTGTGTCATCTGCCCTACATCGCTCATTTTCATATTTCCAACAAGACTCATAATGGCAAAAGTATTCTCACTACCTACTATACCGACTAACTCTCTTACTACTCCTCCTTCTTCGTCGATGAGTAGTTTGAACCGAGTATCTTTTTCCTTAACCGTGATTAATTCTTCAAAATTCGACGGTAGCCTTTTTAAGGCCTCTTTAGCCGTTTGCATTGCCGAAGGGTCATTTTCGTCCACAATTACTCTGAGCCCTGTGATCTGAGAAGCCATCTCTTTGTATTCTTTCAGGTCTTCCTCTTCTACATCGATTTGACCTACCAATTCAAAAGCTTTACCCGAAAGCATCACCGCAGTTACGTCTTCTCTTCCTTCGTATTCTGAGAAGTAAGAGGAAATTACATCTGTTTGAGCAGATGTTGAAAAGGCCATCATAATCAAGCCAATGAGGGTATAAATTTGCTTCTTCATGTTAGTTTGTTTTTGGATTTCAAAACAGAGACGATTCATCAATGACTTTGTTACAAACATCCTTTTTTTATTCCTCTCCCTCGTTAATCAATGAAAGCTAACTACCTTTGCAGGCCTCAAACGGAGTCTGTTAGCTTACTAATTAAAGGAAAGTATGATCAATAAAATAATTAAATACGTTCTAATTGCCTTGGCCTTAGCCTGGAGTATCTATCAATTTACCATTGGCAATATCGGAAATGGAATTCTTTTCATACTGCTGGCAGGATTGGTAGTTCTTTTCCTTTTCAGGCACGAACTGATCTTACTAGCGTTTCTCCATGTTCGACGAGGGAAATTTGATAAGGCTGAGAAGACATTGGCTAAGATCAAGCAGCCCGATCAGTTGATGAATTCTCAAGAAGCATATTACTACTACCTCATGGGCATGATTGAAGCTCAATCCAGAGGGGCTACTAAGTCTGAAAGATATTTCCGTAAAGCACTTTCGCTTGGTTTAAGAATGAAAACAGATCAAGCTGTTGCTAAGCTAAACTTAGCTGGAATTGCTGTAATGAAAAGAAAGAAGAGAGAAGCTATTAACTTGCTGGCAGAGGTTAAAAAGCTTGATACCAGAAATCTCTTGGACGATCAGGTAAAAATGATCAAATCGCAAATGAAGCGAATCTAATATTAGAGTCCTTTGCTTCTGATCAATTTCTGACGATTGGTGCCAGGCCCGTTAAAGGTGGTTCGATAACCGATCACCAACTCTACTCCTCCTTGTCCATTGTTATTTTCTGATAATTGAGAGGCGGTGAAGTCATAGCTAACACCCAGAGAGAGGTCATAGTAATTAACACGACCGATAAAATAAATGGCGTCTTGCACACGGTAATATGCACCTAAATTCATAGAAAGGTTATTTCTATGATCAGTAAACTCAGTTCGCTCCCAAAGAGAAAACTCAATTTCAGAACCTACATCGATAATTCGATTTGGACCTTGAAACATTACGAACACATTTGGATAATAAATTACGCTTTGAGTTTCAGGTGCGACGGCCAAACTCACGTGACCGGTGTACTTTCTAAGAAGATCATTTTGTTGGCCTAATAATTCCATAGATGGCGTATTGGCATTTAGGACAGCTGCTCCTGCGAGTATTCGTGCATTGTCACTGAAAGCATTAAACCAAGAGATTCCACCACCTAACGAAACATTCGATTCAGTCAAGTCTCCGACATAAGCCTCACCACTGGATGTAGATTGATTGAAATTAGTACCAGTCCATTGCGTTTCCCATGTTGAATTAGTAAAATTCATGGATCGCTGAATAAAGGCCACCTGCAATCCCAAAGAGATGTAATGAGGATTTTGCTCGGTTCCACCCAAATCTATCGCGTAAGCTGCAGAACCTGCAATATGTAATTGGTTGAAATCGATTGTTCCTGCATTATCATTAACCACAGTTAAACCAACACCCAGAAAGTTTTGGTCGTAGGCATCATTGGATATTTTTATCGGAGCATCTACCGATAAACCGAAGGTTTTGTAGGGCTCCGCCACCGAGCCGTACTGGCTGCGATAGTTCAAAGTCCCACGAATATCATCTTCGAAAGCTCCTGTATTCGCTGGATTATAAGTAATTGGCGAAGCAAAAAACTGTGAATAATGGAAGTCCTGCTGAGCCTGCGAAGTCAGAAGCGCGGTGAAAAAAGCAAGTGTCAGAGCCGTTTTTCTCATAAGCTGATTTATCGAACAAGATTTACATCACCGGTATATACCTCACGATTACCCTCTGCGAAGGTTACCTCAAGTGTGTACACAAATGTGCCTGCGTTTAGTTCTTTTTCGTTGTGTAATCCGTCCCAACCTTCATTTTGATTTGTCGTTTCAAAAACCAGTTGACCGTATCGATTGAATATTTTGAATTCCATTCGTGTTATGCCTTGCCCCAATACTCGAAGTACATCATTTCTTCCGTCACCATTGGGTGAGAATGAATTCGGCACTCCAATAGCAGCTACAAAATTCACCGTAACATTTACAGTATCGATGGCAGTACAAGAGCTATCTTGATCATAATAGACAATAAATGCTGTCGTTTCTTCAGGTGATATCTGCACTGTTTGTGCCCTAAAGTTGTCTACTTGATCAAAAGGTTGCCATAAGAATGTTCCATTCGGCACTTGACCTCCAAGGCTAGCTGTAAGTTCTACAACTGCTCCTGAATTGATGGTAATATCCGGTCCTGCATTCAATGGAGGGCGCTCACCGGCGAAAATCGTTTGAATCACAGGAGGTGCTTCACCCGACTCATTGTAGGCTTGAAGTACAATCAAGAAGTCTCCAACTTCCGGAAAGCATACCAGGCCAGGTTCGAAAGCTGTACTCGTTTCAGGAGTACCTCCCGTGAAGGTCCATCGCACAGAATCTGCATCGATAAAGTCTGCAGAAAAGAAGGCACAATCTCCTGCACAAATAGTGTCAGGAATGTTAGGGATAATAGTTGGGCGACACTCAGGAGTATTGACAACGGTTACCACATCAGTAAAGACTTGAGTAGCACTATCAGGAACACTCAGTCTTTTCACTTTTAGCACTACATCGTATGTTCCCGGGTTGTTGTAGCAAATTTGAGAAGGGTTCGCATCTGTAGACGTTTCACTCCCTTCCACTGCACCAGCAAAAGTCCATTCATGCTCGAAGAATTCGCTTCCCAATCCGGTACTTTCGTCGAAGAAATCAACACATTTTCCCGCACAGATGGTATCTTGACTCACCGAAATTCTTGGTACAGGAGGATTGATGCAATTTTCTACAACGATGAAGTCCGTCTTGATAATCTGTTCAGGGATGTCAATTCCATTCTCTACAATCAAAGTGACATCATAAGAACCAGGCGACTCATAACAAATCACCTGAGGATTTGCTTCAGTCGATGTTTGATTGATACCACCAAAAATCCATGTGTAGTCCGTTTGAAACCCTAATGATTGATTTTGGAAATCAACACAATCCCCTGCGCATATCAATGTATCTGAAGCACCAAAGTCTGCCACAATAGGACCTGTGCAAGGATCAACGGTAATCAGGATGCTATCAGGTCTTGCTGTTGGCCCTTGAGCATCGGTAGCCGACAATACTGCCCAATATGAACCCGGGATATCATAACACACTTCGGGATTTTGTTGGGTAGAGATACCCGGCTCTGTTTCACCGACAGCTTGCCCTCCCGGAAGTGTCCAGTTCCATGCGGTTATTGGACTGCTTGAAGTAGATTCATCAGTAAACTGGACACAAGTTCCTACGCAGAACACTTGTTGAGAAACTGAGAAGGCAATTTCAGGACCTGTACAATCCAACACTTCAATATAGTTTGGCAATTCTACTACTTCCGGAATACCCGCAAAATTGGAAACAGAAACCGAGACATCATAAAAACCAATCTCGTTAAGGCAAATATTGGTCGGATTGGCTTGGTTTGAACTCACAATATCCAGACCACTTGCACTGGTAAAGATCCATTGCCAAGTAGCCGGATTGATATCACCAATTGAGTTATCAGATGTTAAATTCACACATTCTTCTCCTGAGCATGGCGTAGCATTATCAATTTCAACAACGATAGTCGGACCACAATCCTGCACCGTGATATATCCGTTTTGAATAAGCGGCCCCCCGGTTCCTATATTATCAGTGACTGTAAGAGTTACATCGTATGTTCCGGGCTCGTTATAGCATATATTCGATGGATTTTGCAGAGCACTTGTAGCTGGAACAGCTCCTTCAAACTCCCAAGCATAGGTCGCAGAACCTGCACCTGTAGAAAAAGGATCAAAAACAGTTTCACTAATAAAGGTGATGCAAGAGAGCTCGCAGAAATCAGTATTTCCATCCAACACAGAAAACGCGGGAGCCGGCGCACTCGGAGGTGGACCTGCATCAACACGAACAAAATCTACAGCTACAGAAGCTCTTAGACCTGCCCCTATTTCACTATCATCATTGAACCAAGTAAAACCAATGCGCACATTTGCGTTATTATTAGCAGAGGCGGGTAAAGGAATGGTAACTTCATCCCAAATCAGATTGGGACCACCGAAGCACAGGCCTGAATTGGTGAAGTTTTGTAACGTATTCCAATTAACCCCGTCGAAGTATTCTATTCGAGCAAAATCGGCGATATTCAAAGAGTTGTGCGCAAAACGGACAGTTACTGTATTAGTAAATGAACCTGAACAATCAATTACGGGAGATTCAGCTCGAGTTGCCGTCAAAAAAGGAAATCCATTTCCCGGCTCATCATAGAAGGCACCTGAATCCACATTCCCGCTGGCATTACCAATATGAAGTGTTCGTTGACCTCCGAAGAAGCAGTCATCTACACAACCTCCTAAAAAACCATTGCCGACCGCAGAGTTACTAATATACCATCTATTCGCAATTGGACCATTTGTTCCAACTTGAGTAACATTCCAAGCACCTTGGCCCGGATCAAAACCATTTGCTAAGGTACCTTGTCCCCCACATCCAAATGGATCATCGCCAAAGTCTTCTTCATAAATCTGGGCACTTCCAGACGTTGAAGCACCAAGTGTGAATAACAGTAAAAACGCGATTGTAAGAAACCCAACAGTCCTCATAGAATTGAAAAAACGTTCACTTTGTGTGAAAATTAAGCGCCAAATATTTGAATTAATTCCGTGAAAATAAGGATTTACATTTGTACGGCTACTCATTGCATCAGTATTAACAGGTCAATCATTGGTAATGGTTGAGCTCACGCGACCAAAGATGAAAACTTAGGGGACGCACAAGCACCAAAGAATCAAGAGTTTTCCACATCTACTTCCTTATAGATACTCTTTCTCTTCTTTCTCGTTCAACTGACGAAAAAAAAATAAAATGGATGCCGTGAATCACGACTCCATTTTATTTCAATTCATATGGCTATTGCTTGATAAGCTTGGATTGAGCGATGGAATTGCCGTAAACATCTAGTAAATTTAGAATATATGCACCTTTTGTGTACTTGTTCAAATTCAATTCCAAACGGTTTGTGTTTACCCGCTCCACTCGAATCAATCTCCCATCAATGGAGTAAATCGCTAATGAATGTGCGTCCAGACTGTAGCTTTCAAAATCAATCATAACTGATTCTTTAGCAGGGTTCGGGAAAACAGTCAATGGGTTTCTTGCAATGGAATAGTCACGGTTACTTAATGAAGTAACCTCAATGGTGGACTCAACTTGACAGCCGTTTTCACTGGTTATCACTAATGTATATTCTCCAACTTCGGTTAATTCCAGCTGAGCAGCACTACCTACCTGCTCACCATCTAAAAACCACTCATATGAAGCACCATCCAATGTTGAAGTAAGCACACTGCCTGATTGAACTATAGGGTCTACCAACTCATCTTCCGGATCAATAAGGCGGTGAATACCATTGCTATTTGAAAAATATACTTCTCCCCAGACATCCTCGCCGAAAGTGGAAACAAAGCTTTGTCCTATTGTTCCGAACTCTTGAATTTCAGTTACCTCTCCATTTTGAACTACAGCCCAAAATTGTCCTGAACATAAATCTGTGTAGAAGTACCATCCGTCAAAAGATTCAAACGAAGGGCCACGATAAATTCTTCCTCCTGTTACAGAACAATTCCCTCCTGTATGAGGATAATCTAATATTGGAAAGACATAATCTGAAGCTGTACAGCCCGATAAAATATTATCAGCATTACCTTCATAACAGCGCCATCCGTAATTGATGCCTCCCTCAGCATCAACGGGTTCGAAATTCACTTCTTCGAATGCGTTTTGACCGACATCTGCGATGTACATATTGCCTGTTTCCCTATCAAAAGCGAACTTCCAAGGATTTCTTAAACCAAAAGACCATATCTCATCTTGGCCGAAGTCATCAAATATGTATGGATTATCAGAAGGAATCTCATAACCCGTTTCTGGGCTCACATCGATGCGAAGCATTTTGCCCAAATAAGATGTAATATCTTGAGATCTATTGTTTGGGTCATTACCCGATCCGCCATCGCCTGTTGCTATATAAAGTAGCCCATTGGAGCCAAACTCAATATGTCCTCCGTTGTGATTGTTAAAATCTTGATTAAACTGAATCAGAATTTCTTCAGAATTCGGATCACCAAAGGCAGGATTTTCTGAATCAATTGTAAAACGTGATATGCGCGTAACCAGTCCACCATCCTGAGCAGTATAATTCACGTAAAAGCGACCAGACTCACAAAAATCCGGAGCGAATGCCAAACCTAGAAGGCCTCTTTCACCGCCGGAAGTAACCCTATCTTCAATATCCATGAAAGGCTCGTCTTCAACGGATCCATCCCGATAAAAAATTCTGATTTGACCCGACTGTTCTGTAGCGAATATTCTCTCATCCCCCGCATGAGTAATCGTTGTAGCAGAGGATATTTCAGTTAAGATGGTTTCCTCGTCGATTGAAAAATTACCTGAACCCTCCGTTCCATTTTCGGTGTTATCATCTTCACCAGATTGGTATTTAAGCTCATTTGAAGATAGCTGAGAAACTTCTCCGCTTTGCGAGAAGCAAGCAAATGAGAACATTAGAGTAAATGCAGTGATGGAAAATTTTGTCATAACAGGTTGAATTTTTTTACAAAACTAATAAACGAACAAGTATGGCTCTAGAATCATTAATTTTGCGGCCGAATAGGATTCTTATGAAACTAAAAGAAGCACTTTCCACCCGAAAGACCTTTGCCATCATATCTCACCCTGATGCGGGCAAAACAACCCTGACTGAGAAATTCCTCCTTTTCGGAGGTGCCATTCAGACTGCAGGTGCTGTTAAGTCCAATAAAATCAAAAAGACTGCTACTTCCGATTTTATGGAAATAGAGCGTCAAAGAGGAATATCCGTTGCTACCTCCGTAATGGGATTCAATTACAATGGGATGCAGGTCAATATTCTTGACACTCCCGGTCACAAGGATTTTGCTGAGGATACTTACAGAACACTGACGGCTGTAGACAGTGTAATCTTGGTAATCGACTGTCAAAAAGGTGTTGAGGCGCAAACAGAAAGACTCATGGAAGTGTGTCGAATGCGAAATACACCTGTAATTATTTTTGTGAATAAAATGGACCGCGATGGTAAGGACCCGTTTGATCTTTTGGATGAGCTCGAAGCAAAGCTATCCATAAATGTACGCCCTTTGAGTTGGCCCATCGGAATAGGCCCCACGTTCCAGGGCGTATTCGACTTGTACAATAAAAACCTCAAGTTATTCTCTGTCAATAAAACCAAGATAGCTTCAGATACAGTCGAAATTAAAGATTTGGACTCAGAGCAACTTGACGATATCATCGGCACCGAGCCTGCCGATACTTTGCGAGAAGAAGTAGAAATGATTGACGGGGTTTACGAGCCTTTCGAACGCGAAACCTATCTCAAAGGAGATTTAGCACCCGTCTTTTTTGGAAGTGCACTGAACAACTTCGGGGTGAAAGAACTTCTGGAGACATTTATTGATGTAGCGCCACAACCCTTGGCTCGCTCAACAGATAAAAGAGAAGTAGAACCATTAGAAGAAAAATTCAGCGGTTTTGTGTTTAAAATTCACGCAAACCTCGACCCTAAGCACCGAGATAGAATTGCATTCTTGCGGGTTTGCTCCGGCAAATTTGAAAGAAACACATTCTTTCATCATGTAAGGCTGGACAAGAATATAAAATTCTCGAATCCGTCGAGCTTTATGGCCAGTGAAAAGAGTACCATTGAGGAAGCCTACCCCGGTGATGTAATCGGCCTCTACGACACGGGCAACTTCAAGATTGGCGACACGTTAACTGAAGGTGAAGTGATGAGCTTCAAAGGTATCCCCAGTTTTTCTCCTGAAATATTTAAGGAGTTGGAAAACAAAGATCCCATGAAGACCAAGCAACTCGAAAAAGGTGTAAGACAGCTTACTGATGAAGGTGTTGCCCAGCTTTTTGTTAGAGAGATGGGGAGCAAGAAAATCATCGGAACCGTTGGCGAACTTCAGTTTGACGTAATCAAATACAGATTGGAACACGAATACGGAGCGAAGTGCGAATTTCGTGGAATGAACTATTACAAGGCTTGCTGGTTGACTTCTGATAACGAAGAAAAACTAAATGAATTCATTCGAATAAAGGCTAGCGACATTGTAAAGGATAAAGACGGAAATGACGTGTTCTTGGCGCCAAGCGCGTGGATTCTGAAACTTGAACAACAAAACTATCCTGAAATTAATTTTCATTATACGAGTGAATTCAAAAAAGAAGCAATGGCTTCTTGATTTAGCATGGTTATTGGTTAATCCTGAAAAATTGAAATTAAACATGAAGCATTTACTGTTCTTTCTATTACTCATCGGAAATGTAGCCCTGGCTCAAGATGATGCCTATAAATTCCAAATAGTTGGAGCTGAGGATACGGTTATTTACTTGGCAAACTACTACGGTGAAAAGCTCTATTATGCTGACACAGCATATACTGATATTCAAGGCAAGTGTTCTTTTAGAGCTGTTGCAGATGAAGCACAAGGAAAGTACGCCGTTGTAGCTCCCGGACCAAAATTTTTCGAACTAGTAATAGCAGACGGAGAAAACATACACATGAAATCAGATACCTCTGATCTGACGGGAAACATGGAAGTTCTGGAATCTGAGAACAATAAAATCATGTACGGGTATCTCAACTATTTAACTGCAAAAAAAGAACAGCGTGAGAAATTGATAGCCGAGATGGAGGAAAACAAAGACAATCCGAAAGTTGCCGAGAAAGTAAAAGAAAAATATAGCGAGCTGAATACTGAAGTGATGGATTATCAAAAATCCATAAAGGAGAAGTACCCCAATAAATTTGCAGCAGATGAGATTTATATGTCCATTGATCCTGAAGTGCCTGAAGAATTGAGAGAAGACCGAGAAGCGGGCTATTATTGGTTTAAGAATCACTACTTCGATAATATTGACTTGACCGACGATCGAATCGTCAGAACTCCTATTTACCATACCAAGCTGGTAACATTCTTGAATAAAACGGTCATTCAAACACCGGATACGCTAATGCCCGCAATAGATGATTTAATTGAGAAATTAGACCCCAATTCGGAAGTTTTCAAATACACGGTTCATTACACCACCTATAACTTTGAAACGTCAAAGATTATGGGGCTGGATGAGGTATTTGTTCACATGGTTGACAAATACTACAAGACGGGAATGGCTCACTGGATGGATGAGGAAAAACTAAAAACCATTATCGAAAAGGCCGATTCCAAAAGAAAGACGCTTATCGGGCAGAAATCGCCCAACCTGACATTAGCCGATACGACAGGAGAGAATTGGATCAGCATTTACAGAGACATAAAAACGAAATACGTTGTTCTGTTTTTCTACGATCCCGACTGTGGTCATTGTAAGAAGGAAACTCCAAAACTCGTTGAGTTTTTCAATACATATGAAGGGGATGATTTAGCCGTTTTCGCCGTAAGTTCTGACAACAGCAACAAGTGGAATAAATTCATAAAAAAAAATGAGATGAGTTTTTACAATGTGGCCATACCACAACTGGCCTTTGAAAGTGCCGATTTTGCTACTCGCTTAATCACTACCGGGAAAACCAACTACGAGAGCTTGAAGTTTCAAGAGACTTTTGACATCTTCTCTACCCCTAAAATATTCGTTTTGGATGAGGAAAGAATTATACGAGCAAAGGATATCGGTGTAGAACAGATAGGAGATTTCTTGCAAAGATTTAAAGAAGCTACCAAGGAAGATAAAGACGCAGAGTAAAATTAGCGTTTACCCTTTCTGATCTTTACATCTATTGCCTCTACTCCTTTTTTTCCTTCTGATGGAGTGTAATAGACTTTGGAACCCTTTTTAATTTCATCGATCAGACCTGATACAGGAATGTAAATCTCCTCTCCTGTGTTGTCATCAGTAAGGAAGCCAAAAAGCTTCTCATCGATGTAAAACTTAACCGTACCCTCCTGCTCTTCGCTCTTTTCCATCCGATTTAATCTTTGCTTTTATTGAAGGCGTCAATAGTTTCTCGATTCCATGTATTCTCTGAAATGGAGAGTCCATTTTTGAAATAGTATTCACCCGCTTTATCTACTACTTTTTTGTACTCATCACCTTTCTTTCCGCTCACCACAATCCGAGTGATAATGACTTTATTTCCAAGAGTCGAGCTCTCCTCGGTCACTCCTTGCGGATAATTCTCAGCCAATTCAGAACGGTACACATCACTTGAGATGGTGGAGCTCGAACCTCTACCCGCGTAGCGATCTGTCAGCTCCTGCTTATTCTGCTTGGCATTCACAATGCTCTTCTCGTTCAAATCTGCGATATAATCATTGTATTCACCACTTTGTTTGCGCAACTCTGCAGCCTTCTCTCTTCTTTGCTCAGCCAACTGTTCGCTTTCTCTATATCGTTCTTCAGTTCTCTCTTGAAACTCCTTATTGGCTGTCACTCTCTCGTTGTAGCTCATTGACGATTTTGACTCAACATCAGCCAATACTTCTGTCGATTTTTGGTACTCTTGGCGTATCAGCTTGTCTTCGGCTGCACTCATTTCTGCCTTCCATCTGGCTATCTCTTCTTCAAGAGACATGATTTCAGCGTACTGATCGTCATTTCTCACCTTATCCATTTCGCTCGGTCGACTTGCCGCACCTAAAAGTGCATTTTTGTACTTAACCGAATTACCGACTTTGGATTCCTGAACTTCAATAGGTTCTTTATACTGATCAGCAAACTTTCTACGATAAGCCTCAAAGCTCAGGTAGTTTGCCATTCGTACTTCAGCAGATTGATCTTCATACTGAACGAGATTATCCTCCTCCCGAATTTTCATTTTCTTGATTCGCTCGTAGCGCTCGTTTTCTTCAGCTTCTCTAGCCTCCCGCATAAATTGCTCTGCCTGGTCTTCAGAATCGGTATTCACTCGATTCAATTCTTCACGCCTCTTCTCACGCGCCAACCTTCGCTCTTCTTCCAACGAAGCTAAGCGCTCCCTCTCGCGTTCTGCATTTGCCGCCTCTTCAATTTTTAAATCAATTCGTTCCAGCTGACCTTTTGGGTATGTCTCGTCGGGTTTTAACTTCAGAGCCTCATTGTAACCTGCTCTGGCTTCATCAAAACTATTGGAAGCAAAGGCCCCGTCACCTTTATCGATGGCAGCCTGATAAGCGCGGTCCAGTGCATCTTTTTCATTAGCTAACTCCTTTAAGCGTTGCTTTTCCAAAATCAAGTCAATCTCAACCATCTTGTTTTTCGGATACTCCTCATTGGGCATAATGTCTGATGCATCGCTATACTTCAGTCTAGCCATTTCGTAGCTCTCTCCTTTAAAAAGATCATCCGCCTCATCGATGGCAGCATTGTAGTTATTCATGGCAGCTCTATCTGCCTCAAGCTCTCCCAGTGCTTCTTGAGCAGCTTTAACCTTTTGCCTAGCCAACTCATTATCAGGAAGCAAGTTCAAAGCCAATTGGTACTCTTCCAACGCATTCTCAAACTTAGTCTTATTGAATTGTTTGTCCCCTGCCGCAATCAGTTTGTCAAAGTCCTTTTTAAGCTCAGCCTCGCGTTCCAACCTTTCGGCCTCAGCAACAGCATCCAACTTCAGATTTATTTCATCAATACGCTCCTTCGGATATGCTTCATTTGGTTTAATCTCTAGAGCCGCTTCATAACCAGCTAAAGCACTCTCCCATTGTTGTTTGTCAAAAGAACTATTCCCTACATCAATAGCTTCAATATAGGCTTGCTCCAGCGCTTCAGATTCTTGTTTAGCCAACAATGCCGCTTCAGCTTCACTTAGCTTTTCACCAACATCTTCCCTTTCGGGTAAAATCTTCAAAGCCTCCTCAAATTTACCAATCGCAGTAGCGAATTCACTCTGCCCGAAACTCGCATCTCCCTCCGCCACCAGCGCATTTACACGAGCCTCTCTTTCGGCTTGTAAAGCAGCTATAGCAGCCTCATCGGCCTCAGCAATCTTTTGCTCGATCAATGAAATTTGATCTTTCGGATAAGACTCATCGGGTAGAATCTCTCCGGCAGTTTCGTACAAAGATCTTGCGGCATCCCAGTTCTCTTGACCAAAATCAACATCCGCTTCGGCAATGGTTTCCTCATAACGCTTTTGTTTGGCCTGAGCGTCTTCAAATTGATTTCGCGCAGATTGAGCCGCTGCCATTTTTTCTTCTACTTCCGCACTCTCCATTACTTCTAGTGCCAGCTCATATTGTGCAATTCCTTCATCAAAAGATTTGTTAACAACGAAATTATCTCCAGCTGCCACAAATGCGTCAAACTCTGCTTGTCTCTCAGCTTCTTCAGCTGCAATAGACTCATCGATCAGGGCTATGCGGTCTTTCGGATATTGCTCGTCAGGCTTAATTTCAGATGCAGCCTCGTAGCTTGATTTTGCCTCCAACCATGCCTTTTCTGCAAATAAAGCATCGGCACTTGCGATGGCTTCATCATATTGTTCGCCTATGCTCTGTTGCTCCTTGAATTCATCCTTAAGTTTCCGGGCATTAGCTATTTTATCTTCTACTTCCGTACTTTCCATTATGGCCAAAGCCTCTTCGTACTTTTCAATGGAGGGATCGAACGACTTTTCTTCCAACAGCTTATCACCCAATGCTACCAGCGCATCAAAATCAGCTTGAAGCTCGGCTTGTCGAGCTGCTTCTTCGGCAACGATGGTTTCTTCTATGAGAGCTATTCGATCTTTTGGGTACTGCTCATCCTGTTTTATTTCTAAAGCAGCCTTGTAGCTTGATTTAGCTTCCAACCATGCCTTTTCGGCAAATAGCGCATCGGCACTTGCAATGGCTTCATCGTATTGCTCTCCTATGCTCTGTTGCTTTTTAAATTCCTCCCTGAGTTTTTCAGCATTCGCTATTTTATTTTCTACCTCTGCACTTTCCAAGATAGTCAATGCCTCTTGGAAATTCGCAATGGCCGAGTCAAACGAATTATCTTCTAAAGCTTTGTCTCCCTCGGCAACCAAGCCATCAAACTGAGCTTGAAGCTCGGCCTGTGCTGCTGCTTCAGCAGCATTAATTTCTTCTGTGGCAAGAGCCAATTGGTCAACGGGATAATCCTCTTCAGGCTTTAAAGCACTCGCTGCCTCGTATAGTTCGATCGACTTTTCCCAATCTTGTGCTTGGAATTTCTCATCTGCCTTGGCGAGGGCATCATCATACTGTTCTTGCAATCCTTGAGCAGCCATATATGCCTTTTTGGCTTCTTCTGCCTCGGCAAGTTTAGCCTCTACCTCAGGGCTTTCCATTAGTTTCAAAGCCTCTTCGTATTTCTGAATTGACGTATCAAAATCTTCCACTCCAAGGGCATTGTCACCTTCTGCAACTAAAGCATCAAAAGCCGCTTGCAATTCCGCCGCTTCTGCCTCAGATTTCTCTTTTTCAATATTTGCATTCGCCTCTTCTATCCTTTCTTGTGGGTACGGTTCATCTTTTAGAACGGCCAATGCTGCTTCGTAATCAGCGATGGCCTCAGTCCAGTTAGCAGCGTCAAATTTTGAATCTGCCGATGAAATCAATGTGTTGTATTGTTCTTTTAGAGCCATCCCTGCCTGCTGCTCGGCAAGAGCTTCATTCGCACTTGCCAATTCTTTGGTGGCATCCTTATCATCGGGAATAGCTACCAAGGCATCTTGAAAATGTCCGACTGCAGATGAATAGTCTTCTGACTCCATTGAGCTGGCTCCCGCTGCCATCGCAGAATCATATGCTTCTTGAGCAGCTTTCTCACCGGCCAATTCAGCTAGAATTGCATCAATTTTTACAATCTGATCCAATGGATATGTTTGCTCAGGAATAAGCTGCTTGGCTTCTTGGTATTTAGTTTTCGCTAAATCATATGATTCATCAGAGAAGGCATCGTCGGCTTCCTTGATCATTGCATCATAGTTTTCTTGCTTTTCCTTCTCAGCCAACAATTCGCCAAGAAGACCTTTGGCTTCTGCCAATTTAGAAACTGCGGACTCCTCTCCTGGAATCAACCCCAATGCTTCTTCATACTTCCCTACCGCCTTCTCATAGTCCGTGCCAGTCATAGCCTCGTCTCCCTCGGCAACCAGCTCGTCAAATGCCTCTTTCTTTTCAGCGGCATCCGCTAAAGCGCTCAATTTAGCATCACATGCCTCAATCTGAGTTTTTGGATAAGCTTCGTCGGGAAGAACATCCGACGCTTCTTCGTAAGTGGATTTTGCTTCTTCGTATTTGTCAGCCTTAAAAGCTGCATCAGCCGACGCAATTAGCTCTTCATACTGAGCCTTCTTTGCTGCATTCTCTTCAATATTTGCCAATGCATCCTGCGCCTTCGCAAGTTTACTCTCAGCTTCGCTATTGCCCGGAATAACGACCAATGCCTCTTCGTACTTGGCTATCGCTTCAACAAACTTCTCTTCATCAGAAAAACCATCAGCTTCGGCCATCAACTTATTGAATTGCTCTTGGTTGGCCATGGCGGCTGCGAGTTCTTCAATAATTCTTTCTGCCTCGGCAATTTGATCTTTGGGATAGCTTTCTTCAGGTCGAAGTTCAAGAGCTTCTTTGTAATTTTCGACGGCGTTTTCGTACTCTTCAGTTCTCATGAAGCTATCACCGGCATCCAAAGCCGCTGAGTAATCAGCATCGAGTTTCTGTTGAGCTTTTTGATCATTCCACTTCGTCTGAGCATCGCCTAATTTGGCTTGAACAGCGCCATCACCAGGCTTTAAGTCCAGTGCAGCTTGATAGTTGAGAACCGCATCTTCATAATCAACGGCAGCCATGGCATCATCACCTTTCTTAACGAACTCGTTGAATTTCTCTTCGAGCTCCATGGCAGCTTTCTCCTCTGCAGTGGCTTCCTTTTCAAGTTCCTTTTGCTTCTTTTCTACGTCGCGAATAAATTTGAAAATATCGCTTTTTACTTGATTCGTGTAGGCAAAATCCCAAATCAGATCGGCCTGCGCCGGATCGTAGGAAGCTTTTCCAATGGGTTTGTCAAAAACGCTTAAGTCGGCACCCTCCATGGCCTCAGTGATCTCATACATACTCATGTCCGTAGGCATGATTATACCTGCACCGATGATTTCTTCCGGAACTCCTTTTGAGTTGATCTTGATGGACCGATCGACGTATCCGTCTTTCTTGAAAATGAACTCATAATCTGCACCGCAGTCCAGATAGAACTCATATTTACCATTAGCACGAGTAGTAAAACTGTCGTGAACGCTGCCGTCTTTCTTTACTGTAACTTTTACATCTCCAAGCTTTGAAGATGTCATCGCATCAGAGACTACCCCGTGAATATTCAGGTCGTCCTGGGCGAAAATACCGAGAGGCATCACCAACAAGAAAAACATGCCTATCAGGCAAGTACGGAAAGTTTGAATAAGACTTGTCACAAATAGCCCTTGCAGGTGCTTCAATTTGGCACAAATATCGAAGAATTTCTTCGTTCTTTAGTGCCTTTAACGTTTAACTGTGTTAACGAGAAATGAAGCATTATAGTTACTGGGAAACCAAGCATTTCATTCATCATTGGGACACATTGATTATTGGTTCAGGTATAACGGGTTTAACTACCGGAATATTCTTGAAAAGAAAATTTCCGAATTGGAAGGTAGCAATCTTAGAAAGAGGTGTCCTGCCATCTGGCGCCAGCACTAGGAATGCGGGCTTTGCCTGTTTCGGAAGTGTCTCGGAGATTCTCGATGATTTGACTACCATGCACGAGAATGAAGTGTTTGATCTCGTAGCAAAAAGATATGAAGGGCTCAATTTGCTGAGAGAATTATTAAGTGACGATCAACTGGATTATAAGCCAACCGGAGGTTTTGAGGTTTTCAGGAAAGGCAATGAAGAAATCTACAGGGAATGTCTGGGTAGCCTGAGCTACATCAATGCCGAACTAGTACAATGCATTCGCAAGCAAGCTTTTAAAGATAGTTCCAATCTAATAGAAAGTTTTGGGTTTTCGGATGTAGACAATATGATTGTCAATGAACTAGAAGGAACCGTCGATACAGGGTTAATGATGAAGAATCTGGTTTCGCTGGCCAGAGAATCAGGTGTAGAGATTTTTAATGGGATCGAAGTAAAAGCTTTGGACTCTTCCGCATCCAAATGCGTTTTGGATACCAATATCGGCGAGATATTAAGTAAAAGAACCATCGTGGCGACTAACGGTTTTGCGAAACAACTCCTTCCCGAAGCTGAAGTTGAACCATGTAGAGCTCAAGTTTTGATAACCAGCCCTATAAAAAACTTAAAGTGGAGTGGCAGTTTCCATCATGATCGCGGATATGACTATTTCCGAGACATTGACGGGAGGGTCTTATTAGGCGGTGGCAGACATCTGGCAAAAGAATGCGAGCAAACTGATCAAGAAGGAACCACAGCTATTATTCAGGATCACCTTGAAAAAATTCTGAGAGAAGTCATCCTCCCTGAGCAAGAGTTTAAGATTGATATGCGTTGGTCGGGAACAATGGGAATGGGGAGTTCAAAGAAATACATTGCCAAAAAGCTCAATGATCGAGTCTATTGTGCCGTTAGATTCGGAGGAATGGGTGTTGCGCTCGCTTCTTCTGTTAGTAAATCTTTAGTCGACTTGATCGATTAATCAACGCACTACCGTTACACTACCCTTTTTATCAATGATTTGAGAGTTGAATCCTTTGGCCAACACTCGATAATTGTACACTAGATTTTGTGCTGCAAAGTCTGCTTTTGGATCAGAGCCATCCCAACCCTTTTTAGGGCTTTTCGAGTGGAAGACCACGTTCCCCCATCGGTCAAAAACCCAAAGTTCAAATTCATTGATGAAAGTGCCTTCTGCCTTGAAAATATCGTTGAGACCATCACCATCAGGAGTGAATGCACTCGGAACGAAGACATTGAGAGGCGGCTCGTAGAAATCAATCTTCGAATCTGAACAGCCCACCGGATGGGTCACTTCGAGTGAGACCAATTGGTCTTGATCGACGTCAGGCTGAAATATTGGCTCAAAAAGTGTGCTTGTTTCACCGCCCGGGAGTACCCAGAAATAATTCAAGCCATCTGCAGAAAGGTTCATTATGGGTCGAGAGTCAGAATCATAGTCAAATTCAAATTCTGCCTCAACCGCAACAAGGGAAACATTCATGCTTTCTTCTGCCGTCTTAAGGCATTCATCGGTCACCCTTAAAGTGTATGTCTCATCTCTTCTTGGTATGATATTAAGCGGCAGAGTATCGCTCTCACGCTCTATCCAAAAGTAATCGTACTCTCCCACTCCACCGTAAACCTCAGGTGTAAATACCAGTCTCCTTCCTTCACAAATCATTGTATCAGAAGGCATTCCTATTTGAATGGGATCATGGTCAACAAATATGTTTAAGGTGTCAAAAGCCTGTTGCCCGCATTCGTCAATAACTTGAAGACTAACAATACTGGAGGATATTGGTGTGAAAGTGAAGCTTTGAGCGCTGCTCTGAAGTGCGAAATTTCTTTTCCATTTGAAAGTCAGCGCTCCAAATCCACCCTCAACCTGCGGAACAATTGTGACTTCCTCATTGCAGAATCCCTGAAAATCTTCACCGATTTCGGCAGAAACAGGGTTTTGGAGTAACTCCAACGTGGTCATAACAGTATCTGCGGCTACACAGCCGTCATTCACAATAAGAGATAATTGTCCCTCTTCAGGCGATTGAACTTCCAGCTCACTAGATTCTGAGATCATATTATCTTCAAATATCCATCGATAGGAATAATCACCCCTTCCACCTATAATCCAAGGCTCTAGAAGCAGTGGCTCCAAGCAATTGATAGAGATCATTTCGGGAAGTACGACTTCCAAAGCATCATATTGAATAGGCTCGTAAATGATCGAAACATCCTCCTGATTTAAATCGCACTGATCGGTTATCATCGCTTGGATTGTAAGCGGCTCTTGACCGTTTAATTCAAATTGGTAACCTGAATAATTTTCCTCCCATTCAATGCTGTATGGCGGTATACCGCCAATGACTTGAATATCTACCAAACCTACTTCATCACAAGTAACTATTAAAGAATCCTGATAAGAAATATCAATGGGTGGTGCGTCCGTGAATGAAAGTGCTAAACTCGTTTCGGCAGTGTCCAAGCCACAAACTTCAGGCTGAAGAAAAGAAATGTCTATGATCCTTTCTCCATCAAAAACACCATCATGATGGATGGGAAGTTCCCAATTCAAGTATCCTTGTTGTGGATAAAAGACCAGGCTATCCGGGAAATCAGGAAAAACTTCGGGATTGGCAAAAGCCATCTCGCTTTTTAAGTAGACCACTTTAGTATTCGTGCTGTCATTTCTAACCAACTTGAACGCATAGCTACTACAACCCTCTATTGCCTGGCTGTTTACAGGATTTAAAACCTCATAATCAACTTCGAGTGGAGCTTGACTGGCAAAACTGCCCGATTTGATAAATACGGCAGAATCGTTTTTACCATCAACGGCATCAGCAATAGCCATTTTAATGTGGTAGGTTCCACCACATTCAACTGGAACTTCTACTGTAAATACTGTTGTAAATCCATCAAATTGGGTGGTATTTAAAGACGTATTTGACTCATTGTCCACAAAGTATTGGCTGTTTTCTTGCCAATTGATGTCAGCGCCATTGCAAATGGCCATGCTACCGTATGTTCCGGGAATCCCTCGATTTACGGTATTGATAGCCACGGGTACATCTCTTTCGGGAATCTTGGCGACATTAATGGCGTTGTTGGTAAATGTACCGTCACCGGTAATCCCCGGTCCGGAAATGAAAAAGCCAAAAGCGTCATTATACGGTGAACAGGTGTGCTCATTGTACTCCTCGCTGGCAAAAACGTAAGAAAATCTTAAGGTATCTCCGCTAGCTACAAAATCAAATTCGAGTACTGCGGCATCGTTTATTTCAGCCGAAGCCCCCATTAATTCAGCCAAGTCGACATCCTCCGTAAGTTCATCGTCCTCCTCTATTGCCTCGTAGGCTGTCGGTAAATCATTGGGTCCTTCAGCAATGGTAGCTTGACCTGTAGCGATAATGATTCCATCGGAAATACCAATAGCTTCCCAGCCATTTGAAAAGGTTCCTATCTGAGGGTTTGTAGCGGTTCCTGATTGCCCATTGAAGGAAACATCAATGAGATCAACTCCTTCACCAAGAAGTTGGTTTTGAACAATTGATTGAGGATTATCGCTTAAATCTACCTGCAGTTGTGCTGAAGCGCAAATGGGCAATAGAAAGAAAGCAAGAAGAATTCTTATACTAGCCAAGGGGTTGGTTTTAGCCATATTTTACCCCGTAAAGTCTCTTTTTGTTACATCATTCCTCCTCTTTTTCAGGAGGTAGCAGCATCAAGAGATTATTTGATTTCTTGATTTCAGCCTTATTCATTTTCATTTTTCGGAATTCTCCTCTTACATACATCTCTGCCTGGTCGCTGTAATACGGACTCATTACATTACCGCTGTTACCCGTTGGTAAAATCGAAGTAGCATTTTCGATATCTGCAAAATCGATGACGATACGCATTGCAGGGCCGTAATGAGCAGTGTAAGTGCCATTTCCATTAAATATGAAAGAGGCATTATTAATAGTCTCATTTCCGCCCGGAGCAGGAAATGGACCGATATGGAAAAACTGTTTTAGAACAGAAATATCTGAAAACGGATGAGGATGCTCAATAAAGTGGACTCTCTGCCATTGCCAAGTGGCAATATCGCTTCCCAGCTCTTCGTTGATTTCCATCACCGCCTTCTTGAAAGATTTAATGAAAATTATTTCTCTTGTTTCAGTAAGACCAACTGTTTGCAGATCGTCCCACCATGGCGACTCGTCATTTACCATTAGTGCTGGATAGCTGCGCTTGAGTAGATGCGTCTTAAATAGTTTTTGAAATTTCTCATCGCCCATTTCATCTTCCATCGAGTTTTTCAACACATAGTAAAGGGTCTTGTAGTATATGGTAGGCTCAACGTCTTCCAAATCATGAGAGCCCAACCATACTTCAATTTCCTCGAGCGCCATTTCTTCAAGGTCGGTGAGTACTTCGTTCGATCGACGAATAACTCTGGCTATTTCGTGAGCGATATCTGCTTCGGTGGTCGATACGTTGTCGAGGGTCATGTTTTGGATGCTTTCGACAGTCGCCGTTGTTTGAAGTTTCATTAACTCCTCAATTCGATTGGCTCGCGTGTTTGGCGCGTAATAGCCAGGGTATAAAATACCTGACGTTGAATCATGAAATTGATTAGCCGAATGAACAAAACCTACAAACGGTTCTTCAACTTGTGGATTATCCTCAAAGTCGTAGAAGCCTTTGTAGTTGGCATTGGGTGAATAGCCTTCGGCAAAGTGTTTTCCGTCTACCGAATCAGGTCTGATCAAGAGTTTACTTGCAGACCAGTGTGCTATATTTCCTGATGCATCACCGTAGGTAATATTCAAGCCCACAGTTGTAATCATCTCTACCCCTTTCTTGAATTCAGCAATATTGTCCGCTCGATTCAATCTGTAGAAAGCTTCCAATAGCTGGTTATCCATATTGGTATAATTCCAATACATGGACACGGGACGGTCCTGTTCTATGGGAAGAATATCATTTACCAGTACACCGTGTACCGTTTCGTAAACCGTGAATGACGTGTCAGGTTCTCCTTTGATGGAAAGCGTCTCTTTGAATTTCCTAACGGGCGCATTCAAGCTATCGCGGTAATCAGTGTAGCTGCTATCAGGTTCTGAGAATCGCTCGAAGAAGAAATCTGAATCATCGTCTTCAAACATAGTGAGGCCCCAAGCGTGATTTCGACTATGACCGACTAGTGCGATCGGCACACCTGCGATAAAATTTCCGTAGAAACCAAAACCCGGATATTCTATGTGGGCTTCATACCAAACGGCCGGTGCAGAATATTTGATGTGTGTGTCATTTGCGAGCATCACCTTTCCCGAAAGGGTGCGCGACGGACCTATTGCCCAACTATTACTCCCCTGCAAAGTCGGGATAGGAAGCATATCGGGTAAATGGGGTCGTGTCATACTCAAACTCGGCCTTGGTGTGATTGAGTCGGTAACCAAGGTATCCGAACGTGTAGTATCCACTGGCAAGAGGTCAACCGTTACCGCCAAATCCAACGACCTTAAGTAATCGGGTCCCAGACTGGTAGAAATGTCTTGTACCAAAGGGTCTGTTCTCAAAGCATACGCAAAGCTGTAGGCCATGTAAGCCGAAATGCAATACACATCTTCAACCGTAAATGTATCGGGCTCGACGCGAAGCAACTTATACTCCAGCGGGTGTTTCCCTGTCTGTATGAATGAATTTACCCCTTCGAGGTAAGCAACAGTAATGGATCTCACTTTCTCCGGAAGTTCATCAAATTTGGCTGCATCTTTTACGGCTTGTCGATTGGTCCCTAAGGTTCGGAAGAACATATCGGCTTCTTTCATATCGGGGCCAATGATTTCTGAGAGTCGGCCTCCACCCGCTCGTCTCATCAAATCCATTTGAAGAAGCCTGTCTTGAGCGTGCACGTAACCAAAAGCACGGTAAGCATCTTCGGCATTATCAGCATAGATATGGGGAATACCATACTCATCGAAGTAAACTTCAACAGGCGCTTCAAGTGTGGCGATGTCAAGCTTCCCCTTCAGCACAGGCTGGTGGCTCTGTATGAAGACCCAAAAGATTAGTATTACCGCTAAGGCGGTTAACAAGAAGTACTTTAATAATTTACCCATGCGCTCTTTGAAATAGTAATAATCCCCAAAGGTATAACTCCCGACCAAGTCGGTGCATTTAAAGTTTTACCTTCGAATCAACTCAATTGAAAAGGCTTTGAAATCAAAAAAGATCGAATTTAAAAATAAAGAAGGTTTGACCCTAAGCGCCAAACTTGAACTTCCAATTACCAAACCGCCGCAATACTTTGCAGTCTTTGCCCATTGCTTTACCTGTGGAAAAAATGCTCGAGCGGCCACCTACATATCTCGTGAGCTCACTCAATACGGTGTTGGGGTTCTTCGGTTTGACTTTACCGGATTGGGTATGAGCGAAGGTGAATTCGGTGAGACGGATTTCACGTCAAACATTTCCGATCTTGAATCTGCGGCTGAATTTTTGGCCGAAAACTACAAAGCGCCTAAACTCTTAATTGGCCATTCACTGGGAGGAACAGCAGTACTTCATGCCGCAAAACGAATAGAGTCAATCGATGCGGTATGCACAATCGGTGCTCCTTCTGAAGCAGAACATGTGCTGCATCATTTTGAAGAAAGCCGAGAAGAGATTGAACAGAAGAACATTTCGGAGGTCAATATTGGCGGAAGACCATTTAATATCGGTGTGCAATTCATTCGAGATGTTGAGAGTCAAAAAACGGCCGCCTTACTTCCAAAACTCAAAAAGGCCTTGTTGATATTGCATTCTCCGCAAGATCAAATTGTAAGTATTGACAACGCCGCAGAAATCTATATGTCTGCGCGCCACCCAAAAAGCTTTATCACGTTAGATGGTGCTAATCACTTACTCACCGACAAGAATGACGCCTCATACGCTGCTAAAATGATTGGTGCTTGGGTGAGTCGCTACTTACCGCTTGAGATTGAGAAGAAAGAGCCCTCAGAAGATGTGCTGGTTCAACTAGGGTCTGATGGATTCACTACTGAAATCTCTGCGGGAGATCATGTTTTCCTGGCAGATGAACCTGAGGAAGTTGGTGGAAACAACATGGGCCCTACACCCTATCAATTGCTCAATGCCTCATTGGGAACTTGCACAGCAATGACACTTAAAATGTACGCTGAGCGCAAATCATGGCCTTTAGAAAAGGTAACCGTATCGCTAAGAAACAGCAAGATGCACGTGGAGGACAGCGCAAACCCTGAAGGGAAAAAGAGCAAGGTGGAAGTGTTCAAACGACGTATCTCCATTGAAGGAGATTTGGATGCTGAGCAAAGACGGAGACTGCTGGAAATCGCCAATAAATGCCCTGTGCATAGAACGCTTACTGAGAGTGATGTGAAGGTAGAAACGGAGCTCATAGAATAGCATTCCTCCGATTATGAGTTTTCATTTTCCAAACTGAAATGACGCTATCAAGCTTCAATTTTTGTTAATGACATTGGGAAGTCTTTGCTCTCGTTCAGCCAACACTCTCTTTAAAATCCCTATTTTCGTGGCCTCAAATCACCACCTATAATGAGACTCGAAAATTACGTTTTAGGAAAATGGACTCCGGGCGACGGGGAAGGCAAGATGCTCTACAACGCCATCAATGGATCTGAAGTAGCAGTTGCCGATAGTTCCGGATTGGACTTTGGCGATATTCTTCAATACGGACGCAAGGTTGGAAATCCCGCTTTGCGCAAAATGACTTTTCAAGAGCGCGGGCTTATGCTCAAAGCATTGGCTCTCCACCTCTTTTCGATGAAGGAAAAGTTCTACGAACTTTCTTACCTCACCGGAGCGACGAAGATGGACAGCTGGATCGATATTGAAGGAGGAATTGGAAACTTGTTCGCCTATGCCAGCCTAAGGAGACAATTCCCCAATGAACCGTTCTATGTGGACGGTGAAGCGGCTCCCATGTCAAAAGGCGGGACTTTCATAGGTCATCACATCATGGTGCCCAAAGAAGGAGTAGCCGTTCATATTAATGCTTTCAATTTCCCGGTATGGGGAATGCTCGAAAAAGTGGCCGTCAACTTTTTGGCAGGAGTGCCTGCTGTGGTAAAGCCTGCCACCGTTACCTCCTACCTTACGGAATTGGTCGTTCGCGAAATTATCGCATCGAAAATATTGCCGGAAGGCGCACTTCAACTGATCTGCGGATCGGCAAGAGGAATTATAGACCACGTAGAATCTCAAGATGTGGTCACTTTTACGGGATCTGCCGTAACGGGAAAGATGCTCAAGTCAAACAAGCGCATCGTAGACGAAGCCGTACCTTTTAATATGGAGGCGGACTCGCTTAATTCGAGCGTGCTGGGACTTGATGTGGAGCCGGGAAGCCCAGAATTTGATCTTTTCATCAAAGAAGTGCAGCGAGAGATGACGGTGAAGTGCGGACAGAAATGCACGGCTATACGGAGGGTGATCGTTCCCGAAGATAGAATAGAAGACGTACAGATTGCCTTAGCCAATCGCTTGGCGAAAACGACAATTGGCGACCCTCAGATTGAAGGAGTAAGAATGGGCGCCCTTGCGGGACAAGAGCAAGTCCGCGAAGTGCGCGACCAAATAGAGAAGCTTCTCGAAAGCTCAGAATTGGTTTATGGAAACATGGACAAGGTGAAGGCTCAAGGCGATGGAACCGACAATGGTGCTTTCATTTCTCCAATCGTTCTCTTGAACAATGATCCATTCAACAATCATGCGACCCACGAAGTGGAAGCATTTGGTCCTGTGAGTACGCTCCTCCCCTACAAAACACTCGACGAGGCCATCGAAATCACGAAGATGGGTAAGGGCTCTTTGGTTTGCTCTTTAGCCACTTACGACGACAATATCGCAAAGAATTTTGTTTTGGGTGCGGCCAGTCACCACGGAAGAATATTGGTGCTAAACCGCGACTGTGCCAAAGAAAGCACTGGGCACGGTTCGCCAATGCCTATGCTCACTCACGGTGGCCCGGGGAGAGCAGGTGGTGGTGAAGAAATGGGCGGAAAACGAGGAGTTTTCCATTACATGCAGCGAACGTCTATTCAAGGCTCTCCTACCACTCTCACGAGAATTACCAACCAATACCAGGTTGGTGGTAAACAAAACGAAACGGAAGTGCATGTCTTCCGAAAGCACTTTGAGGATTTAGTAGTTGGCGATACGGTAATTACCGCGAAGCATACGGTTACTGAGGCTGACATCACGAATTTTGCCAATGTTAGCGGCGACAATTTTTACGCACACGTGGACGCCACTTCACTGGAGGGCACCATCTTCGAGCAGAGAGTCGCTCATGGATATTTCGTCTTGAGTAAAGCTGCCGGATTGTTTGTTGAAGCCAAAAAGGGTCCTGTGCTATTGAACTACGGAATCGAGGAATGTCGATTCACCAAACCTGTCTACCCCGGAATGACAATCGGCGTAAAGCTTACGGTTAAAGAAAAAATAGAACAGGAAAAGAAAAGTGAAGAGGACATCGCAAAAGGAATTGTGAAATTTTTGGTTGACGTTTACGACGATGAAGGTGAGACTGTGGCCATTGCGACGATACTTACTATGGTCAAGAAGAAGAATCAGGAATAATCCCGTCATCATTTTACGCGATCAACTTGATCTAATTAAAAACATCCCAAATGAATTCAACTGATTTCCCAAACGGAAACGTTACTCTCACAAAAAATGATGGAATTGGAACCATCGAGTTCTTTCATCCTGCCAGCAATTCCCTACCTGGAGTCATACTCAAATTGCTTGCAGATACCATTGCGGAAGCAGGAAATGACAATGAAATTCATGTAATCGTTATAAAATCGAGTGGAGACCGTGCGTTCTGCGCAGGGGCTAGTTTTGACGAGTTGATGTCCATAAATAATGAAGAAGTTGGAAAGGAGTTTTTTATGGGTTTTGCCAGAGTAATCAACGCAATGCGTAAAGCTCCCAAATTCGTCATCGGGCGTGTTCAGGGAAAAACAGTAGGCGGAGGGGTTGGCCTGGCTTCATCGGTAGATTATTGTTTTGCAACCAAATTCGCTTCTGTCAAGCTTAGTGAATTGGCCATCGGCATCGGGCCTTTCGTAGTCGGGCCTGCCGTCCAGCGAAAGCTAGGCATTTCAGTCATGTCACAATTGGCAGTTGACGCATCAAGTTGGCGAACGGCCGACTGGGCGGAAAGCCACGGGTTGTTTGCCCAAGTCTTTGAATCTACCGAGGAAATGGACGGCCACGTTGAGGGACTCGCTCAGAAATTAGCCAAAAGCAATCCCGAAGCCATGGAAGCATTAAAGAATAACTTCTGGTCAGGAACGGAACATTGGGATGAACTTCTTGAAGAACGCGCCGCAATGAGCGGTAAGTTGGTATTAAGTGAGTTTACACGAAATGCTATTTCTGCATTCAAAGCAGGCCAAAGGTAGGAGGTCAAGACTCGACATATTTTAGTTATACGCTAGAGCAAACCTTTTGGGGTACCTTACGTACTACAGGTTCTGACATCCCCTTTATGTCTCACTTGATCTCAAAAATTACGTTCAAAATTTTTATGCTCATTCTGGGCGTAATGATTGTACTCACCGGGTTTTTTGCTATCGTTTCTTACTACGATACCATTAACGGCTTTGAGAAAGCGGAGATGAATCGTTTAAAGACCATCATCAAAACTCAGGCTCATTTCATAGAGGCTTTGGAAATAGGCCGTTCCATTGGATCCTCAGAAGAGCATCAACAACTTATACGATCTAAGCTGCAGGACTTATTGACCAGCACGAATAGACTGAACGAACTGGAGCAAGGTGTATCTCTGGTTTTGATTCGAAATCATGATGGTCAAAAGGAAATTATCTCTTCAGGAGATATTGTTTCAATAGAAAAATCCAATCAGAAAATTCATTCGTTTTTCGAATCCACTACCCGAGAGCGATTTGAACAAGACATTAGCGCGGCGAGCACTGAAGAAAGTCTTCTCTTCGCCTACCCGATCATTTTTGAGCAATTGACAGGTTATCGGGGTTACCTCTTTGTAGAGGAAAATATTAGTGCAAAGCTCTCAACGGCTAGGTATAAGCTGATGCAAAGGTTAGGGATGGCTTTGGCAATGATTGTCTTCTTAGGCATCATTGGAAGCAAGTATCTCAATAGAATTCTACGCCATGAAGTCCATGCAAAGAGAAAACTTAAAGATTACGCCGCCTTGGCTGAGGAGAGAAACAAAGAGCTGGAAAGACTTTCATTCGTAATGGGAAAAAGTGAAACACTGATACTCCTAACCGATCAAAACGGAAAGATCGAATGGCTAAATCAAAAAGCGAAAAAGACGAACAACTATAGTGTTGAAGAATTAAATGACTTCATTGGTCGTGAGTTGGCAGAAGTGAGTCGCTATCCCCAAATCAAGGATGCCATCGAAATAGTCAATCGGACGAAGAAGAAACACATTTACGAAACGAAATCTTACGACGAAAACAAGCGCGCCTTCTGGGCAAGTACGACTATTACCCCCATTCTCAATGAGTATGGAGAAGTTGACAATCTTCTTTTTGTAGACGCTGATATCACGAAACTTAAGAGAGCTGAAAAAGAAATTTCGAAACTAGCCAACTTTGCAAGAGAGAACACCAATGCATTGATGCGCTTTTCTAAAACAGGAGAAGTTCTATTTGCAAATGACCCCGGAAAAGAGCTACTCAGTCAGTGGGGCTCACGAGTAGATGGACTCCTTAAAAAACCTTCAATTCTCAATACGATCAGACTTGCATCGGATCTCGAGCAGGAGCAAAAACTCAATCTCGAATCGAATCACAGAATCTATAGCCTTCGCTTCCACCCCGTCTGTGGAAAAGACTATGTGAATGTATACGCAGAAGATATTACGGAAGTAAAACTTGCCGAGAAGGCTTATCGCGATCGCGCTTCAATGATTGAAAAGCACAATCTAAACATCACAGACAGCATCAATTATGCAAAGCGCATTCAAGATGCCATAATCCCCGGTGAGGATCACATCAGAAAATATTTTACGGACTCTTTTCTAATTTATCGACCCAAGGATATTGTCAGCGGAGATTTTGTTTGGTTGCACGAAATCAAGCCGCAGGAAGAATACTTACTTGCACTGGCCGATTGCACAGGTCATGGGGTTCCCGGTGCCATGATGTCGATAATCGGCCATAGTTTGCTCAATGAAATCGTGGAAGGAGAAGAAATTACAGATCCTGCTCTTATTTTGGAAGAATTGAACAAGGAGGTAATCAAAACACTTCGTCAAAAAACGGATGGAGAATCAAGTGATGGAATGGATGTGAGTATTGTTAAGATCAATATCCCCGAATTGACCATCACTTTTGCAGGAGCTTACCAAGACATCTACTGGATGAATGGTAAGCTCAACACCGTGAAAGGAGACAGACAACCCATTGGTGGAAAGCACCATATTATTGACAGAAAATTTCAGAATCAGCAATTCAAAATCACTAAAGGAGACTCGATTTTCTTGGCCAGTGATGGATTTGCAGACCAGTTTGGTGGCCCTGAGGACAAAAAGTTTCTGAAAAAACGCTTATCGGAGCTTATCAGTTCCAACTACAAGTACAGCATGCAAGCTCAATCATTTATCTATGAAAAGGCTTTCGAAAATTGGAAAGGAGCTCATGAGCAAATTGACGATGTCTCCGTAGTTGGAATCAAGTTTTAGCCATTCGTACTGCTAAATCGCTATTGTTTTTCACATTTCATTCAAGGTTTGGGTTGAAAACTCCTGAATCTGTTGGTTAATTCCCTAAATTGGTAATCGAGAAAAGATCAATTAATATGAAATCCGAAATCCTCACCCGTCTGAAAGAATTGGCCAGTTCTGATGATGTGCTAGCCAACAAAAAAGAGTTTAACGAACTTAAATCACAACTTCAAAACCTTCTTGATCACGGAATAGCTTCCGTACATGAAGAAGGTTCTGATGCTGAAGAGAATAACGCAGTATCCCCAGCGGATAATGTAGCTGAAGCGACAGTAGAAGAAGATACGAATGCTCCTGAACAAACTACCGAAACGATTGAATCCACTGAAGTTCCCAAGGAGGAAGTAACTAAGGCATCCGATGTGGAAACAACCGAAACCGTCATTAGCGAAGATTCTGAAGGGCTTTCGGAAATAAGAAAAGAGCTGCAAGAGCTTTCGGATAAATTCAAAGAAAAGCTGAAGCAGATCAGAGAATCCAAAGCTAAGCTTGAAAAAGAGACCGTAGAAGAAGCCAGAAAGATACTGGCAGAGATGAAAGAGCTGGTAGCAGAAGAAGAAAATATCGGTAAAGCTTTTGCTCGATTCAATGAGATCATGGAGCATTGGAAGTCACTTCCAAAAGTCAGTAATGATGATTACAGAGAGCTCAATACAGACTACAATAAATATGTTGAGCAATTTTTCTACAATATCAACATCTACAAGGAACTCAAAGAGCTTGACTTAAAGCATAATCTCGATGAAAAAAATGCCGTATTGGCTGATCAAAAGAAACTTTTGGAAGAGAATGACATTCGCTTATTGGAAGTAGAGGTCAGACTGAATCAAGACCGTTGGAACGAAATCGGCCCGACGTTTAAAGAGGAATGGAATAAAATAAAGGGAGAGTTTTGGCAGACTACAAGGGGCATATACAGTAAGATCCAAGAATTCTATGACGGCAGAAGAGAAGAACAAGAGGAAAATTTAGAAGCCAAAAAGCAGTTGCTCGAAAAAGTGCGACACCTCGAGTCACTCGAGCTTAAATCGACCAAGAAATGGCAAGATAAATCCAATGAATTAATTCAAATTCAAAAAGATTGGAAAATGATTGGGTTCGTTCCGAAAGCTCAGTCAAGTGCACTATGGAAAGAGTTTAAGAGCCTCTGCGACTCCTTTTTTGCGAATAAGAGAAAGCACTTTGAAGAATTAAGAACTGTCCAGAATGAAAACAAGGATAACAAGCAAGCACTGCTGAAGCAGGCTAACGAATTGAAGGATAGTGAAGATTGGAAAGAAGCTTCACACGCTTTGATTCAAATTCAACAGAAATGGAAAGAAATAGGTCCTGCTCACCAAAGAGATGAAAACAGACTATGGCGTCAATTCAGAGAGTCGTGTGATGAATTCTTCAAAAGAAGAAATGAAAACAGAGCTGGTAGAGGTGATAGAGAAAAGGAAAACCTTCAGGCGAAAGAGGCTCTATTAGCAGAAATCACTGCCTGGACTCCCGAAAAAGGAAAGAGAAACGAGAATATAGCTGCGCTGAAAGATTTTGGCGAAAAATGGCGACACATCGGTTTTGTGCCGTTTGCCAAGAAGGATGAAGTTGGCGCCAAGTACAAAGAGCTTATGGATGAAAAATACGGAGCTCTGGATATTGACAACAACGAGCGTAAAAAAATCAGGCTTGAGGAAAAGATTGAAACCCTCAAAGAGTCTGACAAGAGCGACGTATTGCTTAGACGCGAATCGGACCATGTGCGCAATAAAATCTCAAAACTCAACAGCGACATTATTCAGTTTGAAAACAACATGGGATTTTTCGCTAAATCGAAGGGAGCAGATAAATTGAAAGAGGAAGTTGAAAAGAAAATAGAACGAGCCAGAAAAGAAATCGAAGCGCTTAAAGAACAGCTAAGTATTCTAAGGGATGCTTAAATCTACCATTAAGATCTCGCTGGCCCTTTTCTTATTCATTTCGTGTGCAGAGTCGAGTACAAAAAGAGAAGAGCCAAGACCTCTCGTTTATGAAGGCATGTCAGCTGATGAACTCCGCGGAGTATTAGGAGAGCCCAAAGAAATCGATGATAGAGGTGAGATTTTCGATGCTCAATCGATGACTAAGATGTCACTGCAACACTGGATATACGATAAGAGGGTCGTTATATTGATTAACGACACAGTTAAAGACCCAAACCTTAATTGAGGTGAAGTAGGTTGATACTCTCCAAATAGGTTTCTGATTCGAAAATATTATTGACAGCTCTTATATATTGAACCTTACGATCAAATCGGTAGCTCACTTCTACGTAGAAACCGAATAAATCATGAATTAATATTTTCGCCCCTTCGGGTGAGTTTCTTTCATCGAGGTATCTTCCATACTTAGTCAACAAGGAAGCCTTGCCGTCAAAAGTAAGAGAGTTAAATTCACTTATGGTCATAGCATCATACTTTATACTCAAAGGTAGAGCAGGTTCCAGCCAAAGTCAATACCACTCCCTCCTATTAACATTTTCAGAGACTAAACTAGTTGAGGTAGAGTGTGAAAAAATTCATCTGATGAATAATTAGCTTTGAGTTAATAATTACTTAACCTTGCGCCACTGCGGTAGCGCTGTGATTTTCATTAGAATTGTAGCCGCTATCTAGTTTAGCATTAAAATAGTCAAGACTTTGGCTATAAAACGCTTACGTATATGCACTTGCATTAGAATAGATTCTGCTAATGGATTATTACCTGATTCTGGTAATTGCATTGTTAATTTTGGCTGTAGCTGACCTCATGGTAGGCGTAAGCAACGATGCCGTAAACTTTTTAAATTCTGCTATTGGCTCCAAAGTAGCCTCCAAGCGAGTAATTCTAGGAATTGCTGCTGCAGGAGTCTTTGTAGGGGCTTCTTTCAGCAGTGGCATGATGGAAGTGGCCAGAAAAGGAATCTTCAACCCCGAGTACTTCTCCTACGCCGATGTTATGGTCATTTTCATGGCTGTAATGATCACCGACATCTTGTTACTCGACCTATTCAATACTCTCGGAATGCCTACAAGTACAACGGTTTCCATTGTATTTGAACTACTTGGAGCATCCGTAGTTACAGGGTTATTGGCCCTCTCTGCAAATCCAGACGTGGCTTCTTCTATTTGGGAGCTTATCAATTACGAAAAGGCCTCACAAATTATTGCAGGAATCTTTCTCAGCATCGGCGTTGCCTTCAGTATTGGTGCTATTGTTCAGTTTTTTACCCGTCTACTATTTACCTTCAGATTTGAAAAAAGACTCAAGAAATATGGAGCACTTTTCGCAGGTTTTGCCATTTCCATCATCGTATACTTCATGTTGGTTAAAGGGATAAAAGGTGCCGTATTCGTTACCCCTGAACTTGCTGAAACCATCAGCAATAGTGGTTTAGTCATTGTTTTATCAACCTTCCTCACTTCTACAATTCTTGTATTTATTTTGGAGCGCACCTTTAAGATAAACCCCTTAAAACTGGTCGTTCTACTAGGAACTTTTTCTCTTGCTATGGCCTTTGCAGGAAATGATTTGGTCAATTTTATCGGTGTACCAATCACAGGCTACCAATCCTATTTTATGTGGCTTGATTCAGGAGTTGCCGCTGAAAATTTCATGATGTCAACTCTTTCAAAGGCAGTCTCTGCGCCTCCTTTGATGCTTTATGGAGCAGGCGTCATTATGGTTCTCACCTTGTGGTTTTCGGCTAAAGCCAAAAAAGTAACCGAGACTTCGGTCAACCTAGGAGCTCAAGGAGCTGTAGACGAACGTTTTCGCCCTAATATTCTTTCCAAAGGGATAGTCAATTCAGCTAATTCTTTTGCGGCTTTTTTTAATGGTGTAGTTCCTAGGAAAACAGCGACAATAGTGAATTGGAGATTTCGTTCGCTCCGTCAAAGTGCCAATGAACAACCCGCGTTTGATTTGGTAAGGGCCAGCGTAAACCTAATGATAGCGAGTATTCTTATCGCTTTTGCTTCGTCTTTAAAACTCCCACTTTCGACAACCTATGTTTCATTCATGGTCGCTATGGGGGCATCACTTGCAGATCGAGCTTGGGGTGAAGGTAGTGCACCTTACCGAGTGGCAGGAGTGGTCAACGTAATCGGTGGGTGGTTTTTAACGGCATTTGGGGCATTCACCGCTGCCGGTGTTGTTGCCTTGTGCATTTACTTCGGTGGATTCTGGGTAACCATTATTCTGTTTTCAGTAGCTTTCTTCATCCTACTCAAATCAAATTTACCGAAGGCATTGAAAAAAGCGGCAAAGAATTAATTCCCACTCCATCAACAGAAGAACTAAAACCCATGCTCCATGTACTCGTGGTACTTCTCTTGATTGAACTTAAATAACCTTGGCTTCCGTCCCGGATTAGAAGTGTCTTCATGACCTTCGGCCGTAAGAATATCGAGTTTCGTCAATTTTTTTCTGAAGTTTCTTTTGTCCAGCGGACGATCTAAAATTTCTTCATAAAGCTGCTGCAATTCCGTTAATGTAAACTCTTGCGGAAGCAGTTTGAAGCCAATTGGCCTGTTAATTAGTCGGCGTTTTAACCTTTGAGAAGCGAGTTTAAGAACATCGTTGTGATCATAAGCCAATTGAGGTACTTCCTTAATTGGAATCCACATGTTCTCCTTATCGGTTCTCTGAGCCTTAATATCCTCAGGCATATTAATCAACCCGTAGAAGGCCACGTCAATGACTCTTCCCAGTGGATGTCTATATATCTTTCCGAACGCATTTAACTGCTCCAGGTATATATCCTTGTTTCCAATGACTTCCATTACAATCCCCTCCGATGCCTCAACCAAACTTTCCTCGGGTAAGATTAATTTCCCCGGCAATGACCATGCATTCGCATATGGATTGGTACGGATTTTTTGAATGTATACTTGAAGCTTACCTGATTCGAAGCCGTACAAAACTACGGTAACGGATACTCCTAATTTGAAGTACTCATCGAGGAGAATATCTTTCATCTTACTAATTCGCTGAAGGTTAATTTCTGGGTTTGTAGTATTTCATCGCCTCATCCATGAAGGCATTGAGCTCGTCAATTCGTGTTTCATGGCTTGGGTGTGTACTCATGAATTCCGGTGGTTGCTGGCCACCGAGTTGTGCCATTCTCTCCCAAACTTTTACGGCTTCGCGCGGGTCGTAACCTGCAATAGCCATAAAAATCAAACCCATTTTATCCGCTTCGCTTTCGTGCTGTCTGGAGTATGCCAATACTCCAAACTGAGATCCCATTCCAAAAGCCTGAAGTGCCAAATCATGTGTGAGAGCAGGTTGCTCCTGCAAGACAGCGCTAAGACTCATGCCGGCACCTTGGAGTGCCAATTGCTGACTCATTCTTTCATTACCATGCCGCGCCACCGCATGTGCTACCTCATGGCCCATAACGGCTGCTATCCCATTGTCATTTTTACAAACGGGAAGAATCCCTGCATAAAACACGACTCTCCCACCGGGCATACACCAAGCGTTGAGGGTTTCATCATCCACGAGATTAAATGTCCAGTCAAAATCTGACACCAAACCTTCATGACCGTTTTCATTCAAGTACTTTTCTGTAGCAGCAGCAATATCAGCACCGATCTGCTTAATTCGTTGAGCTTCCGGATCAGAGGCAGGGAGTGGCGGATTCTGAGCTAAAAATTTATCATACTCCGTTGCACTCATCGCTTGCATTTCAGAACTTGGCAAGAGCTTGAGTTGTTTTCTCCCTGTTACGGGTACAGTGGAGCATGCCTGTGCAATGATTGCTACGGCAAGAATGGAGAAGATTTTTCTTTTCATCTTAGATTATTTCAGCAGTTAGTCCCCTTTCTAGTAAAGCCGATACCATTGGCTTAAGTTTG
Organism: Cryomorphaceae bacterium 1068; assembly: GCA_027214385.1. Lineage (NCBI taxonomy): Bacteria > Pseudomonadati > Bacteroidota > Flavobacteriia > Flavobacteriales > Cryomorphaceae > Cryomorphaceae bacterium 1068. The sequence continues at coordinate 140,814 of JAPVXR010000003.1, read as the reverse complement.
GACATATTGCCTCTTTTTACACCACACTTACCATTGTAATGAACAATGTGGGTGCACTGTTCTGCTTGAATAGCAGAATGCTGACATACTTTTATCAGGCTTTCGATTACAAAATCGAAGGTGTTGAAGTCATCATCGTAAAGAACAATCTCCTTCGTTTCTTCCGTGATCTCCTTTGTCAGGATATCTAATTCTTCTTCTATCAGGGTGTCAATATTGACCATTGATCTTTGTATTTCATACAAAGATATAAATACAATACCGATGCTCTAAAAATCTTAATCGATTTGTACAGAAGTGATTTGACCGTTTTTCATCTTACCAATGGTGGCAGAACGAATATTGAGCTTTCTGCACTCTTCAAGAAGTTTCTTAGCGTCTTCCAGGGTCTCGATATCTTCCGAAAGATAAATGGCGCCATTTCCAGGCCCTTGAATCTTACGAATGCCCCAAGACTTATTCTCCAAAAAGAGATCTGCCAATTCTTGTGGCACATCACTGGCAAAGGTGCCCATGATAACCACATAGGATTCATCGTTTTCTTTTTCAGCAGTATTTTTGGGTTCTATTGATTCCACTTCTGTCTTAGATGCTTGATCTGCCAGAATACCCACTCCTTCTGTTGCAAGGGCTCTTTCTGCTTCTGCTAAAGAAATACGCTTTCCGTTGTAATAGGCCGTAATAAATGCATCAGAAACTCCTTTTTCTCGAGCAAGTTCTTTACGGCTGGTAGCTTCCTTAAGGTCAGCAAACCTTCCTGTAGTATATCTGATTACTCCAGAGCCAGTCAATTCACTGTTGAGCTCAGTAAGGTTAAACAGTTGATCTAGCTTTACAGGCTTGCTGTAGACTCCCACCTGAACGGTGTAGAATAACCCTGTGATAACTTCAACTTGAGCAGCTTCGGCTGCTTCAGGGTCATTGTAGTACTCGGTGTTTAGCTTTGGAGTTTCCTCAACAATTTCTGAGATATCTACAAGAGGCTCGTCGGTAGGTACTCCCGAAACCAATTCAACACTGATGGTTTCTTTGGCTTTGGCTTGAGCCAAGATATCACGTGCTTCTGCTCCGGTTAGCTTTTCGCCATTTACATAAACCACTACGAAAGCATCGCTATACCCCTTTTCTCTAATCTCGTTTCTCGCTTGGATGGCTTCATTATACTTTTTGAATAATCCTGCACGGTACCTGGTGATACCATTGTCGAGCTTCTGCCCCATTATAGGCGCATAAGGACCGAAAAGGTCTTGTGGTATAGGATTGCGGTAAGCACCAACCTGTACTTGGAATATCAATCCATCAGGCATCACGGGGTCAACGGGAATGGGTTTGTCTGCTGAATACACGCTGACGGGTGCCTCCGCAAACATTGAGCCTTCTACATCAGAGAAATCATCTTTCTCAGCAATGATTTCAACCATGCCCAGCCAGTTACCTTTAAGTGCATCCAAGCCGTTAGTTGAAGTACTCGATTTGGAAACTTCAGTTTTCTCTGCAGGCATCTCTTTTTCTACCCTTGGAGTTTCTTCAACAATCCTTGTGGAAGTACCCTCAGCTAACTCTTCGGCAGACTCCTCAGATGGAATAATTCGATAGCCAGGCTTTAAGAGCAAATCATCAAGCGCTCTTCTTTGCTTGAAGGAAAGATCGGTTGAAAGTGCAATAAGTTCTTGGTCATTATCGGACCTTTTCGCTCGAGCCATCTCAGCTTGTTGCGCTGCCACTGCAGATTTTTCGTACAAAACTTCGGCCTCTTGCTCCAGCTTCTTAGCGCGAGCTTTTACGCTCTCACGATCACGATCAGTTTCCTGATTAGGCAACATTTTGAGCAGTCTATCAGCTTCTGCACTTCTTTCGATAGCTTGATTTTGTTTCATTTCAGCGTAGGCTGCACTATTCCGCTCCAGCGACTTCAGGCTATCAGCGCGCACCATAGCGACCAGATAGTCAAGTTGGTCAGGAGATTCGGCCAAAAGATTCAATCCGATTGCATCAACCTTTGTATTGCCGGCGATCAATTCTTTCTTAACATCTACTGAATTTGTTTCTGAAAAATCGAGATTCACTTTCAGGATCTCATCTTGAGTCATCAATTCTTCCCGACGCTCCTCAGTCATATTACTTACCATGACCGATTGCATTTCCGTGAGGTAAGCCTTATTGGGCAGAGTCTCGTGACTTTCAGGTAGCAAAAGCGCCGATGTCATGTCTTCCAAGATGACACTATCATCAGTTTCTGTATCTGCCTGAGTAAATGATCCCAGGGAAGTATTAACCTCCGCCAATTCAGCAATCAATTGCATTTGCTCATCCGTATTATCACCCAGTTCAAGCTCGGTCACTTTAGAATTTAATTCGGTAGCTTTAGCCTGGAGGGCAATCATTTCTTCCCGATTTGCCGAGGCATTCGGATCCAAGTGAGAAATGATTCTCTCATTCTCGTTTCGGTAGAATTCGATCTCTGCAAAATTTGATTGATTGATTCCCTCAGTCAATTCTGTATTGATTCTTTCTATATCAGCCAAGGAAGCTGAGCGTTCAGCCTCCGTAGTCAAATCAGCGTACTCTCTTTTCAGCTGATTCAATGAATCTGATTTTGATTTCAATCCATTTCTGATCATCGAGGCATTTAGAGATTTGTACTGAATAGTAGATAAATCAGGGGTTTTTATTTCTGAAATGCGCTCGTCGAAGTCTTCAACAAGAGTATTCGACTCTTCCGCTATGGCAGGAGCCTTGGTTTGGGCCATCTCCATCAATTCGGCCTCAGCCATCAGTCGATCAGATTCTTGTTGCTTATCCGCACTGAGCGCTTGAAGCTCAAGGATTTCCTCATCAATCACATTTTGGAACTCCTCATCTCCCTCATATTTGATCGATTCCAGGGAATCTACCTTGTTCTCAATGGATTCAACAAATGCATCGTTTAATCGTGCAAGAGCTATCAGTTCCCGCTCTTCAACGTCAGTATCTTTAATAACGACCGTGGCCTTCTGATCAAAATCGATGACAAAACCTTCTGATATACTGAGAATATCTTCAAATTCTTTGCGTTGAGCTTCGGTGATTGGAGTTTCGGTCTCATCCGTGCTTTGCGCTATTTCGCTCGATTCTTTGTCATCGCCTCCCACCGCTGTTAGTGCTTCACCCACGGGCACATTAGCCGATGTCTCAAGTCCGGTTTCTGTCAATTCACTCACAGGAGTCTCGTCAGATTCCTCTGCCATGTCCTCTTCCAGTTCCACTGGGCTTTTTTCCGCGGTTAGTTCCTGTGTTGACCTATTCTCAGCTAATATTTGATCTTGCGCTGAGGCGGACAGTTCGGTTTGGAAAGCTTGTAGCTTTTGAATTTCCACTTGAACGGCATCTCGATTCACCTTTGCTTGCGGGTCATCGAGAATAGCGACATATTCGTCTATCTGATCCGACACCAATTCATTTGCTTCATCAATTTCAAATTGAGTCGGCGCTTGATCTGTTTCGTTATCAATCGAAATGGCACTCACACGAAGGACTGTGATTAAAGAGTCTGCTGAAATCTGAATTTCTTCATCAGCTATTTCATCACTTTCGAAAGCCATTAACGTAGCTTTATCGCTATTGACCTCATCAATCATATCAGATCTTTCACGAAGTAGCTCAGTATACCTCTCAACCAGTTGAGGGTCTGGGCTCTCTGCCGCGTCAACCGCAGCTTTGTAGATGGATATTTCCGATTGAAGTCGTATTAAAAAATCTTCTTTCACCTTCACACGTTGTGCTTGGGCTATTTGTGGATTGGTGGTGAGCTCAGCTTCTTCTAGTAAGGCAGAGTAGTCCGGTAAAACAGACTCTCTTGAATAGTCATTTTGAAGCGACTGCGCCATGGCAGGACTAAGCTCTGTATACTCGCTTTCAGACTCAATTTCATTTGGAATCTCTTCTATATCTTCTTCTTGTTTAATCAGCTCAGCATAACTCTTTGCTTCTTCCGATCTCGGGACAAAAACAGCCTTTCCTTCCATGACCTCCTCATCTTGTCGGAGTTCGAGCATTTTGACTCTTCGCATCTCGACAAGGTCCTCTTCAGATACTTCTGAGTCGATTCCCTCATTAAGAATTTGATCAATGTCTGCTATAAAACCTTCATTGAGCTCGATTCGCTTCTCAGCCATTTCGGGAGCACTCAGACCTGAAATTTCTATCTCAGCGAGAGTTGGAAGGTAGTTTCTGTTAATTGCACTTACCGACCTTATGGACTTTATCTCGGTAGAATAGTCAGGAATTTTTGATTCTAGCCTGGCGACAAACGAAGGGCTCAAAGTGTCTAGGTCAGCTCCTGCCCGAGCCAAAGCCTCAGCTGTAGGCACATCAGAAATCTCATTTTCCCAAGCAGATATGAGCTCTTGCCTTTGTCCAATTTCAGATGCCTTTTGATCTCGCAGCTTTCTGTAATCCGCAAGTTGCTCCTCCACGTCTTCTTCGCCCCCTACTCCACTCTCAAGTTGTTCAATGGACTCATCTATGATAGCAACCCAATCTTCTGCAGCTTGTATTTTCAACTCTTCGGCTTCGATGCGTTTTTCTACAGGAAGGCTTTCGTCGTATTCAATTGCCAAATCTTCGGATTCTTCAACTTCAGCTTCTTCTGTAGAATTTTCTCCTCCAAGAAGTCCCGTTCCTACAACTGCAGCAGCTCCTACTGCTCCTTCCATAATAGTGTTTGTTTCGGAATCCGGATTCTGACTTATGTCATTAGACTTACTGTCAGAAGGTGTTTCCGATGAAGCCACTTCCTGTTCAGGTTGATTAGAATCCGTTTGTGAATTGTCGGCTATCAAGCTTTCTGACTCACCCTGCTTTGAAGCAATCATTGCCACATCATCGGTCGTTTCATTTCCGGCACCATAAGTCCGTCGGAAATTCATGGCCATAGCCTCTGAATCCATTTGATCGAAGACCTCTGGATGTTCGCTTGTATAAGCCGCTATTGCCGCATTGTCAATTGGCAAATCTCTTAGACTCTCTGCCAATAGTTTTTGTTCCGGATCAGACCAAGAAACAACCGGCTCTGATTCCTCAGGAACAAGTGTCGGATCATTGGAATCCGCAATTTCTTTGAGAATTTCAAATTCTTGAATTTCATTGTCAGCTAGAATCTGAGCATCCTCAGCTTGCTTAAAGGCTCTCTCGGTCCTTCGCTTGGCACTTTCAATATCTGATTCCAGAACGGTAATCTCTTCCTCTACTTGCTTAAGATCTTTACCCTTCATTTTTGTGCTCTGCGTCCGCCTTGTAATTAGCGTTGCATTAAGCTGTTCCTCTTGATCTCTCAAGCTCTGAGCTTTTTCCAATAGCTTTTGTGCTTCGGAGTTTGATTTTAAACCACTTCTGCGAATATCTTGAACGGGATCAAATCGGTCTTCGATTTGGTCAATGCTCTCTCTCTTTTCTCTTTCGGCTACTAAGCCTGCGTAAATACCATCGTAGTCATTGGAATCGATGGCTTCTCTCAAAGAGTCAACACGGGCTTTCTCAGCCTCATATTCCTCTTTTGCTACAGTCGCCTTTTGATAAAGTTCGTCCTTCAGGCTTTTAGAATTAGTCGCTTTACGCAAAGCCGTTTCTGCCTCAAGTTTAGCGAATGCCGCACTATACATCGATGAGTTTCGATTTTCAGAACTAGCAGAATTCGCTTCGGTGACCAAACTCTCGGCTTTATTGCCCTTGTCTTGTGCATTGGTAAAATATGCATCAGAAGATCGAGCTGCCCCTTCTGCCAGTTGAGCCGTGAGCAGTTGCCTATCTTTTAGTTCTTCAACACGTGCTTCAGCTTGTTCCAGAATGGTTTCATTGGTCATTCCCGCGCCAAATCCTGCATCAGAATAAGCCAAAGCCGGATCTTTCTCGACGTCGGGTGTATCTGTTACGGTAGGCTCGGCATTTGGGTCGAAATTGACATCAAGCGCTGCACGTTGGCGTAGCATCTTCTGAGCCAAGGCCATTACATCGCCATCGTAAGTCTGATCAAACAAGTTGTTGATCATCAGTTTCTCCACACCTACCGATGAAATGAGTTCCATTTCTTGGAGATAGGCATTCACACCGGCTGAAGATGGAACATCTACAAGACCAGCGTGAATTTTGTCGCTGCTCTTTTCCTCAACCAAGAACTTGTACTTTCCACCTTTTGGAAAACTGAGCACGTATTCTCCCGTAGTGGGATCAGTATATTGAATGTCTACCTCTTTATTAGTGGTAGCATCAATAGTGGTAATCTTTGCTAATTTCTTACTCGGATCTATTTGATTAATGAATGTACCTTTGATCAAAGTAATATCGATTGGAGCACTCTTAACCAGTACTTTATACACATCAAGCTGTCCCTGCTTACTGCTTCGTGCAGAAGCAAAATAGGCCATCTCGTTTAAGGAGTCGGCCAAGTAAAACAGATCATCGTCGGGAGTATTGACGGCAAAGTCTAAATTGACGGGAGTGCTAAATACTCCACTGGCTTTACTAAACCCGGATTTGTAGACATCGTAGCCCCCCATACTTCCGTGACCTTTTGAAGAAAAGTAAAAGGTTTTATCGTCAGGATGCAGGTAGGGAAAATCTTCGTCGTAAGGCGTATTGATGGAACCTTGAACGGCTACAGGATCAGTGTAAGAGCCATCTGGAAGTACATCTGCATGGTAGATATCCAAACCATTCTTTCCACTCTTGCCATAACTGGAAAAGTAGATTGTAGTACCCGCTCCTCTAAAGTGGATCAGAGAGCGGTGATTGCGTTTTTTGTCTTCAGAAGAAAGGAGTTCTTCGGGAGTTACTAAGATTTTACCTCCGATATCGCTCAGATCGTAAATCCTGAAAAACGACTCGACAGATGATTGTTTCTTATCAAGAACCTTGATCTCTTTGATTTGCGAAAGCAGGTTCTGGCCGCTCTTGGCCATTGAAATTTTTAAGCCAACTTCTTTCTCCTCAAGATCACTATTAGATGCCAAGGTCTTGTACTTCTCATATGCTGATATGGCATCTTGAAACAAATAGTTGAGGTGATAAGCCCTACCGAGATAGTACCAACTTTGGTCGTCAACATTGGGTTTCCCAACTGAAAACTTGAGGTACTTGATGGCCTCTTCTTTCTTTTCAGCATCACCATATAGCGCCGTAGCACCGTACTTGTAATTAAAAACCGGATTTGTAGGGTTGAGACTTAAAAGTTGCGAGTACAGCGGCATTGCTTCAGCAAATTCACCTTTGTCAAAAAGTGCGTTTGCTTCTTCAATTAAGTCTTGCTCACTGTACTGTGCTCTAACGTGGATAGCAGCCATCAGGCTAATCACCACCAAACACAGGGAGTATTTGATTTTTGAAGCCAAGTTATAGTTTAAAGGTATCGCCTATACGTCCGCTTCAGACGAATGTTTCAACGAAGAAACCAATAATTTGGTTGATCTTAAAATGCGAATTGATCCAAGAATATACTCCGCTTGCTTTTTGATCCCAACATATATAGGTAATTGTCTTCTTTTTTGTCGCCTGCTTGCTTTCGCTTGTCTTCTTTTTCTTCCAGAAGAATCGCGTTAAATTCCTTGCTACCGGAGTATGATTGAAGCACTCCTCTCTTGTACGTAAAGTAGTACCAATTGGCATCATTTACTTCAAGATAAAGGTGCATTACATCTCCACTAGCTTTTTTCTCCACTACAAATTTACCCGGTACTTTACGGAAAAGTTGATCCTTACCAATAGCAGCAATTCCGATGTCTCCTTCCGAAATAAATGACTCCATTACAGGGTCCCAAACCATTTTAACATCTGAAATAAAGAAGGTCTTATTCAACTCATCAGGAACTTTTTTGATGGTTCCGCTCAAGCTCAACTCAGAGATGACTTTGTCAGAAGCTTCGAGCCCCATGAGCTCTCTAATGGCATACTCATACCTCGATTTGGTAAAATCTACCGGTTTGAGATCCGAAACCGTGGAGAGGTATTTCAGCATCTCATCTAAGGCTGAACTACTAAAATAGAAGTTGAGCGCTATCGATGAGTTAATCACTACTTTATCATTAACCGGATCGTAATTGAGTTCTCCCAGAGCATCAAGGCCAACTTGCCCCAAATCATCGGCTAAATCCAATCGCCCCAGACCGGTCAATGCACAGCTTCCCTTTTTCAGAGAGACGTAATTACCAGGAAGGGAATTCTGATTCAGCTTGTCAGTAGCCGCTACCTCGTAAGTCTGATCCTTTTTGTTGAATTTCAAAAATCCTCTTGAGGTCACGATACTTTCGTTCGTATCGTCTTTTTTATCCGAAAGGAAAGTTCCATATACGATGTAAGGGTCTTTCTCGGCCATTAGGCCCACCTCAACGGGGTTTCCTCTATCATCTGTCAATAGTGTATCTACAGGGATTAAGACATTCTCAGGATCAATGATGGAATTGAACTTCATCCAGTTTCGAGCCAGTCTGTCGCAGTCGTGAATGATTCTCGTACTTCCGTCGAAGGTGAGGAACTTATCGTTCGACTTCAAATTCACCGTTCCTTGGTATTCAAAATGAGGACTTAAGAAAAACTCATCGATGGATAGGATTTTACCCGAACCTACCGTTTGAAGGGAGGTGTCGACTCCAATGGACTCCAACGTTATGAGTCGTTCCAGTTTGTTTTCATCCACATAAGCGTACTGACCTGAAGCCTTGTAATCGAATCTCGAATTGATTTTGACAGTGGCACTTTGTACGGTGTGGTATTGCGTGATGAAATTTGCCAAAATGGTAGCATCTTCCAATTCGTCCATCTGCGCTCTTCGGCGAATAACCACCCGCCCACTATCTGGTGTAATCTTAGCGTCAGCCACGCGGATCCAAGGTATCTGATCGGCGGTGATAGTATATGTATCAAGATCATAGATTGCCTTTGGCGACATGAAGTTGAGCGAGTCTTGATCTTCATTAATACTAAAAAAGTTAGAACGACTCATATCGAGCTCGGTATCGATTACGAAGTCAGAGGCCATCTCTCGAGAGGTTTCGAGAGAGATGTCGTTTTTGTCCATAAACCACTTGAACTCATCCATGAAACAGATGTACTGGTTTACAGGGAACTCTACCGTGGTTTCCTCATCATTGGACTTAAACTCTCCTACCCGATTTTCAAAGTCAATATGAGCGCTTACGTTATTGGTTTTAAATGCCAAATTGGCCTCAGACAGGGCCAGTAAACGGAAGTCGGAGGTATCTGCATCGAAGGTTTGGTAATTGTATCGGATGGAATCCGACTCCAATTCTGCTCCCGAAAACTCAACGATTCCTCTTCCTGTCATTCCTTTCGGAGTTAAATCAAGCGTTCCTTTTTTGGCCATAGCCTGACCACTGAACATATTGATGGGCTCGCGCATTACCTCGGCGCTCAGCTGGTCAGCGAGCGGCAGGTACGTGAGGTCAACCTCAGTGGCATTGGCTTCGGGGATTTCAGTACCCGTAGAAACGGAAGTATTCGTAAAGGAATTGGTAATCCCTCGTGTACTATCAGGGAAGAAGGTGAATTGCTCCGAATTGGCAGTAGCCGTAAAGTATTCCAGCTGTCCGTCTCCTTGAATTCCATTGTAATTGACAACAATGTCATTCTTGAAAGTTGCTTTATTGCCATAAAGCGGTAAACCTTCTGCAGGAGTAGATCGCACGAAACCGAGAGAGTAGTCTTCCTGAATTTTGAGACTCTCATCGAGTTCAGGAAAAATTCCTCCTGAAACAAAGCGCCCACTAAACGCCACCTGCTCGGTAGCAAAATTGTCCAAACTATCCAAGATGAAAGGCTCAAGCTCATAAAACACCTCACTCCTTTCATACACCCCTTGCTGAATATTGACATTGTCGTAGTAAACAAATGATTCCTTATCAGCCGTGAGAATGGGGAATTCGGTAAACTCTTCTTGAAGACCTGATTTATTGAAGGGGTTATCGATTTGAATGGTCCCCGTGATTCCTTCAATTACGTTCTTTACACGGCGCAGGCTGGTGTATTCAGGCCTGAAGTCTTCGACGTAAAGTCGGCAGGAGTCAACGGTGATCAAATCGATCTGAAACTTGTCGTAATCGAAAGCGAATTCCTCTCCATAAAACTCAAATTTTCCCGAGCGGATAACCCCTCCTAGGTTAAAATCTCGATTCTTCCGCACGTTGACCAATCCGTCTTTTGGAAATATGGCCACTTGCTGAGAGTCAGATAGTAGAATCCGATCTACTCCCTTGAGCACCAAATCAAAATTGATCAAGTTGAGTTCCGCATTGTCGCCATCAGCCACGTCAGAGTTGAACATCAACACATCGTAGTCGATATTACCTGCCTCCGCAGCAATGTAGTCGTAGAGCTTCTGCTTTACCTCAATGGTCTGGGTAGGGATATCGTAATTGATAAATCCCTTGTTTGCCATTTCAATCAGGCGTGGCATATAGCTTTCCAGCCTGAAACGCAGATCATCACAAAGTCCTTGGGCTCCAAAAGTTTCGTCATTGATCTTACGAGCGTATTGCCGGATGGCATATAAGGGATTTACCCGATCCATTCCCGTGAGTTCATGGTAAAGCTGCTTTTTAAAGAAATTGGAAGAGATAAATGCAGCTCTGGTTTCCGTACTTCCGAAGAGATTTCCCATCCGAATAATCGGATCATCAATATTCCAATAGAATGCCTCAAAGTAAAGCTCCAGGTCGTGGTAGGTATCGAAATAGGGAGACTTACTCAGCCCTTCATTGCTCCGAATCAGAGTAAGCAGGCGAGTTTCATTCTTGAATCTTAACTGCAGGCTTGGGTGAACGATGGAATCATTATTAAGTAGGATGATGACCTTAGCATCTTGGGAAGCCACTGCATCGGGCTTGATGGTGTAAAACTGTGAATAGGTAACTACCTGCGGAGTATTGTCTCTTTTGAAGGTGAGGGTTGCAGGCTCGCTTTTGGAACCAAACCCTTGGAGATTGGCCCCTTCCATTCGGAATCCTCCGTTGTAATCTACCTTATCTACAATGTTCTCGATAGCCAATCTCTTATCGTAAGATGAAAACTGCGGATAAGTCGCTTTATCCGGAGTTACATTGGCCAGAATCTTGTCTTCGACCGTACCAAGAAGCGGATACTGAAAGAAACCATTGAAGAAAAGAACGGAATCAATTTTGAAAAAAGCAGAACGTGTGTTGAGCTCGTAAGGCTGCTGAATTACGGCATAAGTCTCATTGGGGTCCAGCGCAGCCCGCTCCCAGGTGATTTTCCCTTCTTCACCTTTCCACTTTTCTTTTTGCTGATCAAAAACTCCTTTGGTGGCGTATATCACCGAACTATCTCCTTTCGAAAGACAGATCAAATCAGTAGAAGGAAAAACGATAAAATACTCTTTGTCTTCCAGTCGAAACTGCCACCCGGCATTCGTTCCTTTCCAAATGGTAGAAGGAGATTCGTAGAAGGTATTGCTCGTCAAGAGTCCTTCCGTCATCGTCAGAAACTCCTCAATCTTTTTCTTGCTGCCATTTTCCAGAACCTTGACTATTTCTACCCATGTATCAAACCCTTCACCTTCTTGAGGTGACCCTGGAAAAGACATGAGGGAGATAATGAACGACTTGTAAAATGGAAAAGGGCGCAATCGCTTCTTGAGCATGAGGTCGGCCACATCGTAGATTTTCGCTTTCTGCTCATCATTGTAAATGTCGCCATTGAGCCAAAAGGGACCGAAGGTTTCTTCCATCAGCGCCTTGCCTTCCTTTTTGTCGGCTTCTACAAGTAGTTTTTCGAGCTCGTCATAGAAGGCTTGCTTTTCGCGGGTAAACTCGCGAAGTTGCGAAAAGCCCTGAAGGGAGAGTGCTGTGAATAGAGTGAGGATAAAAATGCGTTTCAGCATACCTACGATTTTATAAGTTTGATTAATGCCCAATCGTTCTTGGTTTGTACGGCTACTTTCGTCAAATGATGCCTTTCGGCGAAAGCCACCAAATCATCCACATCGGTTTTGAAAAAGCCGCTTAGGAATAAGTACCCTTTGGGTTCGAGTGCTTTGGCAAAATGCGGAATATCGTTCAATAGGACATTTTTGTTGATGTTGGCCAAAACCACGCCAAAAGTAGATTGGCCGATCACCGAGACATCTCCTTTTAAGATCTCCATCTCCATTTTATTTAACGCGATGTTCTCCAGGGTATTTTGGTAGGCCCACTCTTCAATGTCATAAGCCAGAATTCGATGGGCACCCAGTTTTCGGGCGGCAATAGCCAGCACTCCCGTACCGCTACCCGCGTCCAGTAGTGATCGACCCTCCCACTCGATGGTCTCCATCTCGTTGAGCATAAGCCAAGTGGTTTCGTGATGGCCCGTACCAAATGACATTTGGGGTTGTATCAAGATGTCGTGCTCAAAAGAAGGATCGACTTGATGGAACGGTGCCCGCACTCTGAATTTCTTTTCTACGCAAACGGGTTCATAATCGGCTTCCCATTGGGCATTCCAGTTTTGCTCGGGAATTTCTTCCCGCAAGTAACTCACGTTGCCTTCCAATGTTCCGATCAAGACTTTCACCTCTGATTCCGATTCTGAATTAGCGGGAACATACGCGTCCGTTCCCGTTTCTGTATCGATAAAGCTTTCAAAGCCGAGCCCCGCCAACTGAGCGGTAAGAATCTCGGTGGTGGGCTTTAAAGGATCGCACGAAAAACGGTATACGAAGTAGTTCATTCAAAGGGAGCGTTGGGTATAAAGGTCGAAGTTCGGAAGAATTGTGAGTTGGTTTTGCGTAAGGGTTTGAGCGTTGTCCACAAAGGCGTATTGATGGTTTAGATGATGAACCAGAACCCTATATAGCATAAGTTAAAGGTTCTACTTCCTAAGCTCTATCTTTCTGTTTTCAAAAACATTGTAATTCGGAAACTCACTAAGTGTTTTCATTAGGGAGTATACAATCAGCTCTTCGGCATTGACCCTTTCAATTGAAAAGTATAAAGGAGTACCATCTTTAGGAGTTAATACAATGTATCTTCCCATTGGGCCTACCTCCCACTCGCCTCTTGTCTCTTCTTCCAGAGGAATGGAATCACCATACTTTAGCACAGTACCCGATTTCAACATGCTGAAACTCCCGTCGGCATCGAAAGTGATTTCAAAAGACTGGTAAGAAAGGAAGCCGAACTCAATGGCGGGATCGTAAAACAGCGGTTCATTAACCGCCTCCCACGTGCCGACAATGTCTTTTTTAATCTTTTCTGAATTGTCAGATCTTTCTGCAGAGGCCAGAGTGGTATAAAGCTGCGGTGGTTTAGTGCCCATTAGAGCGGCATTATTATAGGTGCCACCTATCAAGGCATTGGCTGAATCTCCGTAAAAAAAGTAGAGCTGCATTTTCTCAAAGTGATTGTCGAAAAAGGAGAAAAAGAGAGTATTTCCAATCCATCGGCTATGCCATGTGCCACGAACAGTGTATGGCATCCCTTCCTTAGTACCTGTAATGACAACTTGCCTCGCATCGATAAAGTCCAATTGATAGTTCCTGTCAAGGGTATCAGAAACGAAGAGTTCCAAATGAGCACCCGTTTTTGGGAAGGCCAATTCAAAATCTTCTTTATCCAAAATAGAATCGGGTAGCCTGTGGAAGTGATATTCATGCCAAAAGGAATCATAGAATTTCCTTGTCAATAAGAGATCTGAGTCACTCATTACCTCGAGGTAAAAAGAATCCCTTTCAAAGCGGAGCATCTCGCCATCCTTGGAATGTTTTGCCTTTTGCATGCTAGAGCGTATGTCGGAAAGAAACTCAATCTGATTGGCTGAATCTGCCATCAAAATCCATCCGCCTTCTGAGTAGACCGAGTCTTCACTCAGGTAGTTTTTCATAGCAGATAAAATTTGCTGATCCTCAATATTTAAATCCTGATAAGTACCGACTCTTAATTCATGAGAAGTCACCCACACTCCTTGGGGAGTTTGAGCTGTAGCGATAGCTACACTTAAATGACTTAATAGAAAACCAAACAATGCCCTCAAACCGATTGGGAAATTAGTCAAATGAAATAGATACCATCCCCTCCGACTTCAGGTAATTTGAAATGCAAATCCCCTTCAATTTTTGCCGGCACAATGACTCTAAAGAATTATTCGGGATGAAAAGTGAAAATATTTTTTTGATGCAAAAGGATAGAAACATAAGTATTATCAATATTTCCAGACAATACATAACATATGTCAATACATATTATAAATTCTTTTGATGTATTTCTGATTGTCATAACTGACCATTATATTTCCTTTGTCTCAATAAATCAAAAACACTTCACCTAATACAAATCAAAATGAAAACAAAAACAAATTTTCTTTCAGCTTTTCAGTTCTTCGCTATGTGCTTTGCGCTCATCGCTTTTACATCTTGTGAAAAAGATACGGATGACTCCCCTGCTACTGCTTCTAACGAGGCTACGATGGGTGACCCAAAAAATGCTTCCGGATCGGGATCAAGTTGCTATGAAATCACTCAATTTGTAGAAGCAGGAATAGACGAGACTTCAGATTACAGCAACTTCGTTTTCGAATTTTTCAATAACGGAACCGTTGTAGCACGAAATGGTGTTCAAGACTATTCAGGACAATGGGCTATTGGTTTTGATGATGGCGTTCAAAAGTTCTTCTTGAACTTTAATGGCACCATTCCATTGTTAAATGAACTCACTGACGATTGGAACATCGTGGCACTCAACAGAACTGCTCCTTCTTTCATTGAAGATGTGAACAATAACCCGGGTGTTCTATCTTTTGCAAAAGTTACGGATTGCACAGGTGGTGGACCGGTTGAGCCTTCTCCTGAGCTCGATGCATTCAATGAAAACCTTACTACAGGAGGTGCTTGGAGCGTATCAAACTTCACCGATAACGGAGTGAATGACACAAACGATTACAACAATGTTAGCTTCACATTTAACGCTGACGGATCGGTAACGGCTCAGAGAAATGCACAATCAAGAACTGGTCAATGGATTTCTACGATCGACAATGGCATCATTGAATTGACCATTGGATTCCAAGGCCCTGCAGTACTCAATGAATTGAACGAAGATTGGGTAGTTGCTTCTTCATCAGCTACGACTATTGATCTGGAAGACATCGGCGCAGGTGATAATGACTTCCTGACTTTGTCAAGAAACTAAACTTAAGCTGCAAAAACTTTAAGTTAGTACGTGAGAACAAAAGCCCCCGCCACTGTATTGGCGGGGGCTTTTTCAGTTCAGGTGATGCCTTACGGCAATTGAAATTAGTGAACTGCAATTTTTAAACGTTTGCGGTAAGCTCGCATCAATTCAAACTCACCTCAGGTCTTTTCACTTCTTTTTTCAAGACCTTATTCATTACATCTTCTTTACTTAGTTTTTTAGTGCAGAAGAACCAGTCTTTGCAGTCGAGTTCTCCGTCTTCCATTCTTTCTTTTGCCGTTCCGCAAGAACCTGCAGGGCTCACAATCACATCGTCGCCCGGACGCCAATCGGCAGGGGTGGCTACCCCAAACTCATCGGCTGTCTTTAAGGCAAGAACTACCCGATACAATTCGTCAAAGTTTCTTCCCAAACTGAGGGGATAGTAAATAATCGCTCTGATGACTCCTTTGGGATCGATGAAAAAAACGGCTCTTACGGCTTTTGTAGAATCTTCATTGGGCTGAATCATTCCGTATTTCTTGGCTACATCCATCTTGATGTCTTCAATCAACGGGAAGTTTACTTCCACATCTTTCATCCCCTTGTATTCTATTTTCTCCTTGATGGTCCTCAACCAAGCTATGTGACTGTATAGCCCGTCGATAGAAAGTCCCACCAGTTTGCAGTTGGCTTCATTGAATTTCTCCTCCATCGTAGCGAAGGTCATAAACTCTGAGGTGCACACGGGAGTAAAATCGGCAGGGTGGCTAAAAAGAATGACCCAACTACCGCTGTAATCAGCAGGGAAATTGATTTTTCCTTGGGTGGTCACAGCTTCAAATTTCGGTGCAGCATCGCCAATTCTTGGCATGCTCACTACTTCATATTCTTGTGTTTCATCCATGGCTTTTGTGTTAAGGGATTTTTCCTGTTTAAAGGTAGGCAAGGTCATGGCATTCAAATGTGACAGCGGTTACGTATGCTCCCGAATGGCAAATTTTTACCTAAGGAAACAGATAATGGAATCGATCGGATACTACTCGAGCATTCCGATGATATGATCCACTATGCTTCTTCCCAAGTTACTTTGTTCGCTCTCCAAAACAAATACGGCGATAGAGGTATCCAATTCGGGGAAGTAGAAAACCATGGTTCCCCAAAACCCCGTATGGGCGTATGCTTTATGTCCTGAAAATTCATAATTCGACAATCCGAAACCGTAATGGCTCGGTACGGTATCCTGAGTGGGGATTTCGGTGAATATCAAATTAAGAGTAGCGGTGTCTCCCACGACTTGATAATTGAAAAGTTTATAGGCAAAATTAGACAGGTCGCTTGTGGTAGAAGCTATACCACCGCCGCCGTACAAATCGGCAGAGACATCTACTTCGTAAGAATCCCAGTCGGAGTCATCGTCGTACTGGTGTGCCAATTCTTTTGTCTGCTCGGGCTTTTCTTCGAGCGAGGGCATCCACGTCTTGTTCAGCCCAAGCTCCTCATAGCGCAAAAGCTCGCGCATAGCAGTGTAGAAAGGCTTATCGGTGAGGCTTTCGATGATTTCGGTGAGCAAAAGGTAGTTTGCATCGGCGTAGCTAAAGGTATATTCAGGGCTGCCAAGAGGCCCTCCTGCCTTAATGCTCCATTTCAATTGCTCATCGCGGGTCCACCTGTGGCTTTTGTTTTGGTCTACAAAGTCGATGTAGGCATCATTGACATAATCTCTCACTCCACTGGTTTGAGACAGCAGGTGCTTCACCTTGATGGCATTCAAGTCGTATCCCCCACCCTCAAAAAGCGTTCGCGTTTTCTCAGAGAATAAAGGGCCCACGGGATCATCGACTGACAGTTGCCCCATTTCAACCAACCTCAAGATAGCGGCGGAGACAAAGGTTTTGGTATTGCTGGCCAATAAGGCGGGCTGGTCCGGTTCTAAGGGATTATTGGCGTCTTTTGACGAAAATCCACTGGCCATGCTGAAGGAAATATTCCTTTGGGGCGACTCTACGTGAACCATGATTCCTACCGACGACGGATTTGCCCTGTAGACGGAATCACAAAACGCCTGTAAGTTGTTTTCGAAAGGTTGGGCAGTAGCCCAAGCAAACGGGAACAGCAAGCAGAAGAAGGATAATTTGAGTCGGTTGTTCATTATCGAGTGTTTGATAAAAGCTCGAAAGAAATCGATTTTTTGTGATAAAAGGTGACTTAATTCGATACAAAAATGCTTGACTTTGACTAAAGAAGGATTGGTTTTGACTGAAAAGAGAATTTTTCATCCCGATGTAAAGACGAGTTATGCGTCGCGTCTATTTTTAGACTACAATGAATCCACTCGTGCGGCGAGATAGGTAGATTTGAGAATTCAGTGTTTATTGTAATTTAATTTGGAAACCTCAGGGTTGTAAATCCTGAGAGGCGAGGATAAACCCAGTGCAGGGTTTCCCCTAAAACCGAATCAAAACATTCCCGTTCTGGTTGAACGTATTCTGGATAGAGGGTGGAATGGGGTTTCTCTGAATGTCGAGGTATTTGAGCTGATTCATTTTTTGAATACTCTGGGGTATCTCGTGCAAGTCATTGTCATTTAAGTACAGGTTCTCTAGCTTTTCCAATTTGAAAATATTCTCTGGAAATTCGGAAATGTGATCGTTTTCGAGGTGAAGAATCTTCAGGTTGGGTAGCTTACTCAATACGTCAATAGATTGGGTAAAATTCAAGCGCTTCTCGTCGTTGAGATAAAGCTCCTCCAGATTCTTCAATTTAAAGAATTCCTCAGGCAATTCTGTGAAGTCATTTCCACTCAAGTCCAATACGCGCAATTGCTCCAATTCCAAGATTTCTATTGGAAGTTGCTCCAAGTGATCGTTTCTCAAACTCAAAAATTCCATGTTTTTAAACTCGCGCAAAGACTTTAGAGAAAAGTCGATTTCCTGATCACTCAAATCCAGTCGAATGACTTGATTTGGGGTTTTTAACGCTTCTTCTATACTTGTAAAAGTGGCAGTTGTATCCTGCGAGATTCCCATAATTGGAACGAGTAGAAACAAAAAAGAAAGATATTGGATGGTTTTCATTTTTATGATTTTTACGAACTATCTTGAACAATCAAAATCAGGACGCTCGTTGCGGTGATATAACTCTCAATCGTTTGGTATTGTTTCTAAATGTACGGAAAGCTTTTGCCGAAAACTCAAGAATAATATCTGCCCGACGCAAATAGCGTTGAGGAATCTTACCTCTCCATATTCTTGTGCTTCGAAACACGGTCAACTCACTGTGAATTTCATCGTGAAAACTTCTGTTTATTTAGTCATTTATCATTCCTACACCGAAAATAAATGGGCTAAGTTTATACCTCAAAAACGACCTCTTCATGAACACAGTCGATACAGCCCCCTCGCCCAATGGCAACTCTACTACTCAAAAGAAAACCGACCTCACAAGTCTGCAGCAAAAGCACATCGCATTGCTCAAAGACGTACTAATTGACAAGGGAAATGCGAACAGATACCAGCTCACACCCTATCCTCCAGGCCAAACGAATTTTCTCAAGCGCTTTGTTGTCAATGCAGTGATCAATGGCTTGGCCAAGAAAAATATGCTGATCACAGGGGTGATTCGTGATGGTGAGCGACTCCGCGAAAACGGGCTAGGCTGGCCGATCAATGGATATTCCATGATCGGCACCAAACGACTGAACAACATTCAGTACTGCATTGAGAGTGTGGTTAAAAACGACGTACAGGGCGACTTTATAGAAACAGGAGTTTGGAGAGGTGGTGCTTGCATTTTTGCCAAAACACTATTTGATATATACGAGCAAGACCGCAATGTCTGGGTAGCTGACTCCTTCGAAGGCTTACCGAAACCGAATGTGGAGGAATATCCCGAAGATGCAGGAGATGACCTCTACTCCTTGGAGCAACTGCGCATATCGAAGGAGCAGGTGGAAGAGAATTTTAGAAAGTTTGACCTTCTGGATGATAAGGTGAAGTTTCTGAAAGGATGGTTCAAAGATACCCTCCCCGATGCACCCATCGACAAGCTGGCCATTATGCGATTGGATGGTGATATGTACGAATCGACCATGGACGGCCTGGTAAATCTTTACTACAAGCTCTCTCCGGGAGGATTCGTAATCATTGACGACTACGGCGTGATTCCTGCTTGCAAAAAGGCCGTTCACGATTTCCGCGAAAAACATGGCATCACAGAAGAGCTGATCAACATAGATGATTCAGGCTATTACTGGCAGAAGAAAGCTTGACCAAAAACAAACTGAGAGTCGATGGATCGTTGATTTTTCTTTTCTCGCAGGTGTCCATGCTTCTTTAATTGCATTTCCCTCAACCGATAGATAACAGTACTTAATCTTTTTTAGATCCGTACTTCAGCTACAGATTTTTAGGTTTGTTAGAGAAAAAAGCCCCCGTCACAGCTGTGACGGGGGCTTTTGTGTTTCAGGCGAAACCTGAATAACCCTTTAACTACGAATCTACTACTTTCATCTATTCGGAGTAAGCTGAATTAATTCAAACTCACTTTGGGTCTTTTCGCCTCTTTGTTCAGAACTTTGTTCATCACGTCTTCTTTACTCAGCTTTTTCGTACAGAAGAACCAATCTTTGCAGTCAAGCTCACCGTCTTCCATTCTATCCTTTGCAGTACCGCAAGATCCTGCGGGGCTTACGATCACATCATCGCCCGGTCGCCAATCTGCCGGAGTCGCTACCCCAAACTCATCTGCTGCCTTCAGGGCAAGAACTACCCTGTGCAGTTCGTCAAAATTTCTTCCCAGACTGAGAGGATAGTAGATGATCGCTCTGATCATTCCCTTGGGATCGATAAAGAAAACCGCTCTCACCGCTTTTGTAGAGTCTTCATTGGGTTGAATCATTCCGTATTTCTTGGCTACATCCATCTTGATGTCCTCAATCAACGGGAAGTTCACTTCCACGTCTTTCATCCCTTTGTACTCTATTTTCTCTTTGATGGTCCTCAACCATGCAATGTGACTGTAGAGTCCGTCGATAGAAAGTCCCACCAGTTTGCAATTGGCTTCATTAAACTTTTCCTCCATCGTAGCGAAGGTCATAAACTCTGAGGTGCACACGGGGGTAAAATCAGCAGGGTGGCTAAAAAGTATTACCCAACTACCACTGTAATCATCGGGGAAAGTGATATCTCCCTGTGTGGTTACAGCTTCAAATTTCGGAGCAGCATCGCCAATTCTGGGCATGCTGACTACTTCATATTCGCGTGTATCTTCCATGGCTTTTGTTTTAAGGAATTTTCATCCTACTCAAAGGTGGATTGAGCCATGCTTATTCTTTGTGATAACAGTTACACTAGCAAACGCTGTAGAGATAATGCTCTTGTCTTAATATGAGATTGTGTTTTCAGTTTAACGCTAGTCTTCCAACAATCCAATAATGTGATCGATTATTCCCGATGTCAAACTGCGACGGTCACGCTCAAGAACGAATACAGCAATGGAAGTATCCAATTCTGGGATATAGATCACCTTCGTTCCCCAAAAACCGCCATGTCCATAAGCGGTATATCCTGAAACATCGTAACGAGTCAATCCAAAACCGTAATGGCTTGGAACGGTGTCCTGAGTGGGGATCTTCGTATATATCAAATTGAATGTGGTCGTATCCTCCACGATTTCGCAATGGAAAAGCTTGTACGCAAAGTTGGCCAAGTCGCTTGTGGTGGATGCTATTCCACCACCACCGTATAAATCAGCGGATACATCTACCTCGTAAGAATCCCAACCCAAGCTTTCGTTATATTGGTACACCAAGGTCTTGGTTTGTTTGGGTTTTTCTTCAAGCGAAGGCATCCATGTATTATTCAATCCCAAATCTTCATAGCGCAGAAGCTCACGCATGGCTGTGTAAAATGGCTTTTCGGTTATTCCTTCGATGATTTCGGTAAGCAAAAGATAGTTCGCATCAGCATAGCTAAAGGTATATTCAGGATTTCCAAGAGGCTCTCCGGCCGCGATGCTCCTTTCCAATTGCTCGTCGCGGGTCCACCTATAGCCTTGGTTTTGATCTACAAAGTTGATGTATTCTTCATCGACATAATCCCGCACACCACTGGTATGAGACATTAAGTGCTTCACCTTGATGGCATTCAAGTCGTATCCCCCACCCTCAAAAAGCGTTCGCGTTTTCTCAGAAAGCAAAAGGCCTGTAGGATCATCTACCGATAAGCGCCCCATCTCGACCAACCTCAAGATGGCTGCTGAGACAAAGGTTTTGGTATTGCTGGCCAATAAGGCGGGCTGGTCAGGATTCAAGTCTGTGCGGACATCTTTTGACGAAACTCCGCTGGCCGTGCTAAATGAAATATTCCGTTGAGGGGATTCGACATGTACCATTATTCCCACCGAAGAGGGATTGGCCTCGTGGACGGAATCACAAAAGGCCTCTAAGCTATTTTCGAAAGACTGGGCTTTTGCCCAAATAGCAGTACAAAGCAAGCAGAATATAGTAAATTTGAATCGGGTAGTCATTATGAAGGGTTTACTAGACCAGCTAAAGAAATCGTTTTTATTATCAAAAACAGACTTAACTCACTACAAAAAAGCCTGACTTTGACTCCAAATGAGTTGATTTTGACTGCTGAAAAAGATTTTTTGTCCTACGGGAGGTTTTTTTGACTTCAAGAAAGATCTTTTTGATGTCAAAGAAGACTTTTTTTTGACACCACATTCATCAAAGGAAAAGAGACACATAGTTTGTGATTCGGGAAGCCTCAGAGTGACCGCTAAGCGACTCAGGAGCGGTTTAACCAAATGCAAATAAGTACAGAGAAATACGGAAACGACTTGATGCAGCATTGCCCATCTCCGCGGCAGGACAAACAAGAATATATAGCTTTGCAACGCTCAGCAATTGAATTGAGGTATATGATGAAACTTCCTGAACTTAAATCTCGGCAGACAGCTGTTCCTTTAAAAGCTTTAATCACTCTTGTCTATTTGTTTTTTGGAGTGGCAATTGTTTACAGCCAAGATGAACCAACCACTTATACAATCGTCGAGTCGATGCCTTACTTCAATGGTGGCCGTGAAGCTATGAGTAAGTATTTGAGTGACAATATTCGCTACACGGAATCAGCCGAAAAAGCCAATGTATCAGGAACCATTTACGTCACCTTTGTAGTAGATGAAGACGGTAGGACAACCGAAACCAAAATTCTCAGATCCTTACATCCCGACCTGGATAGTATTGCCATAGCTATGATAGAACGCATGCCTGATTGGAACCCCGGGATGCAAAGAGGAAAAAAAGTACGCGTTCAGTACAACCTGCCAATCGTTTTAGTCTGACAGAGCATGACCGATATTCTCGGCCTAAACCTTCAGCGTATTGGAGTAAAAAAGGGAAGAAAAAGTTTTATGCCCTTTGCACCGAAGATCTGAAAAAGTCCGAAGAAGAGTGTGACTGCCGCTACAACTACATCATATGGAATTACAATGGCAGCACCTTAGAAGATTTGGATAGAGAGCAAAGCTTTGAAGGAAGTAACTGTGAATAAGAAGATTTCATTTGATGAGGGGCACTAAGCCACGGGAGAGCGCTCTTACCATAAGCAAACCCTGAGGAGTGGTGTCAGCAACAGGCGCAGTGAGGGAAAGTCTGCAGAGCCGCTGAGTAGTGTCAATATCTCGTAGCGGATGATCCTATTTAGTGCCCTGTTTTCACTCTTGTGCATGTTGATATTCTTAAAAATGTTAAATCTGACAGGGGTC
The DNA here is from genome assembly GCA_027214385.1 of Cryomorphaceae bacterium 1068. Lineage (NCBI taxonomy): Bacteria > Pseudomonadati > Bacteroidota > Flavobacteriia > Flavobacteriales > Cryomorphaceae > Cryomorphaceae bacterium 1068. The sequence continues at coordinate 117,895 of JAPVXR010000003.1, read as the reverse complement.
TATTCATTAAACGTATTTTCGACGCAAATTGATAACCATGAAAAGAACAATAGCCATTTTATCCTTTATCTTCTGTTTTGCTGTTTATGCCAATGCCCAAGACTGGAGCACGGACGTATACCGATACGGTGAAGAATACCCGGGATACGTTATTGAAGAAGACGGAACCAAGAAAGAAGGCTTCATCACCTATAACAATCGGTACACCATGCAAAATGAAGTAGTATTCTATGGTGAAAAAGGAAACAAGAAGACCAAAGAAAAATATAAGACTGCCGATCTTAAAGAATACAAGGTGGCAGATAAGGTGTATCACTGCATCAGCTACTCCGGAGGATTACTCAAAAAGCCTGTCCGTGCGAATCTATTAATCAAGGAAGGCTGCATCAATCAATATGTCTGGTACAATAGAGCAGACAATTATTTGGTGATGCAACAAGGAGAAAATGAAACTGATGAGGAATTCAACAAGCGGAAATATCCACCGGTGTGGGTGATCAATATAGCGGGCACCAATGAACCTAAGTCTATCGATCAATTTGGCCTCAAGTTTAAGAGCAAAATGGCAGAATTCGTTGCTGCGAACCCTGAACTTGCGAAAAAAATAGAGGAAGGTGAAAAAGGATACGGAATGCTTGCGTTCGAAAAGATTATTGACGAATACAATGCTCAATGCAAAGAGTAATGACGACTGTAAAACGGCTATTCCTACTGACCCTTGCGATGCACTTGGGTCAGTTTTGTTTTGGACAAGAGCCTGCGTACCATTGGGGCGAACCCGCTACCAATGATTATTTGGAAAGACGCATTGACAAGCTGCTTGTACTCGATCAACAAGGTTTTGTACTCCTCAGAAAGTACACCAACGAGACGTTCACCTCTTTTTATTGGATAGAATCGTACTCGCCCGAACTCAAGCTTCAAAGCACCGTACCCATTGAGTTTAACGGAGGTGTGATGGGCGACTCTTACGACATCGAAGATATTTTGGTAGCCAATGGAAAAATCTTCGCCTTTATTTCTCACTGGAACAAATCCACAGGCAAACACACCTTGTCCGTAAGTCAATTGAGCCTCTCGGGAGAACTCAAGCACATGAAGGATCTCGACATTATTCCTGCTAAAAAAATGGGGAATCGAGGATTTTTCAATTTCTTTTTGTCTGAGAACCAGCAAAAGCTCGTACTCCTTTCCGAGCAGCCATTCGTCAAAAAGACGATGGAAAAAATGCGGCTGACTTGTTTTGACACTGATGATTTCAGTATTGACTGGACCTACGATCACGAGTATTCCATAGAATCTTCCAAAGCTCTGCACCATAATGTAGTAGTGGATAACAACGGGAGGGCTTTTCTATTCAAAAAGACCTATGCGAAGGGCTGGTATTACTATCTCTACTCGTACTCTGTCGATACGAAATGGCAAGAGTACCAAGTTGAAGGACTCGAGGGCTTAGCCGTGCTCGATCACAAGATGGGAACGAACATTAACGGGGAGTTCTATCTATTTGCGACCTACACTGAGAAGGAGTCAAGTTTTAAAAAGCACCTTGACGGCTACTGGTACTTTGCACTGAACAAGGGTCTGGAGCAAAAGACACAACTTCGCAGCACATGGGATGCCGAACTACTGGCAGGCTACTTGCTGTTCAGAAAAACAGTAGACGATCCGGAAGAAGAAAAGCTTCAAGACTTCTACATCAAGGATGTATTGGCTCGAAAAGATGGCAATCTGCTCATTCTGATGGAGCAATTGACGACGAGAAGCAGCACCATAGAAGGCACTTCTCCCCTGCAGTATCAGTATGAGCGATACTATGACGACCTCTTAGTTCTCAACTTGGATGCATCCGATGGTGAGACCATCTGGTGGCAATGCTTTAAGAAAGACCAAACCCTGAGAAACAAGTACGAAGTAGATGAGTACGGCTCATTTGTTTATCATTTTAAAGAGGATCGACTCTTCATACTTTGGAGCAACCCGAGGCTTTCTCTACCGAGTATCCCCCCGGCGGGGTGGACCGAACCTGATGGCACCAAGTACGTGAAGAAAAAAGCCTTTGATGAAAAGACGGGCTACGCCACTTTTATGCGGGTCGTTGAGCCTAACGGTGAGTTGGCTTACCCTAACCGAAAGTATGGACTGCCTCTGTTGAACTTGCATCGCGGTGCCGTTTTTGAAATGAGTCTGACCACTCCGTTTTTCTTTTCTTTAGAAGGAGACCTAGTGGTTCTTGCCACGATGAACAATGGCGGCAAGCGGTACCGATTTGGGTTTATCGACCTCTAGTTTTAGCTTGCATCCATCTGTTCTTGAGCTTTCCTGAAGGCATTTACCTGAACAAAAGCGAATTGTTACTCTACCAGGCCTAAGCCAAACACTTTTTTTTGCTGCTAGATGCGTCTAGTGCGGCGAATGAATGTCTTCTTTCCTTACGCGAAGACCTTAACGCCTCATATGATCGTCTTCTTTTTTTCTTTCAGGTCCATCATTGCCCTACTTGAACCCTTTCTTTAATTGATTAAAGGCTTCATTGTGTCTTGTGATCTTTTTCTTGTGATGTGTGAATAACCTTTTTCCTCGAGTGAAAATACCTTTGTCGGTTTAATAATGGCCCTTTTAGCAATTGGAGATCCCAAGGCTTTCTCCATGAGCAAAATAAACCTGTAAATTACACAGGGTTGCTAATTAGCGCAGCGTTCTCATGCAGCGAAGCAAGTAAATCCTAAGCAGCAGTTATAATCTCAGGCATTTATGGATCGGCCACATAGGAGGTAATCCAGGATAAGCGGGTGGAATAATCTACAGATTGAAAAAGGGTTGAGCTCGCTACTTTTTGGCAGGAGGAGGCGGCGGTGGCGGAACGGCAGCGTTCTTCAGAATCTTAACCTGTCCGTCTTCCGTCAACTGTACGACCGTGCCTTTTGGCAAAGGGCTAATTGCAGTTGCAGAACCATCCAGACTTGGTGGCGAAGGTGGAAGCGGTGGAATTTTGCCCTTCTCGGCTTCAGTAAGAGCCTGATAAGGCTTGTAGACTTTCGGCCCATCACCGTCTGAACATACGAAGGTGGCATCTTTAAAATAGCTGTCGATTGATGATCTCAGCTCTGCGTCACTAGCCGTGCTGTCATCTTGCGCAAATGTTGTTTTGCCGAAGAGTAGAACCAACGCTGCCATGAGGGGCAAAGTGGCCGAAATAAAAAACCGTGCACGCATTTTCTCTGTTGATTTTGTCATCATTTTCAATCGTTTTTTAGTGAGCCTGTATGTGAAATTGCTGGTAAGGTGAATCTTCGTTTTGCCTGCTACTTTATCCAATAGTAAGCGCTGATAATGTGCAACGCCTTGATGTGAATTAATTACTTCCCGATCAGCTAAATACTCATGATTGGCTTGAACAGCTCGCTTCATGAAAGGGAGAAATGGATTAAACCAAAATACGATGCGCAAAAGCTCTATGGCCAGTATGTCAAGAGAATGGCCTTGGCGAACATGCGTCAATTCATGCGTGAGCAGTTCAGGCTCAAGCTCCTTGCTCAAGTAATCGGAATGGGCAATGAAAATATAATGGCAAAAAGAGTATGGTACTATGCGCTCGTTCACTAGTACCAGAGTAGCGTTTTTGAAGGGGATATTTCTGTTTTGCCTTGCTTTGCGAATAAGCGCGACTATCCCTACGATGAATCGCACCAAGAACACAACGGTAATCAGCAAATACAATACAGAAAATAGCAATGACACATCAAATTTAGGTGATGCAGATGACGCTGCTGCATTGCCGGAGAGTACTTCTACTAGGTACTGTCCGCTTTCGGATGTGTCAATCATATACTCGGATTGCCCGATGGTGATGAGTGGAATCAAGAATGAAAACCCCAGACCACTCAACAAAAAGAACCGCTTAAAGTGATGCATGCTCTCCCGCTCCAAAAGCAAGTAATAGATGCCTAGAATCGAACCAAGACATAGCGTTGATTTTATGAGATAGAGGATCATGTCTTCTTTTTGGCTATTTCTTGGTCTATGATTTCGCGAAGGTCTTCCAGCTCTTTTTGGGTTAGATCAGTTGACTTGGTAAAAAACGAGGCAAACTGCGCCGCAGAATTGCCGAAGAAGTTCTGGAGCATTCCGCTGAATTGACCTTTGAAATAATCTGATTTATTGATCAGCGCAAAATACTGTCTGGAATTGCCTTGCACTTCGTAATCTATAAAGCCCTTGTCCTTCATTCGTTTTAGCAGGGTAGCAATGGTAGTCGTAGCAGGTTTGGGTGGCTCGTACTCTTGAATGAGGTCTTTCATAAAGGCCTTGTCCAATTTCCACAAATGGTGAATAACCTGTTCTTCTGCTTTTGATAATTTCATTTTCTAAGAATGTCGTTTCTGCTCTACAAATGTAGAATAATACTTTTACTCTACAAATGTAGAGCTATGTTAATTTGGAATTGTGGAGCTTCAAATACGTACAAGCAGTCGTAAAACTTGCTTTGTTTACAAGAAAATAGAGAATAATGCTTTGGATGAAAAGTATCTTTTTCGAGTCAAAAGAAGGTTTGTACTGACTCAAAAAAGTTTGGCCTTGACTGAGTAATAATTCTTTTCGACCAAAAAGAGGTTGGTTTTGGGTAAAAAAAGTTCTGCTTTGATTAAAAGAATGTTCGTTTTGGGCAAAGAAGGGTTTTCTTCGACTAAAAACAGGTTCGCTTTGACTAAAAAAAGTTCTTCTTTGACTAAAGAAGGACTGGCTTTGACTAAAAAAAAGTCTGCTTTGGGTAAAAAAAGAATTTTTTCAACTAAAAAAAGGTTCGCTTTGACCAAAAAAAGTTCTGTTTTAGTCAAGGAAAGGATGGTTTTGACTGAATAAAGATTTTTTCGCCACGAACGACATGTAAATTGTCGCACCTATTTCAAACTGCAATATGTTCACTTAGAGGCGAGTTAAGTAGAATTGAGAATGGGGTGTTTCTTATAAATCAGCTTGGATACTTCAGAGTTGCCACTAAGCGGTAAATGAGTAATCTTAACAAAGGTGAATCCTGAGTAGCTCGGGAAAGGGATAGAATTATCAATCAGCTTTGCTCCTACGTTGTTTTCTCTTCTTCCGAACGAGGTAAACGAAATAGGGTATGTTTAACAGTCCGATCAGAAGAACAATGTTGATCCACACTATTCTCCAGAAAATCCCCTCCTGAGTCAGCGTGATTAGTTCAGGGGTGGCACCATTCAACTCCGAAATGTTTTCTATTTCAATATAGTTTCTCCCATCTTCATAAACTGCAGGCATATCTAAGTATTCACCGTCTTGCCGCTCGATAATAATTCCCTCCAAGTACGCATCGTCATCATCATACAAAAACCACTTGCTATCCTTTGGCTCCATTTCAAAATCAGCTATTCTCCATGAGGATATCAAGAAAGGATATCGACTAAAATAGAGAGGCAGTTGTACATAGTTGCTCTCACCGTACCCCTCGCTATATGGAGTTATTCTTATAGTCTCATCGGTGGAATTGCGAATTTCGAATCCCGCTAAAAAATAAGTACCAAACGTCCACATCACTAATATATCCAAGCACGTCAGGATACTGGGCAATAGAAGTACCGAGCTGATGATCAACTTAACATTCAATTTCATCACGGGTCCAAGGTAAGTATAAGCTGAAATAGCTTATTCAATACTTTTGCTACGCAGGATTTGTAATCCTGCGTAGCAGGGATTCTCTTTTACCTCAGGTGTTTTCTTTTTTTCCTTGATCCTTTGTCTTCGCTCCAAAGAACTTGTAATCCTGCGCTTTGAAACTACCTGGCAGCCTCAACCACCTTCAAAAAATCATCCGCATTCAAACTAGCGCCAGCACAGCAAAGATTGATTTGGAATACAGACTAAGTTTGATCCCATCCCGAAAGAAATGTAAAAAGATAGGCTACGATGAAATGATAAAAAAGGCCCTTTGAATTTCAGAGCCATTTAATTAGTGAGCGTTCCGAACAGACAATTTTCTTCGCAATAATGCACTCAAATTTTCGGCTTAAACCTGTTACAACCAATTTGAATTTTCACTAACTTAAGGGTTCACTTTGAACTATTTATCAGCCAATAAAAAACCTATCAAATGCCACGCAAGTTTTTCATTTTCGTCAGTTTTTCATCGCTTACGCTCGCCGTTTATTCACAAGGCCTAGAACCTTCTCAGGGAGATGGTTCCCCCGGAGATCCTTACCAAATTGAAAACATTGATCACCTGATCTGGATGAGCGAAAATTTTGAAGCTTTGGATAAGTCTTACATCCAAACCACGGATATAGACGCCGCCTCTTCTTCTAGCCTAAACGAGGGTGCTGGTTTTAAACCAATAGGGACTTTTGTATTTAACCAATATGAGTACGCCTTCTCAGGAGAGTATAACGGAGATGGCTACAGCATCTCAAATTTGACAATAAACCGTCCGGATACAAGCGAATATCAAGGGTTATTTGGCTGCATTGCCAATGGATCCATTTCAAGTCTCACCCTAGAAAATGCTGCTATAACGGGAAACATTTATGTGGGAATTCTCTGTGGTTACCTTTTTCTCAATTCATCGGTCACAGATTGCTCTACATCGGGAGATGTATTAGGCACAGACTCAAACATCGGAGGCATGTTTGGAGCGATTGGCGGAAGCCTTGACGTCGCCGAAATTACCAATTGCACTGCCAATGTTACCATTACCGCTACGGGAATAGGTATAGAGAGAGAACACGTTGGAGGCTTTTCGGGTTTAATCGATTCTGCAGAGCTCCTAGAGTGCAATGTAGAAACAAATATAAGTGCGCCTACATACGCCAAGGTAGGTGGTTTTACAGGAAGTGGTAGTGAGGCTATAATGCGGCATAATGAGGTCTCAGGAGCAGTCCTTGGAGGATCACTTGTAGGAGGGTTTGTGGGCAATACATCCTCAACAGCGATAGACTCTTGCCAAAGCCAAACGTCCGTTGAATCCATAGGAACAGGCTGTGGCGGATTTTCGGGGCAAATTATCTTAAGCAACGTGAAGCACTGTTATGCTCTAGGCGATGTTACAGGAGGTGGATCAGCCGTTGGTGGCTTCAGTGGAAGCGTCGCATCTTCTACTATTCTGCAAGAATCATTTTCGAACTCCAACGTGGTGGGACTGGGAAACTACGTCGGCGGTTTTATTGGTAATATGCAACAAGGAGGGTTAGTTAAAAACTGTTACGCCCGAGGTTCGGTAGAATCAAGCGATGACTATTCGGGCGGCTTCGTCGGCATCAACAATATGTTATCAGATATCGTAAATTGCTACAGTACGGGAAACACCAGTGGTACCGAAGAAGCTGGTGGCTTCGGTGGTTACAAATTCGGTACAATAAGCGATTGCTTTTGGGATACAGAAAGTTCGGGAATCGAAGAGGGTTTGGCAGTCTCTGGAGGAACAGAACCAGTACAGCTTACTGGAAAAAACACACAAGCCATGAAGGACGAAGAAACCTATACCCTTCTATCGGAGGGTGAGCTTTCCACACCTTGGGATTTTGTGGAAAACCCTTTTGACGATACTGCCGACGAGGACATTTGGGCCATTGATCCTCAGATCAACAATGGGTATCCTTACCTCACAAAAAACATCACTCCTCAAGGGGTTATTACCTCGGTATCTGACTTTAACGACATTTATAATCGAGCTGGATTCGATTTAGTGCTATTCCCGAATCCCTACAACCCTGCATCACAGCAATTGAATATTTCCATTCCCTCAATCCATTTCGAATCGGGTTTATACACTTTTGTAATTCTTGATGTACAGGGTAAAATTCTCCATCGCAAGGATCAAACCATCCAATTGAGTTCGAGCGGACAGGATGAGGGAATCGTTTCTTTCGACTTAGCAGAAGGGCTAGAGTCGGGAGTGTATTGTGTTGTTCTCTTCCGTGAAGAGCAATTTGTTGCTCAGGGAAGGCTCGTAGTGCAAGATTAGGAAGCGCGTTTTTAGGATTGCGAATAGGATACGTTTAACCAGCCCCGATAATTTTATTCTATGTGGCTGCTCAATCAACCTCTTCCAATAGAGAAGGACACTGATGAAACCCAATTTTTAGTTAGCTAGGGTTAGCCTACTCCAAAAAACTCAGCATTACACCGCTAGAGAACTACTCGCTACAATCTACTATCGATCAGGTACCATCGACTATTACCCCGCAGCCTCAACCACCTTCAAAAAGTCATCCGCCTTCAAACTCGCTCCTCCGATCAATCCACCATCCACATCGGGTTGGGCAAATAGCTCGGCAGCATTGGCTGGCTTGGCGCTTCCGCCGTAAAGGATGCGAATGCTATTGGCAAAATCGGAATTGAAAAGCTCACCAAGAACATTGCGGATCTCCGCGTGCATCTCTTGCGCTTGTTCGCTACTGGCTGTCTTTCCCGTACCAATGGCCCAAACGGGTTCGTAGGCTACCACGAGATCTTTGAGTTCGCTGGCAGAGAATCCTTCCAAAGCGGTTTTTACTTGATGCGATACCACTGATACGTGTTGGCCACTCTCCCGCTCTTCCAACTTTTCGCCACAGCAATAAACGGGACGAATTCCCGCCGCTACGCAGGCGGCAATCTTTTCGCGGATCTCCTCGTCGGTTTCGCCGTGGTATTCGCGGCGCTCGCTGTGTCCTACGATGGCGTAGCGCACCCCCGCAGATTGGAGCATAACCGCCGAAAACTCGCCCGTAAAGGCTCCGTCCTCTTCCTGAGTGCTGACGTCTTGCGAACCTATCGCAACGGCATCATTGGCATGAGCCGCCATTTCCGAAAGGTAAAGCGAAGGTGGCGCCACCATCACATCTACCCCGCTCGGGATTTCACTCGATCGATCAACCAATGCTTGCAAAAGAGCCTTTGCATCGGCGTGATTTTTATTCATTTTCCAATTTCCTGCTACTAGGGGTTTTCTCATGGTTATGTGTTGTTTGATACTTCTTTAAAGTCAGGGGTAAATATAGCTTTCTAAATTCGTTCAGCGTGACGAGTTCACGCTCCGATTGTCGTCTCAACCCCCCGAGGCAAAACGTATATCAAGTGATAGAATGAATTGGTTTTTCTTTTCCCTTAGATGAAAAGAAACAAAAATCATTTGTTTTCCCAAGGTGCGTCTTCGGTCGCTTTTGAAAATTTAAGCGACCTCCCGACTCGCTCAGTCAAATTATTCGCTCCCTATCGGTCGTCTGCATAATTTGCCTCGAGCTGCACTGTGGGAAAACGCTTATAATACATCAGGCATCGAGCCTGATGTATTTAATTATGACCGTGACGTGACAGTCATAACTAAGTTTAGCCTATTCGCACCCTGGGATCAAGGAGTCCATAAATGATATCCACAAAAATATTGATCACCACAAAACTTGCCGCAATCACCAAAACACTTCCCATCACCACGGGAAAGTCATCATTTTGCAAGGATTGAAATACTTGCAGTCCAAGCCCTTTCCAGTTGAAAACAAACTCGACGAATACCGCTCCTGCCAACATGGAGGCAAACCATCCCGATACGGCCGTCACCACGGGATTCAATGCGTTTCGTAAGGCGTGCTTAAATACCACTGCATTGGGCGAAAGCCCCTTGGCACGAGCGGTACGGGTATAGTCTTTCGACAACTCCTCCAGCAGCGCATTTCGCGTAAGCTGCACCACAATGGCCAACGGACGAATTCCGAGAGTGATCATCGGTAAAATGAGATTGCCCAAGGCTAGATACTCGCCCGTAAAGACGTCTACATCGTAGAGGGAACCCGTCATACCCAATCCTGTTCCAGGCAACGTTAAGGCAGCATCACGAAAGAGGAGGAAATTAAAGTCGAAGAGCAATACCGTAAGCGAATTGACCACCAACAAGACCACACCCAAAAGTGCGCCTTTGATAAGCCACTCCACCGATTTGATCCACGATCGCGGTTTTCGAGTCAAGGAAATTCCCAAACCAATCAAGGCTAAAACAATCGGAATAGCGGGCAAGGTAGTCTGCACCGACCAGAGGTAGCCACCGATCCACGAGATGATAATGGCACTGAAAAACGAAGGCGCACTCATGCCCAACACCGCCGAGAATAGAGAGAACCCGTCGATAAAACGGCCTTTGTATACTGCGGTGACGACTCCCAGCAGTATCCCGAAAAACAAGGCGAAGAAGATGGCACCTACGGCCAAGACCACCGTACCGGGTAGCGCCTCGGCGATGATCTCGCTCACTTGCTTTTTGGACTGGTACGAGCGCCGCAAGTAAGGTGACTTGAGCACCAAGACCGTTTCGCCAAAATCGACAAGCTGCACAAAATTGTACTTCGACTCATCGAGGTAAACACGACTCTCGGGCACTTCATTGTGCAGCGATAGTGGACTGATGTCATTCATGTATAGCGCGTACTGCTTGCCCCACGGCAGGTCTAGGGCCAGTTCTCGCCTCACCCGCTCTATCGCCTCTTCATCGGCGCGCTGTCCGAGCAGCATCGCGGCGGGATCGCCTGGATTGATGCTGAAAATAGCGAACACTAGCGTCACTACTCCCCAGAGAACCAGAAGGCCGTAACCGATTTTTTTGAGGATGTAGTTAGTCATTGTAGATGGTCGATGGTCATTAGTCGATGGTCGGTTGTAATCAGCAAAAAAACAAAGATTTATACTGAGTACTATGTACTATCGACTATCTACCAATTATACGTCAAATCTTTCCAAAATTAATCGCTTCAGATAAAGCCGATATTCCTCATTTAAGATAAACACCTTCCACCTCTTCAAAACTCGGCGTATCATTCCCATGCCACTTCTTGATGATCTCTCCGTTTTTCATCAGGAGAATTCCCGGGTTGGCGCGAATGATGGTTTTCAAAAAGATCTCATCGCCCGTATGGAATGGAAAAGCCAGTGAATTTTCGTGACGTAGTTCTTCGTATTCCTCGTAGGGAGAAGAAGTCATCGCGTAGAAGTCGTAGCCTGCTCCTTCAGCGGCTAGTGCCAATTCATTGAGCTTCGCAAGGTTCTCTGTTTTGGCTTTCCCAACATCGTAAAGCACTACCATAAAGCTGTAGTTCTCATCGTTGAGCAGCTCTTCGCCAATGTCGTAGTCTTCAGCATCCATTACATTGAATGTCGCGATAGGCGGCTCGTAGCCACGTTCGATCACTATCGGGTTGGGACTTGTGTAGACGATCTTCCAGGACTTATCCTTCCAGATTTCTTGTTTCAAATATTCATCGGAGTTCATCGCCATGGTCTCACCCGTTTCGGAGTTCTCCAGCTTGTAAACGTTGGCGTACTTGGTGGGTGTCACACCCAATTCGGTCGCCGATTTCATTTGGTCTTTGATGTTCTTGCCTTCGGCATAGGGACGGTAGTCTTTTATGGGCAAGTGATTGTATGTGTATGAAATAAAGGCGTAAGTGATGACTGATAAACCCATTCCCAGAAAGAACTCCAACTTTGACGATTTCAACTTCATCGCCTTCAGGAGATAAAAGATTAGGATAGACACCACTGTAAAATAAGTTGGGAACATCCATCCGAATAACCAGCCGCCAAAGACCAAGACAATCAAAATGGAGAAAGGGAAGATGATCAGATCTTCTTTCTTCGTATTGACTTTGATGAAGCTGTTTCTGATCACCACAACGAGCGTCAGGAAGAAAAGACCCAAATCTTTGTAGAATGATTCCCACGGTGTCAGCGACCTCCCTACGGAGCCTCTCAATGCATCTCCGAAGCAACCGCAATCCGTCACGCAAACACGATCGAAAGCTTCACCAGCTGAGATGGCGGCCATTTGAGCATCGTTGCACTCGGCGGTGAAATAGGTGAGCCATCCGAAGAACAGCGTCATTCCCAAAAGGGTAAACGACACCACGCGGGCGGCCGCGCCAAAGAGCAATGCGAGACCCAACAAGACTTCAATTCCCGAAACGAAAATGGCTATTGCCAGCGCGTAATCGTGGAAAATAGCCCAGAATGCTCCCAGTGCATTTTCGTCAAAGTACTCTTCGAGTTTGATACCGAAACCGACGGTGTCGTTGGCTTTGATCAATCCCGAAACGATGAACACAGAACCTACAACGATCCGAGCGAAAAATGTTGCCGCTTCGGGTTTCTTGGCCATGATCAAGATACCCGGAACGAGTGCCAATACGGTCGCGATCCAATACACATTAAACTCATCTACAGCTTCGGGATTGGCAAATCCCAAAACAATGAGGAAAAGGCCTGCGGCCAAAAGAAACAATCCCAATACGCGGTTGCTAGTTGACATATTTTTATTTTAAATTATTCTTCGTTTTCCGAACATATTCTTCGTGTGTAAGGACAAAATATAACGTTCAATTTTCTTTACTTCTGTTCTTTTCCTGTGGAAGAGAACCAAAATTCATTTTTTTTCCTAATGTGTGTCTTCGGTCGCTTTTTGAAAAGCTAAGCGACCTTTCGACTCGCTAAGTCAAATTATTCGCTCCCGAGGGTCGTCTGCATAATTTGCCTTGAGCTGCACCGAGGAAAACGTTGATAATTGATTCGGCATTGAGCCCAATCAATTTCATTGTGCCTAAGGCGTGACATCTACGGCTTAATTGAGTCTCGCAAATAAACCTATCAATTTGATGCGCAATGTCATTTCTCAAAAAGTTATTTGAATAAGATCCTGGCATTGTATTAATCGTTCTCAGTTTCATTCAGGTGAATCATCGCAAATACTGCATAATTTACAATGTCGTAGTAATTGGCATCGATGCCTTCAGAGATCAAGGTCTTCCCAAGATTATCCTCGATTTGCTTAATGCGAAGCAATTTCATCAAGATCAGATCAGTGAGTGAAGAAACGCGCATATCTCGCCAAGCCTCACCGTAGTCGTGATTTTTCTTCTTCATCAACTCATATGATTCGTTGATGTACTTATTGTACAATGCTTTGGCCTTATTCTCGTCCAAATCCAATTCATCGTCTTCCATGAGCTCCAACTGAATCAAAGCCATCACGCTATAATTGATGATCCCGATGAACTCGGGGCGTATCCCTTCATCTACAAGCGATTGCTTCAAGTCCTGAATGGTACGAATGCGATTGGCTTTAATGAAAATCTGGTCTGTAATAGAACTGGTGCGAAGAATGCGCCAAGCGGTTCCGTAATCGCTCATTTTCTTAAAGAAAATATCTTTGCATTCGTCTACTACTCGGTTGTACTGTTCGGAAGTTTTATCGGACATTTATACCTCTTAATTACAAATAGATTTCAGCCGTGAAAGATACCGGTTTTTCGAAAGACCAAACTATGAAGATCAACGGGGAAATACGAGTTTTTAACAAGCCGTTAACGATGGGAATCCTCAACCTCACAGATGATTCCTTCTATGCAGGTAGCCGAGTGTCGGGCCGTGAATCCATTTTGGCGAAAGCCGAAGAGATGCTGATACAAGGGGCAGATATTTTGGATTTGGGCGCCTACTCCACCCGTCCAGGTGCAGATGATATTTCCGCAGCCCAAGAAACGGAGCGCCTGATTGGCGGGATTAAAGCCATCAAAGACAAGTTTCCCGAGGCCATCCTTTCGGCTGACACCTTTAGAGCCGAGATTGCCCGAAAGGCAGTAGAAGCGGGCGTGGCTATCATCAACGATGTAGGCAGCGGAGTAGTCGACCAGGAGATGTTTGATACGGTCGCTGATCTTGGTGTTCCCTACGTGCTGATGCACAATCGCGGCACTCCCAAAACAATGAACTCCCTGGCAAACTATACCGATGTAGTCAATGAAGTCGTTTTTGAGCTTTCTCAAAAACTAGATGTGCTTCGAAGAAAGGGAGTGGCTGATGTGATCATCGATCCAGGATTTGGGTTTGCCAAAACGGTGGATCACAATTTTGAAATGCTCCTCCGATTGGATGAATTCAAGATGCTCGGATGCCCCATATTGGTAGGGGTTTCACGAAAATCAATGATCTGGAGAACGCTGGGTACAAGTGCTGAAGAAGCGCTGAATGGGACTACCGCATTGAACATGGTTGCGCTGCAAAAGGGAGCGAGCATTTTGAGGGTGCACGATGTGAAGGAGGCGCGGGAGTGCGTTGAATTGGCGTTTCGGCACCTCGGCTACAGTTCGGCTCCGCTCACTGACCGCGCTCGGTGACCTTCAATCGGTTTTCAAATCACAAGAAGTACTGAGGTGATTGAGCGGAGCCGAAGTAACTGGCATTTCGGCTTCGCTCAATGGCCTTAAAACCTCTTGCTAATGGAGAACGAGATTGTTTGTTCAATTACGAATATCTAAGGTCGTTGAGCGGAGCCGAAACGCCGATTCATTCACCCTTATCCCCAAAATAACTTGAATTCTGACAAACCGCCAACTCATGCAGCAGATCAGGGGCTCCTGCCATAAGAGCTTCTTTCTTTTTCCGCGACCAACCTTGGACTTGTTTTTCCCTGTGAAATGCAAGGTCGACTCGATTGTACTCTTCAAAGTAGATCAATTCGATAGGCAATCTTTTCTTGGTATAGATTGCTCCAAACCCCTTTGAGTGTTCAAGAACTCTTTTGTCTATATCATTCGTGCTACCTGTGTAGTACGTTCCATCGCAGCATTGGAGAATATACATCCAGCCTTTCATGGTGTTAAAATACGGCGTTTCGGCTCCGCTCAGCGGCCTTAGACCATCTTGTTGTGAAAATAGGAAATTCTAGGTGACTGAGCGGAGCCGAAGTAACCGGCATTTCGGCTCCGCTCAATGTCCTTGGATCATGATGTTGTGACCACAGGAAATTCCAGGTGATTGAGCGGAGCCGAAATAACCGACTCGTCAACTTCAATTCAGCCTCGCACAATGGCCTGGCTCGCTGACTTGCGACTCTTGCATAGATCATTGGATATCCCTTGAGAATTAATTAGCTTTATAAATTGGAGTGAGGAAAGAGATCAACAACCGATCAAATATTCCGTCATATTCAATTCACTTACACTGATCGCTTTTAACCATTTTCCAATTAAAACAACCGCCATGAATCCAGTACTACCAAAAACTATATACCACTTTATTTTAAGCGGAATTATGATTTTGTGCTTTACGCTTAATGCCCAAAGTCAAATTACATTCCTAGAAGTCTTACCCGAAGAAGGCGCTGATTTTAATGAAATAGGAAAGGATAGCCCATCTATTGCTTTCTCTGATGTAGATGGTGATGGGGATGAAGATGTCTTGATTTCAGGGAATTTCGGAATTACCCCGCAAGGTCCTGTACCTGGGTTTCCCAAACTCTACACGAATGATGATGGGACGTTCACCCTTGTAGAAAACACACCATTTGAGCTAATTTACGCCAGCACTCTTGCCTTTTCAGATATAGACGGAGACGGAGATGAAGACTTGCTGATTACTGGAGGAAATGGAAATGCGTCTGATCAAACCTTAGCGAAACTTTATTCAAATGATGGAGGCACCTTTAATTTAATTGAAGATACCCCATTCACAGGTGTTATTGACGGCTCAATTGCCTTTTCTGATGTAGATGGAGACGGGGATGAAGACTTGTTTATAACAGGATCGAATACAACAGGGGGAACCGTATCGGCCAATCTCTATACAAATGACGGAGGGAGTTTCAATTTGATAGAGGACACGCCTTTCGTCGGTGTTCGTTATGGCGACATTGCCTTTGCCGACATAGATGGAGATGGTGATGAAGATCTTTTAATTACGGGGCGAAATCAGTCATTCAGCCCCGTTGCCGAGCTCTATTCAAATGATGGAGGAAATTTTTCTCTGATAGAGGACACTCCCTTTGAGGCAGTTTCCTATAGCTCTGCTGCATTCTCTGATATAGATGGAGACGGAGATAAGGATGTTTTGATTACGGGTTCAAACTCTATGGGCCAAGGAAGTGTGGGTCTTTATACAAATGACGGCGGAAACTTCACTTTGGTAACTGGTACTCCGTTCTCACCAGGAATTTCGGGCTCTGTTGACTTCGCGGATGTTGACGGAGACGGTGATGAAGATGTATTAATTACGGGACGACCCTCGGTCTTTTCAGGTCGGACGAGTCTCTATTCCAATGAAGGAGGAAATTTTACGCTAGTTCCGGATGACCCTTTCACTGATGTAAGTCAAAGTGCTGCCGCCTTTTCGGATGTAGATGAAGACGGTGATGAGGATGTTCTAATAGTAGGTAGGGCAAATGTGATCATTGGTTACATAGCTAAACTTTACCGAAATACAACCGACGAATGTATTGACCCTTTTCCCGCAGTGGACGAATCGAGCTTAAACACAACCTTTCTGGGAGATTCTTATTTGGTAGAATGGGATCCTGTGCCTGGCCAAATTGCTTGCCAATTGCAATTGTTGACTGCAGATGGAGAAGGGATAAAAAGAACAACACTTTTTGGCGATGATGTTGACAGTGCCGTTATACCTGATTTTCTTTTGGAACCGAATACCGAATACAAGTGGCGAGTTCGCTGCGGCTGTTCTGTCGAACCCATTATAGCCGGTCCTTTTAGTTCGTTTCAGTTTTTTACGACTCCTGGGGTCCCCCCGATGATTTCATCATCCCCGAATCCTTCTGAAGGTCAGGCATTCGTAAATTTCACCGTGGTGGAAGAAGGTTATGCTACCCTTGAAGTCTTCGATATGAGCGGTCGCTTGGTTGATGTCATCTTTGCAGGTTTGGCTCAGCCAAATGCTGATTACCGCTTTGAATATGACGGTTCAGCTTTGCCAAACGGAGTTTACCTCTACCTCTTGACGACAGAAAACGAAGTTGTAACCGAGAAATTTATGATCGCGCGTTAAAGCCAAGCTTTAATTGATGCGATTCAATTCAACTGATCAGCGTTTCGGCTCCGCTCAGCGGCCTTAGACCATCTTGTTGTGAAAATAGGAAATTCTAGGTGACTGAGCGGAGCCGAAGTAACTGGCATTTCGGCTCCGCTCAATGTCCTTGGATCATGATGTTGTGACCACAGGAAATTCCAGGTGATTGAGCGGAGCCGAAGTAACCGGCGTTTCGGCTCCGCTCAACGACCTTAGACCATCTTGTTGTGAAAATAGGAAATTCTAGGTGACTGAGCGGAGTCGAAGTAACCGGCGTTTCGGCTCCGCTCAACGGCCTTAAACCATCTTGTTGTAAAATAGGAAATTCCAGGTGACTGAGCGGAGCAAAAGTAACCGGCTCGAAAACCAGATAAACCCTAAATTTGTGAGTCAAGTCAATTGTGTAAAACAAATGACCACGCCAGAGAGTTAGGAAAATATGGATTACACCGAAAAAAATATACCTGTTATCATAGTCGGCGGTGGCCCATGCGGAATAGCCGCAGGTGCCGAGTTGAAAAAGCGCGGTATTGAATCGCTCATAATCGAAAAAGGAAGTGTGACGGAATCTATCCGCAGGTATCCTTTACGCATGACGTTTTTTAGCACCGCCGAGAATATCGAGATCGGCGGAATTCCTTTTGCCACGAGCAATGTCAAAGCTAATCGCAACGAAGCTCTGCAGTATTACCGAAAGGTGGCGGCTTATTTCCATTTGAATTTCAGTCTGAATACTGAAGTTACGAGTATAAAGAAACAAGGTGAGCAATTCCATGTGGATACGACCAAAGGAGTCTTCACCGCTCAGAAAGTAGTTCTAGCGACGGGCTACTTCGATATAGCTCGGCTGCTCAATATCAAAGGAGAAAACCTGCCTCACGTCAGCCATTATTACGACGAGCCTTATCGTCACTCTTTCCAGAAGGTAGTGATCGTAGGTGGCGGAAATAGCGGTATCGAAGCGGCACTCGAGTTGTACCGTCACGATGTAGACGTGACCATGGTGGTGCGCGGTGAGAGCTTGAAGCCTACCGCCAAATATTGGCTCGTTCCTGACATTACCAATCGAATCAAAGAGGGAAAGATTAAAGTCATTTCCAACTCGACCGCAAGGGAAATCAGAGAAGGTGAGATCGATGTTGAGACGCCCGATGGTTTGCAAACATTGGAAGCCGATTTCGTTTATTTGTTAGTTGGCTATTTGCCAGACGAAAAACTGCTGCGAAACTCTGCTCTAGATCCTGACGAGCAATTGCTGGTAAAGCATAACGAAAAGACCTACGAGACAGATGTAAAAGGACTCTACCTCTGCGGAACCGTTCTGGCGGGTGTGCGCACCGAAAAGGTCTTTATCGAAAACGGCCGAGATCATGCCATCGCTATTGCGGATGATATAGTAAAGAAGTACGCCAAAGTCTTAGTCGAAGAATGACCGAAATCGCCGCGCTGTTTGAAGATTTCGAAACGAATTACCCTTCGGATATTCGTGAAATAGAACTGAGTCGAGGTGACTTTTTAATTCGTCAGGGACAAGTGGAGCGGCACACGTACTTTGTACTTTCAGGTGCTGTAGCCGTCAAGCTTTTCAAAGAGAGCGAAAGCCATACGATCCGTTTTGGCTACACGGGATCTTTCTTAAACTCCATACCTTCCTTCTTCGATAATTCGCCTTCGCACTTCGATATCGTGGCTTTGAAGAAAACCAGGGTCAAAGCTTTTGCCAAAAGCGCACTATTTGAGCTTATCGCTTCGAGCGAAACATACAAGGACGCGTACATTTCGGTTCTAGAAAACCTGACCACTCACTTCGTCGAGCGGGAAATAGATCTGCTAGCCTCCTCTCCTGCCGAGCGTTATCAGCGCGTCTTGGAGCGCAGCCCCATGCTCTTTGAAGAAATTCCGCTTAAGCACATTGCCGACTACCTGCGCATGACTCCCGAGACGTTGAGTCGCCTGCGAAAATCTTGATTTGAATCAATGTTCCTTACCTTTTACTCATCTTACTTTGTCATATGAAAAAAGATGAATTTCTTGATCTACTCGATCAACGCTTAGCCGATATTGATTCAGCACTAATCCAATTTGAAAAGGAAACGGAAAAAGCATTGTCCAAACCTCCCGAAGAGGGAAAATGGAGTGTGCTTGGAAATCTTGAGCACTTGCATCGCTACAACGAATTCTACATCCCTGAATTTCGCAAGGTGATGAAACGCGCACCCATAACCGAATCTCAAGAAATGCAGAGAGGCAGGTTTGGAATGAAGTCCGCCATATCCATGCTTCCCACAGAGTCAGGCGTGGACAACCCGATGAAGACATTTAAGTCCAAAAACCCTTTGTATGCAGATATTCCACTGAGCGTTATTGATGTTTTCAAATCCGAACAGGCAGAACTAAAGGCGATCATCTCAGAAGCTCGAAACCGCGACATCGGAGCCATCAAGTGTAAGACCACCCTCCCATTAATTCGATTTAGACTTTGTGATGCCTTGGAATTTGTTATCAACCACGAGGTGAGGCATATTGCCCAAGCAAAAAGAGCGCTAGAAAGCGCTCTTCAAATTTCATAATACAAGTCTTAGAGAACTATTTCTTCTCGTTCTCCTTTTTTGTCAATACGATTCCGTCTTTCAACATTTGGTAAGCAATGGTTTCTGCATACTCAATAGAGAAAGAATTTATAGAACTAGGATCCATGGTTTCCGATCTTGCAGACCAAACCAATGCTTCAGTTTCTAAATCATGAAGAACGGCTTCCAAGGTATAAACGGTGCTGGAGGTATAATACCCTTCTTGGTATACTTGAGGAGAGTGGTATCCGTAATAACCCCAGTAACTGCCATAGTAACCATAATTCATAGGGTAATAACCTCCGTATCCCCCATAACCCGCTGTAGAATATGTGGCAGGCACATAGTTTTCTTTCTCATCAATAGATACCAAGGCAAAGGTTAGGATACTATCGAATCCTTTACTTTTCAATTCGTCAGAAATTTCTTTTTTCTTGGCATCGGTCAAATCCATATCAGGGGTAATCGTTCCCTTTATGGCTTGTGCGTTGACTTTTCTTTTTTGGAGCATATCAACCAAATCAGCTGCTATACTCTTGTCAGTCAATTGATCTCCAACTAGTCCCACTACGAAGATATCGTCATATGGTCCCTTTGCCTCCGGAGATTTATATGTTCCTATGATCTTAGTGGAATTACACCCTACTAATATGGCAATCAGGGGAATAACAGCTAAACTATTTAATATTGTAGACTTCATTTTGAATCTTCTTTCTGTAATTACGGCAACCATCTCAGCCCAAGTTGAAATGCTAAAAAGCTGTGCGCCTGTAAACTCTTGCTTTCAAAGGATTGGTGATAGGTAGATACGAACAGTAAATCAGTGGATGGTGAAATTTCAAGCCCCACACCTATTTCCGGCTGAATCCCAAAACGGAATGATGTTTCGTCAAATTGAAATCCCGCAAACTCTCTGCGTTCATCTACCCAATGAAAACCAGCTCCAAAACCAACATGAGGTGTAACTACTCCATAGCGATCAAAGTGATACTTACCCATCATAATTGCAGGAATCATATTAAGGTATCGAAACTCTTCTCCTGTTACGGTTAGTGTCTCCACATTATAACTTTGAGAACCTAGCTCTTCGTAAAACGTTTGAACACCTGTAGAAAAACCAAGGCTCCATTCATCATTCAAGAAGTAATCACCCGTAACTGCAAAACCTCTAAAACTGGTTTCGCCGATATAATCAGCTGATGTTCCCATAGGGATAGCCACGCTGTACATGACTGATGTCATTCCATCTCCTTGCCCGAAAGAGCAGAATGGAATAAGGCTGAGAATAAATAATAGCTTTTTCATAATTACTCGGCTACTTTTAAATAAGGAGATTGATTAAAACACTTGTCAATCCCGCTTTCAATTCTGGTTTTGACGTCATTTCTATTGTCAGACAGGGCTCCATTAAGCGCTCCTGACCAAACAATGGGTATAAACTCTTCTTCGGGATCGATACCCTCAACATCTACCATATCCATAAGAAGCGTACCATATGTATAGCTGTATACATAACCGCCCCATGGATAATAGGGATAGCCAAACCAAGGATAGTAACCACCCCAATAATAACCATAGTCATAAATCACTCCCGTAGAAGTAGCACTCCAAACTGCGGGCTTAATAATAAGATCAGCGTCAAAAGGATCATCCACTCTTGTGTAACCTCGCACATCCATATTCATCTCAATAGCGTCCAAGATTGTCTGATCGTAGGTTCTGTCGATAACGGGATCACGATCTTCAGGATCAACTATGTGCACTACAGAGTCAGGCATAGCATAATTCACATCGCTGGTAAAATCATAACCTGAATCATAGTTGGTCGCTACCAAATCTGAATCGGAGTAGTAAACGGGCCCCTTTGGGTAGCACCCACCAAGAAGGGCTATAATGGCCAATCCGAGGGGAAATCTAAATAATGTTGACTTCATAAAATAGTTTTTGCGAGCGTCAAATCTACACTTATTTCGTTTATTTGCGACAAAATTGATCATCATGAAAACAGTTCTCAGTCTTCTGCTTGCACTATTTAGTTTATCTACGTTCGCTCAATATGGAGGAGATGATTCCAATGGAATTGAAATTTCCGGTTTTTACGGATACCGATTCGGTGGTAAAGTTGATGTGTTTTACGGACCCGACTTAGGCTACGTCAAAATAAATGACAATGCTGCTTATGGAGTTGATTTAAGTTATCGAATAAGAGATAAATTTTTCGTAAACCTGCAGTGGAGCAGGCAAGACACCGACATGGACTTTTACGGATATCAAGAGATCGGAGCAGAATCATTGGGTGATGTGGCTATTGAATACTTTATGGTTTCAGCGTTGAGTGACTTAGGTGATCCTTACGGTCAAGTTGTCCCTTTTGGTGGGGCAGGGATCGGGATGATGGTAGGTACACCAGACAATAGAGAGCTTGGACTAGATGCTTCTTATCGTTTTGCATTCACACTTCAAGCCGGCCTGAGAATTTGGTTAAGCGACAGAGTAGGACTTAGACTGAGAGGCGCGATGTTAGCTCCTATGCAGTGGGGTTCAGGTGGACTATTTTGTGGAACAGGGTCAGGGTGTTCTGTAGGAGTTGGTGCCTCTACGACTATTCTCCAAGGAGAATTCACAGGAGGAGTCGTTGTTAAGCTCTAAGAGACTTTTAACTCAATAACTTCTGTCTTAAGTAGAATTCCAACTGGCTGTTTACCCTTTTCAATTCTGCCACTAATCTTTTATTTTCCTTTCTCAAGTCATAAATTTCGATGGCTTGATTGATGGTTGACACCATGCCTGGAGCATCCCAAGGCTTGGTAAGGTAACGATACACCTCACCTTGATTAATGGCATCTACTACTGCCTGCATATCGCTATATCCAGTTAGGAGAATTCGAATGGGTTCAGGGTGTGTTTTCTTCAATTCTGCGAAAAATTCAACACCCGTTATTTTGGGCATTCTTTGGTCAGAAACCACAACTTTCAAGTCTTCCTTATCCAGATATTCTAGAGCTGCTTCAGGACTAATTGCCGTGTAAACACTGAACTCTCGCCTCAAAGAAGCTTTAAAGGATATCAGGTTGTGCTCTTCGTCATCAATATACAGCACACCGGGTTTTTTTATAATATTCTTCTCTTCATTTTCGTCCATGATAGCGTAAATAAGGGGTTTTGTCGAAAAAATAGAAGCTTTCCTATATTTCTTTCTAGTTTAGACTTTGGAAATAAATTTTGATAATGATACGGGAAAAACTCCTGAAAGATACTCTAGCCACTGCAAAACATAGCGACGTCACTACGTGGATGCCAATTTTCTATCGATTGGAATTCGTATCAGAGCAAGATGAGTTGACCCATTTAATTAATAGCAAGTCGCCAGCGGTTACCGATGATATCCAAAGTCAATTGGCTGAGCTCATTAAGGCTCGACACCCGAAGAAAAAATTAACACCATCAGAAATTGAAAGCGCCATTTTAACGCACCTTGGAGGTACCGACATTACCAGCTATGGATTGTGGACTTACTTCCCTTGGTCAAATCGATTGGTGCACTTGCTCCCCGAAAAGGAATTCATTGAAGTACGAACAAATAGAAATCACTATAAAATAAGTCCTGCGGAAGAGAAGGTTTTGGCAAAGAAAAAAGTAGGACTTATCGGTTTGTCTGTAGGTCAATCCGTAGCAGTTACAATGGCCATGGAGCGGAGTTTCGGAGAGTTGCGATTAGCAGATTTTGACTCTTTAGAACTTACCAATCTAAACCGTATCAGGACAGGTGTGCACAACCTTGGAGTTTCCAAAGTCATATCAGTAGCCAGAGAGATTCTAGAAATAGACCCTTTCTTAAATATCAAGTGTTTTACGGATGGCCTCACTGAAAACAATATCGAGGAGTTCTTTCACCAAGGAGGAGACTTGGACCTCTTGATTGATGAATGCGATGGTTTGGACATGAAAATCATCTCCAGATGGAAAGCTCGGGAGATGAAGATTCCCGTAGTGATGGAGGCTAGCGATCGAGGAATGGTGGATGTTGAGCGATTCGACCTTGAACCTGACCGTCCTCTACTCCATGGTATGGTCGAAGACTTGAGTCCGGAGAAACTCAAGACCTTAGAAACAAATGAAGACAAGATACCCTATATGCTTGCCATCGTAGGTGCTGATACCATCTCGACCCGAGCCAAAGCATCGATGCTTGAAATCGGTGAGACGATCTCGACGTGGCCGCAATTGGCTTCAGCGGTGACCCTGGGTGGTGGAATAACCGCCGATGTAGTCAGAAGAATCTTTCTGGATAAATACCATGAATCGGGAAGGTACTACATGGATGTAGAAGAGATTATCGGAGATAGGCATGCTGGAACCAAGGAAGAGTCCAAAATCAAATTGCCAAAACCAGACGAAGACTTTGGTCCTGAGTTGAAGCACGAAGGGAAAATATCACTTGATGATCAAGTAGTAGAACGAATAGTTAAAACGGCTTGTCACGCGCCTTCAGGAGGAAATCTGCAGCCTTGGAAATGGACAAATAAGAATGAGGTATTTCAACTGAAATTTGACAGAAATCTCACTAGTTCATTCCTCGATCATCATGAGATTGCTTCGATGATTGCCTTGGGTGCATCATTGGAAAATGCATGTCTGGAAGGAATAAATCAAGGCTATGAAAATTCAGTTTCATTCTTCCCAAATCAAGATGAAAAAGACATTGTCGCACACCTTTGCTTAACCGAAAGCAAAACGTCAAGTGAACTTGATAAATGGCTGGGTGAAAATGTATTGAACAGAGAAACCAATCGCAATTTAGAGCAGAGCATCCCGCTATCCCAAAGCGACATAAAGAAATTAAAAACAGCTAGCCAAAAGAACGGATCAAACCTAATCATAGTCGAACCTGGTGAGGAGTTTGATCGACTGGCTGCATTAATAGCACGAACTGAACGATTCAGAATAATGCATCCGACGGGGCACCGCAATTTTACCGAAGAGATGCGATGGACGAAGGAAGAAGTAGAATCAACCAAAGATGGGATCGATATTGCCACAGTTGATTTGACAATCGGGGAGCTGACGGGGTTTAAGCTCGCCAGAAACCGAGAAGTGATCGATAAGCTTGTAGAATGGAAAGGTGGTTCGGCATTTGAAAAGCTTTCTAGAAAGTCCACTTCAGCTGCGGCAGCTTTGGGTATCATTACCAGGCCTAAACGTTCGAGGTTAGATTACCTCCAAGCAGGTATGGATATGGAAAGGGCTTGGATTGCTGCAAATGCCTTGAATATGGGCTTTCAGCCGCAATCTCCACTCTCACTCTTACTTCCTCGATTAGAAGACGGTAGCGACCTCAGTTCTGATCAGTTTCACGAGTTCACAACCATTGCTAAAGAACTTCAAGAAATTATGCCAGTTTACACAGAGGAGGAGCCTATCTTTATTTTCAGATTGTTTTACAAACAAAAAGACGTGGTCAAGAGCCTTAGGCGTGAATTGAGTCTGCACTTTAAAAAGAATAAATGATTCATCTGCGTGCTTACCGAGCCATTGACGAAGAGGAGAGCTGTTTGACCTATGCCATGGGACATCGTAAGGTTCTTGAAGGCTTCAACTTGGGTAATATTACCACCAACAATTACGATTGGGCCTATAATCCTCATGTCTATGTGGTAGAAGCGATTGATAAGGAGTCAGGCGAACTTCTGGGTGGAATTCGCGTACAGGTAGCTGATGGAAGGACAGATCTACCCGTCCAAGAAGCAGTTGATCACTTTGACCCAAATATTAATGAAATGGTAAGGCATTACGCCGTTAGCGGAGGCACCTCAGAGTTGTGCGGTTTATGGAATAGCAGGTCAATGGCACCAAATACAGGTGTAACCATGAATTTGGCAGTAGCAGGTATGGCCATTTGCAATCAATTACCCATCACATCCATTTTCACCATTTGTGCTCAATACACGTTAAAAATTGCCATGAGACTGGGTTTCAGAGTTGAAACAGGTTTAGGAAATAAGGGAGAGTTTATTTATCCCAATAGTAACTATGTTGCGAGGGTTCTTTCTGCAGACCCACAATCCTTGAAGGACGTTTCTCAAATTTACTACGACAAGATTCTAAAACTCAGGGCAAATCCTGAAATTGAACTAATGGAGGATGTTGGTAATGATAAAAAGATTCTATACAGTCATGATCTTCAACTCAAATCGGTAGGACAATTGGAATGGGTAGAATAGGTGTTTTTCTCTTTGGCTTATCCCTTCTGCTGAGTGCTGATGGCCTTCAGGCAGGAGACACGCTAAAACTTACCCCTGATTTCGAAAAAAGGGTCTTGGGCAGAGAACTATCCGTCCTCAGAGAAACGATCTTCTCCTCTACTATTGATGATGTTCTAAGTCAAGACTTTGAGGATTTGAAAGCGCCAAGGCCAAATCTTGGCTTTAATACAGGCGCTTTATGGGTTAAAACATCCGTTCAAAATCTCGCCGAAAATCAGCACTACAGGATTCAAATCCATCAACCTCTACTCGATACTGTAAAAATCTTCGTGCTAGATGAAAAGGGAGAGATCATCTGTGAAAAGCTCTTTGGTGAAAGCTTAAACTTTGACCACAGAAAATACAGTGCTCCACCGTTTATCCTTGACCTTACTATTCCTCAGGGTGATGTTCTAACCATTCTGATCAGGGTTACCACCGCCGAGCAAATCGTATTGCCAATTTATGTAACAACTATTGCAGCTTCTGAAAAGCTGCTCCTCATTTCCAACTTGCTCTTTGGTGCATACTTCGGACTTATTTTGGTGATGGCATTCTACAACTTCTTTATATTCCTTACTGTACGTGACAGGAGTTACCTGATTTATGTACTGTACATCATTGCAGTCGGGTCTACCCAAGCTGTGCTGGAAGGATACATGCAGCAATTCTTGTGGCCCGATAATGCTTGGCTTGCTTCCAGAAGCCCCTATTTATTTACTGCCCTTGTAAGCATTACCTCCGTTATCTTTCTTCAAGACTTTTTGAGAACCAAAGTATATGCACGGAGGGTAAATCGTTTCGCACAGTTTATTTATGGGTATTTTACTTTGGTATTCATTGCGGCTCTTTTCGGCGCAAGTCCATTTGTCCATATGGCCACTCAGGTGGGCATTACTGTTCTTTCCTTTTACATTTTGGCTGCCGGTATAATCGTCTACCGAAAGGGATATTCTCCGGCAAAATTCTTCATCTTAGCATGGAGCGTTCTGGTAGCGGGAATTATCGTTTATGCTTTGCAAGACTCGGGAGTTATCCCTTCTAATCCGGTAACCAATTATATGATGCTTTTTGGAAGTGCCGTAGAAGCTGTATTGCTATCGATCGCTCTTGCTGACCGTATCAATATTCTCAAGAAAGAAAAAAGTGAGTCACAAGAGCAGGCTCTGCGCGTTTCTCTCGAGAATGAGAGAATAGTGAAAGAGCAGAACATCGTCTTAGAAGAAAAGGTAAGCGAGCGAACGGCAGACTTGGAAAATACAAACTCCAAACTGAATACCGCCATTTCTGAACTCAAAGAAACTCAATCACAACTAGTACAGGCTGAGAAGATGGCCTCACTAGGTCAGCTTACTGCGGGCGTAGCCCATGAAATCAATAATCCGATCAATTTTGTAAGTGCCAACATTCAGCCATTGCGCTACGACGTGAAAGATATCTTGGACGTTCTGGATATGTATGATTCCATTAATGACTCCACTTCTTTTCAAGAAAAGAAGCAATCCATTGAAAAATTCAAACAAGAAATAGATCTGACTTACAGCAGGCAGGAGGTTGATGAACTTCTCAAGGGAATCGAAGAAGGTGCCAAACGAACGGCTGAAATCGTAAAAGGACTTAAGAACTTTAGTCGAATTGACGAATCCAACGTCAAAGAATCTAATCTTAATGAAGGTATTCAATCGACTTTGAGTATCCTAAAAAGCTCAATTCCCGCTACAGTTGAAGTAAATATAGACTTGGCAGAACACTTACCCCTTGTAGAGTGTATGGGCGGAAAAGTCAATCAAGTTTTTCTAAATATCGTAAATAACGGTCTTCAGGCAATGGAAGAAAACCCACCTGAAAGACCTTCTGTTCTCACGATCAGAACAAGTGCTGATGATGAATACGCAACAATAGAAATCAGTGATACGGGTGAGGGAATGGATGAAGGTACGAAGAGCCGCATATTCGAACCATTCTTCACCACAAAAGATGTGGGTCAGGGAACCGGATTGGGTTTGAGTATTGTCTTCAAGATTATTGAAACCCACCATGGCAAGATTAACGTAGAAACTGAACCTGGAAAAGGCACAAAATTTATTCTTAAATTTCCCATTAAGGCTAGAATAAAGTCCGAACTTGAACTATAATGTCCGAAAACGAGAAAATAAGCATTCTTTACCTCGATGATGAGGAACCCAACTTGAGTGCCTTTAAAGCCACTTTCAGAAGAACGCATTCCATCAGAACGGCCAATTCTGCAGAAAAAGCATTGGCATTAATTGAAGAAGAAGAACCGCATATCATCATTGCGGATCAGCGCATGCCTAAAGTAAGCGGGGTAGAATTTTTTCAAATGGTGTGCAAATCACACCCCGATCCACAAAGAATACTTTTAACAGCCTACACGAGTTCTCAAACCGTAATAGATGCCGTAAATAAGGGCCATATTGACAGGTACCTGGTTAAGCCTTGGGATCGTGATATGATGGAGAAAACGCTTGACACTGTTTATGAGTCATACAAAACCAAGGTCGAGCTAAAGCGAAAAAATGAAGAGTTATTTAGAGTAAATTCTGAACTGAATCGCTTTGTTTACAGCGTTTCTCACGATTTACGTGCTCCCCTACTCTCGTTGCTGGGACTGGTTGACCTTAGTCGTGATGAAAAAGATCCGGATCAGATTCAAGAGTATTTTGAACTCATGAACAGTAGTATTCGAAAAATGGATGATTACATCCAAACTACTCTGCAATACTATCGGAATCTAAAGACCAATCTGATCCTTGAACACGTTAATTTAAATCAGCTTGTAAATGAGATTATCGAGCCATTGATGAATTACAATAGTGATGTTAGTTTTAAGGTGAATGTTGATCTAGAAACCGTCATTTTCACAGATCGGGTTCGGTTGAAAATAGCCCTGAATAATCTTATCACGAACGCTGTCAAGTACGGTTTTAGAGAAAAAAATACACCTTATCAGATCTGTGTGAGTGTTGAAAACACAGGAGGAGGCTACAAAATAATTGTTGGAGACGAAGGGAAAGGCATACCGCCTGAACAATTGAAAAAGATCTTTGAGATATTCTTCTCAGAGGGTGCTGCAACAACTGTAGAAAGTAGCGGCTTGGGATTATATCTGGTCAGACAGGCAATCGATAAAATTCAAGGAAACGTTTCTGTCAGGTCTAAAGTCAATGTAGGCACCGAGTTTGAAATCAATCTTCCCAGCCTTGAAACGAACAACTAGGCTCTAATTTCATATCAGGCTATTACCAAAATCAAGTGTATATCTAGGAATGCAGCATGCAGCAGTCCTTAAATTTCTTTCCGCTTCCGCATGGACATTTATCATTTCGACCTATTGTTCTCAGCGGCATATCACCATCTAATGTCTCTGCCAAATCTGTATTGAAAATTTTACTCAATACCTCATATAGCTCAGGATGTTTCTCCTTTAATAATCGAGGACGCTGAAAAAAATACTCTGAAGTCACCGCCAGAAATTCCTGGCTATTAGTCGCACCATAGGGATTTATATCACTATTCCCTCTCAGCATCTCAGCCATATTTTCGTGTATCAGTTTTACCCAAGGCAAGAGAGCCTGATTATCCATATATACTTTAGGAATGCCATCTATTTGACCATCTTCTTTATCGAAAAGATGCACAAACTCATGTATTCCGACATTATGCTTATCCGTGATATTATCGAATCCATTATGCAGCGCTGGCTTAGAAAAAATTACTACCCGATTCATGACTCCCCCACTACCTACCATACCGCTGATACTGCGTTTCTTTGAATCCAGATTGAAGGAGGCATCAAACAAATCAGGATATAGAAGCACCTCATGCAAAGTACTATACTCCCATTCAGGGAAGGCAAATACGGGGATTACTGCACTAGACGCTACGAGCAAACGATCTTGATCGTCTACCGTAGTTTGCACTCCGGTAATCCGTACGCGTTTTAAAAAGTTCAAAACGTCTTTTTCGAAAACGGCCTTATCGGTTTTACTAAGCGCAGCATAAAAGTTGACCTCGGTAAGCAAATAGGTGCGCCATTCGAGTGGAAATACTTCGGGAACGTCCAAGCCACTCTTTACCTCTTTCGAACGAAATAAGAGCCAAACAAAAAAACTACCAAAAACAACAGCAACTAGAACAGACAACAATCTTCAGTTTATACTAAGTCCAAAAATAGGTCAAATCAAGTAGATCATCTTAAAGGATCGATGTCGAGATAGATTGATTTGTAAACTGCAGGTTACCCCGAAATAAACCCACTTAACACTGGGTAAACCCAGGCGATAAAATTTCACTTCTAAAAAGCTGATTTTATGGAACACTTTCCATAAAACGTCAGTAGTTGCGGCCTCCAAGCTTAAGGATTTAATAAGGCTTTCTTAAACAGCCCAAGTCGACATACCGGAGTGGTCAGCACTAATTTTGACCACTCACAAACCAATCTAAAAATTTAAGGTATGATGCTCAAATCTATTTTATTGGGTGGTCTTTCCCTGCTGACTTTCGGAGTCTTCGGGCAAAGCGATCTCATTATTTCTGCCGTTTACGACGGCCCCCTTTTGGGTGGGACTCCAAAGGGAGTGGAACTTTACGCGATCAATGACATTGCTGATCTCAGCGCCTACGGAGTTGGGTCTGCCAACAACGGCGGCGGCTCTGATGGCGAAGAATTCACTTTATCAGGGTCTGCTTCAGCAGGCGATTACATTTATGTCGCTTCAGAAATGCCACAATTCACGGCTTTCTTTGGATTTGCACCCAATTACGCCGACGGCGCTATGGCCATCAACGGTGATGATGCCGTAGAATTATTCAAAGACGGCGCAGCCGTTGACGTATTCGGAGCCATTGACGTAGATGGTTCAGGCGAGGCTTGGGAATACGCTGACTCTTGGGCACGTCGCAACGATGACTCCACTCCTTCCACTACGTTTGAATTAAGCGACTGGACTTTTGGTGGAGTTGACGCACTCGACGGTGAAGTGGACAACGCTACCGCTGCTACTCCCGTGCCTCTGGGAACTTTCATAACCCCTGGTGGCGTTACCCCTCCATCAAGCGGTCCAACGGCTTTCGAAAATCAGTTAAACCTCAGTCTACTCGGCACCTATGCTACAGGAGTTTTCGACGAAAGTGCAGCAGAAATTGCTGCTCATGACCCGGCTACTCAAAGAGTTTTCTTTGTGAACAGCAATGACAATACGGTAGAAGTACTGGATATCTCAAACCCTGCTTCACCTGTGTTGATCAATAGCATTGACGTATCTGCTTATGGCGCTGCACCTAATAGTGTTGCCGTTTCAAATGGAGTAATAGCAGTGGCAGTTGAAGCTGTGGTTAAACAAGACCCCGGAGCGGTCGTATTTTACGATGCTGACGGAAACTACATCAACGATGTAACCGTGGGTGCGCTTCCCGATATGTTGACCTTCACCCCTGACGGAAACAAAGTGGTGGTAGCCAACGAAGGTGAGCCAAACGATGCTTACGATGTAGACCCTGAAGGAAGCGTCTCTGTAATAGACGTATCAGGCGGTGCAGCCTCAGCTACGGTAGAAACGGTAGGATTTGACTCATTGACCATGGCCGATGTAGAAGGCGTTCGAATCTTCGGCCCCAACGCAAGCATCGCACAAGATTTGGAGCCCGAATACATCACGGTTTCTGACGATTCTCAAACAGCTTACGCGGTTTGTCAGGAAAACAATGGAATCATTGTGGTTGACCTAATGACAAATACCATCGCTGATGTGTGGGCACTTGGCACAAAAGATTACAACCTTCCCGGCAATGGGATTGACGCCAGCAATGATGGGGAAGGAATCGAAATTCAAAACTGGCCGGTAAAGAGCTACTACATGCCTGATGCCATGACTTCTTACTCGGTAGGCGGAAGCACTTACATTCTTACGGCCAATGAAGGTGACGCGCGTGACTACGATGGGTACAGCGAAGAAGACCGCGTGAGAGACCTCACGTTGGATTCAGTAGCGTTCCCAAATTACGCCGAACTTCAAATGGATGAGAACCTCGGTCGGTTGAACATCACGCTTACTGCTGGTGATACAGACAATGACGGAGAGTACGAAGAAATATTCGGTTACGGAGCGCGCTCCTTTTCTATTTGGGATGAAGCGGGAAACCTTGTGTGGGACAGTGCCGATGATTTCGAGCAAATCACTGCCGACTACCTCGCTCCTTTCTTCAACTCAAACAACGATGACAACGATTCTTTCAAAAGCCGCAGTGATGACAAAGGCCCCGAGCCCGAAGCCATCGCGGTAACTGAAATCAACGGAAAACCATACGCTTTCATCGGATTGGAAAGAGTGGGCGGAGTGATGATCTACGACATTACCGACCCTACCGCTCCTAAGTTTGAGAACTACATCAACAACCGAGACTTTAGCGTAGACGCTGAAGATCCTGCCGCAGGAGATCTAGGTCCTGAAGACATTAAAGTAATCGATGCTGCGGACAGTCCAACCGGTGAAACCATCATCATGGTAGCCAACGAGGTAAGCGGAACCGTTTCTTTCTTCGGTGTTTCCTCTCCCGATTACACACTGCAAATTCTACACGCATCTGACTTGGAAGGAGGAGTTGACGCCATCGGTCGTGCGCCCAACTTTGCCGCTATCGTAGATGTGCTCGAAGATAAGTACACCAACACCGTTCGCATCTCTTCAGGTGACAACTATATTCCGGGCCCGTTCTTCAATGCTTCTTCAGATGGAAGCATCAGAGCGGTGCTTCAGGATTTAAACCAAGACCTCTTTGGTGAGCCCGGCTTGAACAACTTGCGCGAAGCCGGTGGAAGAGCAGATATCACCATTACCAACATCATTGGCTTTGATGCGTCTACACTCGGAAACCACGAGTTTGACAATGGAACCGCAATCGTAGAGGAGATTATCGCTACGGATATCCGCGGAGCAGGCTTGGGAGATGTACGCTGGTTGGGAGCTCAATTCCCCTACCTCAGTGCCAATCTCGACTTCTCAGGAGACGATAACCTATCGGGGTTGTTTACCGATGAGCTATTGCCAAACACCGCTTTCCAATCGTTGCCATCAGATCTTGATGCAGCAGGTGCAGCACCAAAGATTGCCCCTTCTACACTGATTGAGCGCAACGGCGAATTGATCGGAGTAGTGGGTGCCACGACACAAGTATTGGAGTCGATCACTACCACCAACGGTGTGAGCGTCATCAACGGAGGAAGCAATGATATGCCTGCTTTGGCGGCCATCTTGCAGCCTGTAATCGACGACCTCATTGCCGCTGGATCAAACAAAATCATTTTGGCTACTCACTTGCAGCAGTTCTCTCTCGAGCAGGAGCTCGTAGGATTGCTCAGCGGTGTAGACATCGTATTGGCGGGTGGTTCTGACAGAATCTTGGCTGACCAAACAGACAGACTGCGCAGCGGCGACGAGGCGGAAGACAACTATCCTTTTGTTTCACAAAACCTAGACGGAGAGCCTGCACTAATCGTAAGCACCGATGGTGAGTACAGCTATGTAGGTCGCTTGGTAGTAGGATTCGACGCAGCGGGAGTTGTACTTCTTTCTTCATTGAACGAAGGTGTAAATGGAATCTACGCTACCGACGACGAGATGATCGCTCAGGTATATGACGATCCTTCAATGGCTTTCGCTGAAAACTCAAAAGGAGAATTGGTAAGTCGATTGACCAATGCGGTAAACGATGTCGTGATTTCAAAAGACGGAAACATCTTGGGATTGACCGATGTGTACCTCGACGGACGACGTGAGCGTGTGCGCACCGAGGAAACCAATATGGGTAATATCTCTGCCGATGCCAACCTCTTCGTAGCGAAAGAGTATGACTCAGAAGTGGTTGTCTCAATCAAAAACGGTGGTGGTATCAGAGCGGCCATTGGCGAGGTAGACGAAGTAGCTCCGGGTGTATTTGAGTTCTTGCCTCCACAAGCCAACGCCATTTCAGGAAAACTGGAAGGAGAAGTATCTCAGCTGGATGTGGAGAACACCCTTCGATTTAACAACAGACTTTCTGTTTTAGAATTGAGCGCATCTGATCTTCTCGCGGTGATGGAGCATGGCTTCAGCGCCACGGAAGAAGGAGCTACACCGGGTCAATTTCCACAAATCGGTGGTATGAAGGTCTCTTTTGATCCCATCGTGGCGCCTGGTTCGCGCATCCAAAACCTGGTCATTGTAGATGAGGCAGGCTTGCCTTTGGACTCTGTGGTAATCGATGGAGAAATAAGCGGCGATTCCCAAAGAGTCTTTAAGGTGGTTACCCTGAATTTCCTCGCAGGAGGTGGAGACGGATACCCTTTTGAAGAACTTGGAGAAAATCGAGTAGATCTGGACACGGCAGGATTGGACGTGGGAACATTTGACTTCGCCCCTGCGGGAAGCGAGCAAGATGCCTTCGCTGAATACCTGAACACCTTCTTTTCTGAAACACCTTACATGGACGCTGAAACGCCAATCGATGAAGACGAAAGAATCCAGAACATCAACGAGCGCGACGACGATGTATTCGTATTCTGCGCCGAAGGATTCTTCCCCGCTCCTGAGCAAGTAGGCGTATTGCAAAACTCCAGTTCAGACTTTGTGGTGATCAAGTGGACACCGGTACCAGGTTCCACGGTTTGTCAAGTACGGGGAGGATTGATTGACGGCCCTCAACAGACCATATTCGTATATGCTGATGAAGACGGCACTGAACCATTCCGAAGAAAGATACCAAAGTCTCAGCTTCAAATCGGCCAGACTTACCAAGTGGAAGTGCGCTGCGCTTGTTCTGAGGAGCCATTGGTTGTGAGCGAGTATTCTGCCACTGAGTTCTTTATTCCATTGGGTGGTGCGGCTATTGCCGAAATCAATGGAAACGGAATTCATGCGAATGCGGCTCAAGGCAGCATGGCCATGACGGTATTCCCTAATCCATCCAATGTGGGGCACATCAACCTAAACCTAAGCAATGCCGATGGCATGGCTACAGAAGGTTTGATAGAGATGAGAGACATCACTGGACGCACCTTGACACAGCAGCGTGTAGCTGTTGAGTCAAACCAAACCCTGCGTTTGGAAACAAATGGTATCCCTGCGGGAATTTATACAGTATCCTATACATCAGGAGCCGAAAGAGTTACCCAGAGATTTATCATCAAATAGAATAACCAATCTGACATTACCAATCGGATCTAAAACGAAGACCGCCTCCTGAAAAGGGGGCGGTTTTTTTTTGTGGCAAATATTCTACGACTTAAAACAGCAAAATGGCGACCCTTGGAATTCTTGTTTTGTGCCTTTTATGTGGAGAGCATTCGACTAATGATAGTCTTAACCAATTTTCTTTCTCTACCTTTCCAATAGATTTATCAGAATTACAATTGTCTATTCTACCGATACTTCCCGATAAAAAAGGTGTCAAGTGATTATTGGGTTCGGTTCGTTTACTTACTTATATGTTCATAATAAACCTTAAATAAATAGTGAATAGTGTCGCTCATTACTTTGATTTTCCTAAATCCTGCGTCTTCATGCGAAGGAAGATTGGATCGCATTAAAATTGCCCGCTACTTCGTCTAAGAACTAAAATAGAAGAATGACCCTCGAAGATCTAGGATACAACAGTGTATTTGAAGAATCCCGAAAGAAACAAAACCTGAAATCTTTTGGAATTGGACGGGTAATAAAAGAGCATAAGGAGCGGTATACGGTCAAAACTGAATCGAACAAGTTGGATTGTGAATTGATTGGAAATCTAAGATTCACGGTTACTGATAAGAACCAATTGCCTTCAGTTGGAGATTGGGTGGCGGTTTCAGAATATGATGAGGGCAAAGCATTAATTTATGGAGTACTTCCAAGAAGTTCAGTCTTAAAAAGAAAGCTAGTTGGAACGTTGAGTCAAACCCAGATTATAGCCGTCAATATTGATGTCGGAATAATCGTTCAATCCGTCAATAGAGATTTCAGCGTAAATAGACTTGAGCGCTACTTAACCATTTGTTACGACTCCAAAATTGATCCTATAATCGTTTTAAGTAAAATAGATTTGATCGAGGAGTCAGAGCTGGCAGGTTTGTTAAGTAAAGTACGCGCAAGAATTAAACATGTGCCTATCATCCCAATTAGCAACGAGTCAAATGTCGGGATTGAAAAAATTAATTCGAGGCTAATCCGAGGAAAAACCTACTGTTTTCTAGGTTCTTCGGGTGTTGGGAAATCGACGTTAATCAATACAATCATTGGCGAGAAAGTGGCTGAAACGGGTGCAATAAGCGAAAGTATAGACCGAGGAAAGCATGTGACTACACATAGAGAGTTAATTGTTTTTGAAAAAGGAGTACTAATCGACAATCCGGGAATGCGGGAAATAGGTATGACCGATTCTTCCGAAGGGCTTGAAATGACTTTTGAGGAAGTATTGAATCTGTCGCAAAACTGCAAGTACAATGATTGTAAGCACACAAATGAAGATGAATGCGCAGTATTAACTGCCTTGGAAAATGATGAACTGAACACCGAAACCTACGAGAATTTTCTCAAGATGGAAAAAGAGAGAAGGCATTTTGAGTCAAATGCTCGTGAAAGAAAAAAGAAAGGAAAAGACTTGGGAAAATTAATCAAGAACATGAAAAAGAATAGCGACAAATACTAGTATAAATCGCCTTAAAGCATGCTCTTCACGCTGCTCATCGTGGCTAAGATGTCTTCCAAAAAATTAAAACTAAAGCACCTTATGGCAAACAATAAACTGCTCGTAGATGAAAGACAAGCTGACCTCGGTAATTTTATGGTAGGCCGTCTGCTTCCTTTTAGAAAGAAACGTCAGGTCGGGCCTTTTACATTTATAGACCATATGGGCCCGGCAAAACTTGGGAATGGAAAATATGTAGATGTCGACCAGCATCCGCACATTGGGTTGAGCACCTTGACTTATCTTTTCGAAGGAGAAATAGAGCATCGAGATAGCATCGGCACGGTACAAGTGATCAGCCCGGGTGATGTAGGTTTTATGACGGCAGGAAGCGGAGTGACGCATACCGAAAGAACGCCGAAACCGAAAAGAACTCAAGATGAATTTATCATGCACGGATACCAAATATGGGTGGCCTTGCCAACTGAAATGGAGGAAATGGGTCCGCGATTTGACTTCTACCCGAGCACTGATATTCCCACCTGGAAAACAGATACGCTGACCTTCAAATTGGTTGCGGGGACTGCCTTTGCAAAATCAGCTCCACTCCAAGGTTTCTCCCCTTTATTTATGGTCGATATCCATGCCGAAAAAGCGACCACATTAAATCTACGAGGACAACTCACGGGGGAAGTGGCCTTTGTTATCGTCAAAGGTTCGATTACCGAAGGAGATCAAAAAGTTGAAGCGGGACAGATGCTGATCAGCAAGACAAATGATGCATGCGAAATTCGCCTGGACAAAAATACTCAGGTCTTACTTTTTGGAGGTGAGCCTTTGCCGGAAGAACACTTCTTGTTGTGGAATTTTGTATCACATAGCAAAGACCGCCTGAAACGGGCAAAAGAAGATTGGATCGCTAAAAAATTCCCCGAAGTGGATGGAGACGATACGTATATACCTATTCCTTACTAGGAGCTTAAGACACAAAGTATCGAACCAACTAAAATCAAGCTACCACCGCAGGCCTTCCCTCCCACTCTGCCTTAAATCCTTTTAAGTCATTCTCGGATCCAAAGACAATAATCTCGTCTCCTGCATGGAGCTGTGTGGCACCGTCGAGTTTCGATACAAAGTGACCGTTTCTGTAAAAGCCTATCATCCGTACTTTGTACTTTTCCATCATGGGCGTTTCGCAGAGGTTCTTTCCCGTGAAGGGACAAGAATCAGTCAAGACTAGATTCAACGCTTGAATTTCGTTGAGTTCCAGAGCATCCTTTTTATAATAGTGATAATTAGAATGAACTTCTGAGTAGGCCTCGTCGCGTACCATATCTATAAAGCCATCTATCTCGTCAGGTTTAATCAAGAATTGATTGAGCATTCTGGCAAAAACTTCTACAGAAGCTTCAAATTCCTGGCTGATGGCCTCACTGGCTCCAATGTGCAAGAGCTCCTCCGTTTCGGGTATGCTTTGGCTGCGTGCAATGATGTGAACCGTATTGCATATTTCTCGAATATTTGCTACGACTTCCAATGCACGTTGGTGGTCATTGATGGCTACCACGGCCACGCGTGCTTGATAAATATGCACGTATTCCAAAATAAAGGGATTGCTGCCGTCGCCAAATATGATGTGCTCCCCTTTTTCCCTTGCAGTGGTTACAGTGTCAGCGTCATGATCTATGATGACGTAAGGAATCTTGGCCTCCTTGGCCGTCCTTGCCGCATTACGACCATTGGTTCCATAACCAATGATAACGAGGTGAGCTTTTAGTGTTGCGACCAACTCCGTCGATTGCTCAGTCTCGGTTGGATCAGTGTCATTGACAAATTTGCTCATCGGTGTCCGCATCAGGAAATTGGCAATGCGTTCGCCGAAGTCGATAAGGAATGGAGTGACGGCCATCGTTAGAATCGAAACAGAAAGGAAGTACTGATTGGTCAGCTCAGAAATCAATCCGGCTTCCATACCCGTGCGGGAAAGAATAAAGGCAAATTCACCGATTTGCAATAAGCTAAGCCCTACAAGGATACTGGTCTTTAGTGAAAACCTCAAAACCCGAGCAGCCAGCACGAGCACGCCAAACTTTACGATGGCTGCCATAACGGTAAAAAGCAGCACGAGTGGCAAGTTCATCACCAGGAAATTGAGGTCTAGCAGCATTCCGATTGATACGAAGAAGAAGCTGGTAAATATTTCTCGAAAGGGAATAATCAAACCTGTAGCCTGATGGCTGTACTCCGACTCACTGATGCATAGACCCGCCATAAAGGCACCGAGTGCGAGCGAAAGTCCCATGAGTGAAGTAACGAAGGCCACCGCAAAACAGATGACAATAATGGTGATCAGAAATAACTCTCGGCTTCTGGTCCTTGCAATCTCGTGTAAGAGTTTCGGCACTAAGTACCTCGCAGAAACATAAATCGCTACCACAAGGAAAAGCGCCTTTCCCGAAAGGATAGCTAATGCTCCCCAAACATTGCTCTCCTGCCCCGAAATGATGGGAACCAATAGAATCATCGGAACGACGATAATATCTTGGAAAATCAATATCCCTAAGCTGATTCTACCATGATTGCTGCGCATGAGTCCCTTCTCTTGAAGTAGCTTCAGTACAATAGCCGTGCTACTCAAGGCAAAAAGAAATCCCAGCATGACCGCTTCGGTGAGCTCGTAACCGAGTAGGAAACTAATGCCCGCCGTGATGGCGATGGTAAGCAAGACTTGGATGGAGCCACCTATAAAAACCACCTTTCGGATGGACATCAAGTTCTTGAGACTGAACTCCAAACCGATAATAAACAATAGTAAGATGACCCCGATTTCGCTCAGCATTTCGATCTCGGATCCACGACTTGCCAGTCCTAAGGCATTGGGTCCGAATAGAATCCCCGTGGCGAGAAAACCAAGTATAGCCGGCAGCTTAATTTTTCGGAAGATGTAGATGACCAGAACTGAAAGCCCGAGTATGAGGACGATCTCTTTCAGAAAGGGAATATCAGTAGTACCGGCAAGAAGTATAGCGATCAGGCTCATCAAAGTTCGGTTTCAAAAGTTCTGTTCATTTTTAAATGCTAGGCCAGAGTTGATCGACTTTGGTAGTATTCGAGGCAATTCCAGTTTCGTTTCAACATCTAAATAGTATGGTGCAATTTCGCTATCTTTTCGGAAAGAGATGCTACTCGAGGTGTCACTTTTGGTAATTTATTAAACGCATAAATCACTCAGCCTGGTTTTGAATAATTTTTCAGAAATGCGCCAATGCATTGAACGATCTTTCATCTTATTTGACCTCAATATGAAATCTATCTTAAAATTAAACCATGATTGCTCTTTTGACCAATGAAGATTATACCTTTGGCTTACGTTTGTCTATTGACAATGAAATCTATCTGAATCATGAAAGAAATCAGCCCCGCAGAATTACAACAGTGGATAGAGAATAAAGAAAACTTCCAACTCGTAGATGTTCGTGAACGCTACGAGTACGAAATATCAAACCTAGGTGGAATACTCATTCCCATGCAATACATCACCGAGAAATTGGAAGAGATAGCCAAGGATAAAAAAGTAGTGATTATGTGCCGCAGTGGCGTAAGAAGTGCCAATGCCATTCAATACCTTGAACAAAACCAAGGATTTGATAATTTATACAATTTGGAAGGTGGAATACTCGCGTACAGCGACGAAATAGACTCGACGGTAGCTAAGTACTGATGAAAGCATAAAGCTCCGGCGACTTTCTCATTTCCGTTTGTCCAGTTCTTAAATTAATTTCCATTGGCTAGATTTG
Source organism: Cryomorphaceae bacterium 1068 (assembly GCA_027214385.1). Classification (NCBI taxonomy): domain Bacteria; kingdom Pseudomonadati; phylum Bacteroidota; class Flavobacteriia; order Flavobacteriales; family Cryomorphaceae; species Cryomorphaceae bacterium 1068. The sequence continues at coordinate 77,797 of JAPVXR010000003.1, read as the reverse complement.
TCCAATATGGAACAAGACCTTAACGTTTTCGGCGAAAAACTCATTACCTGCAGCACGAACCCTATGACAGGGTTTTACAGAAACGGCTGTTGCAGCACAGGCAATGAAGATCAAGGAACTCATACGGTTTGCTGTATCATGACGCTCGAGTTCTTGCGTTTTACCAAAGCCATGGGCAATGATCTATCGACTCCTGTTCCGGAATTCGAGTTTCCAGGCCTAAAGCCTGGAGACCACTGGTGCCTTTGTGCTTTGAGGTGGCAAGAAGCCTATCGCCATGGAGCCGCACCGAAGGTGATATTGGAAGCTACCAATGAGAAGACCTTGGAGTATGTGAGCATGGATGAGCTGATCGAGCACGCGTACAAAACAGTGGAATGATCAGGGTACTTCAGCGCCCTTTCCCGCCTCTTGTCGAAAAGTCTCAGCGTCTGAGGTCGGCATTTCTCATTGCCTTTTTCGTATTTGGTTTTCTCTTCGTGTTCAAACCTTTTGGTCTTAACCAGCTGGAAGAAGGTTTATTGGCCGTTGCGGCTTTATACGGATTGGTTACACTGAGCTTTCTGCTGATCACTCAAATGATTTTCCCTTTTCTCTTCGGGCAGTTTTACAACGATCAAAAGTGGACTGTTGGCAGGGAGATTACCCATTCCATGTGTAATGTGTTGCTCATTGCCGTTGGCAACTTCCTTTTGAGTTGCTACATGGATTTCTTTCCTTGGAGCTTTGATACGTTCATTCTTTTTGTGGGATTTACTTTTGCCATTGGCATTATTCCTATTGCCATTCAGGCATTGGTGAGGCAAAACATCTACCACCACCGAAATGTCAAAGCAGTATTCGACGACAATCGAATCATTGCAGAAAGGCAGGGAATTACTCTTACTTCTTCAATACTGAGTATCTCAGGAGAAGATGGAGAGGTGGCGTTTCAGGGAAGTGCCAAGGACGTATTGGCTATCGAGAGTTCGGGCAACTACATCGAAATTCATCGGAAAGAAGGAAAGGCGGTGTTGATTCGGAAATCGCTGAACGCTACTGAGCAAGAATTGCCCCATGGATTCTTTCGGACGCACAGATCGTGGATTGTCAATATGTCGCTGGTCAATCACGTCGACGGAAATGCTCGGGGATATACGTTGACTTTTCTCCATTCTGAAGTGGTGGCACTGGTCAGCCGAGGAAAGCTCAAGTCGTTTGATTCGGAGCTAAAGAAAACATCCGGCTGAGAAACCAACCTTCCCGTTCGTCCCATTCCTTCCCAACAATACCAAACCCTTCCCATTCGTCCCTTTGGTTTGCCATCAGCGGCTTTGTGCCCGTATCATTGTATGAAATCATTTGCGACATGGAAAAGATATTTGCAGCGATAGTGATCTTGATGACTTCCGTTTCGGGATACGGACAAAAGGACAAGTACAAATTTGCCCAGACATATGTAGGGGCTCAATTGGATGCTTTCGGTGGGTCAAACTCACCCGAATACATGGCAGGGCGCTTGCTCATGGGAGGTACTCACTTTTGGCAAAAAGCCGATTTCTACATTTCCATACCGTTGTTCACCTCTCGTATCGGCGGCGAGGATTGGCACTACAGCGAGGGAGTAATCACGGGCTTTCGCTACTTGCCATTTGGCTTAAGCCGAAAAGGACCACGACCTTTCATTGGAGTTCAATGGATCACTCCTGAATTGCGCATCGGCGATGGACCGCTTTTCGAAACCAGTCGTTTTGGATTGGAAGTAGGGCTCAATATTGTCTTCGGTTCTTTTTATACCCTGGAGCTTTCGACGCATCACGTCTTTAACAATGAAGTGAACTACGCCATTTCCCGAGAAGGCAGTGCACCGATCGAAGCATCGGATTTCGGATTGTCCATTGCATTGAAAAAGTACTTCGATACCACTGCTAATCTTTCTTCCGAGAAATCGAAAGCAGACGTAAAGCAACGCTACGATGGTTTTGCAGAAGAGGGAAAGCTCAGCACATGGAACGTAGCCATCGGCCTTTCGGCAAATGTATCGGTAAGCGATGTGCCCATGCTCGAAGCATACGACTTTATGCCCGACAGACCACCTTTGACCTTATATCCCGATGTTGCCGTGGGCTATTACTTCCATGAATTGGATGCAGGAGTTCGCGCTTCGTGGCGGCCTATGAAGCTACAAGATGAAGCTTACAGTCTAGATTACATCATCAGACAACACCGACTTGGCTTAGAGGGATTCAAATTCCTTTTCGATTACAAAGGTTTTGTTCCTTTTCTCGGATTCAGCGTGGGAAGTGACTATATAAAGGCAGAAATCAACGATGGTGACTTGCCAAAGATCCAAGACGACTATTCGGCGCTTTCTTACGGCATTTCCTTTGGGTGGGACATTCGCCCTACCGATACCGAAGCTTGGATTTTGCGCACCAACTTGCGCTATTTGATCCAATCCGATTCGAATGCGGATATTGCCAATGCCACCGGCAGAAATTTGGAAATTAATTTTATACAAATGGTAATTTACCCTAGCAGATGGAAATAAAATACGAGTACATACTTTATGCACATATCGCCACTGGAGGTCTTGCGCTCGCAACAGGCTTGATTTCCGCTTTTCTCAAAAAGGGAAGTAAAAGGCACAGTAATTTCGGAAAAGTCTTTGCACTATCTATGGCGACATCTGCAGCAATCGCAGTGGCCCTTTCCATTTTCCACCCTAATCCATTTCTGCTAGGTATCGGCTTCTTCACGCTCTACTTAGTAAGCTCGGGATGGGTATGGATCAGGCGAATGCCATTTGACAAAAAGCTAAAACTGACAAAAGCTATCGGGGCAGCGGGAATTCTCACAGCGGCTTATATGATCTACATTGGGATTATCAACCCTTTGGGAGCGATTATTCTATATGTCTTGGGAGGAATTCTCGCTACTTTATCCTTCACTGACTTAGTTTTGAAAACCACTCCTGATAAGGCCGCAGGTAAACACGGTGGCAGAATGGGTGGGGCACTGATCGCAGCCATAACCGCATTTTTAGTAACCAACTTTCCAAATTTAGACTCACTACATCCACTAGTGATCTGGCTCGGCCCTACAGTTATAGGAACGCCCCTTATTATACTCGGAATCAGGAGATTTTACAAAAGGAAAACCAAGACTGTGGCTAAGTCTTAAGTGATAGTATTGTCCTCATACAATACTTTTTATTAATTCAACTTCGGTCCAATTCCCAGCACTATTCAACCGAAGCTTTAGGGCTCTTTGGCCTTCGCTTGGTCTGTATGATTCCGCCAAACACAACATTTACCTGAGTGAAAAAGAAGTTGTGATTGGCTTTATCAGCGGAAGAAGTTGTCGTTCTCACCTTCGGCAAATCGATAAACCCTCCTTTCACCTCAGACTGAATAAAGAATCCATTGAAGAAAGTGAAGTTGACTCCAAGAACAGCTCCTATTCCATAACCCGATAGGTGAAACTCGTCATACCGATCTGTTCCCCATAGAGTGGTGTTGGTCTTTGGCAAGAGAATTCCACCTCCTATACCTTCAATCAAGTTAATTTGAACTTTGTTCTTCTCAAAAATTACGTCAGTATGCCTGAGCTCAATGTTCAGATAATTTAGCCCGTCTGTATGCTCAAACTTCAAGAAATCCTCATCCAAAACGATGTCATCGTTATCATATAATCCGTCGTAATCAGATCGATTAGTGCTTATTTCTCCCGATATTTTTACTGTTTGATAATTCTTCATCACATACTTCATGTGGTCGATTCCAAAAGAAATATCCCAATCATTCTTAAAGTAATAACCTATCCGAAAATTGTATTGCGGAATGGTCATGACTGTGGGATTCAAATAGGCATCAACTGAAAAGTCGGACTGTCGATCGGCGGAGACTACATCTTTTAAAGTGAAATCATAGTCAGTTCCACTAAAGTGTAAATCAGATTTGGTAAACCAATCTTGGTTCCAACCCCAATAGAAATATAGGCTACCCCTTTTAGAGCTATTATGCTGTAAATCTGCCGTTTGACCGAGCCCAATATGAGAAAAGGAGACGGATAGTAAAACCAGAAGGAAAAATCTCATTCAATAAAGCAAACCTGCAGATATCATGAATATGGAATTCCATATCCGAATACCTACCCTATCGTTTGCATGCCGGGCTTGATCGTTAGTAATGCTAGATTATTTGCGTACAAAACTAGTTAAAATCCAAGTTGACCACACAAAAGCTAGAATTCCGCTAAGAAATCAAGGAAAGTAGACCTCTAATCGTCGTCACTTTCGTGTTCCACCACTGCGGCATCGTCTCTAATCTCAGTATGCCTGATCTCACCACCGCTGGTTCCTACATATGTCGCTGAGACACCCGCTGCAATGGCAAACAAAAGAATGAGAACTGTGAGAAAATTGGCGAACTTGAGTTTTTTTACTTCTGCTATGAATCCAATCAAAGACAATGCTCCTAAGATCATAGCAAGGACTAAGAACGTCTCCGCATACTCTTCATGAGTATGTATGAGTGAATGACTAATACCGGCAATCTCTTCAAGAATCTCTTCAGCTTCTTCACCGGTTTTATTGGCCATCGCAGATGCAATGGCACTAAAAATATAGATTCCGAAAGCGGTAAGTTTTACTTCTGTTTTTTTTAGCAACAACCCGGCAATAAGCACGAGGGTTCCAATAAACAAGCCCACAATAGGAAAGTGATTTACGATTAAATGAAGATGTGCGTCATTCATGTCTATTCTGATATGAGATTAAAAACTGATTTCAATAATTATTGAATTTTCAGGGTAGAGTTTTCGGAATTAACCAATCATCGAACCACACTATGAATCGGTAAACTTAGATTCTTAATTTACAAATACCAATATTCTTGGGTTAACCAATTAGACTTTCCTACATTTCGCTCAATAGCATCAGTAGATTTTTTCAAGCCTTTACATTCCTTAACAACAAGAGAGTGATAAAAAGCATCTCAAAAGAAAGCCGTTGATGAATCTATATCAACCTTTGAATTTTTCAATCTCCCTGACCATTTCATCGATTTGCTTTTGGCCAAGGCCAAAAATTTCAAGACTATTTCCAAACTTCAGATAGAGGCCTAAATCACTGTTTTTCTTGACCATTTGAAGCTCAGCCTTCAAATCAGCAAACTCCTTCTTGCCTTCCATTTGAATGTACAAATCCGTGTACATTCTAAAGTTTTCGCGGGAAGGCTTTTCAAATTGGGAGGCAAACATGGTCAAGTAATGATTGAGGTATCCCTTCGGATACTTCTCCTCCAGAAGCTCCATTAGTCCGTTGTCATATTTGAAGCTGCAATCCATAGCAAGACATTCAAAAATTTGGTCCCTAAAAAAGAAGATGAAGTGTCTCAGTTCTTTCTTATCAATTTGGTCATCCAGCACCTTTTTATCCTCGGGGAAATCCTTCCAATTGATATTCGGAAGCTCATAAAACTCTCCCCAAGGAAGTTGGTCGTTCTGAAATCTAAAGTTGCCGTCTACGTATACATTCTGATCAGTCGGATCCAACGTGTATGCATATACTCGATCGAGTAGGACTTTGCCCATCTCGCCCTCATCGATATGCTCAAAGCCCTTGGGATCCAAAACAAATGATAATTGAATTCCTCCATCAATCGGCGATACCTTTAGATCAGGAGCGCCTGGATCAGCATTCCAATTTCTATTGAGCTTGGTGTATTTCATATTAGACTAGCTTGCTGCACTCGGCGTCCTATACCTCTGCGTGCTTACTGAAAACAGGATCTAAACCAAAAAACACCAGAGCAGGAAAAAAATGCATTGGAATGGCCAGCCCCGGAAATAGCTCGGGAAATTCGACATCCAGCGGTAACGTCATGGCCAATGGACTTAGAATACTGGCGAAGCTCAAAACCACGATCAGTGCATTCAACCAAACCTTGAGATTAGGCTTCTTGAATTTGCCCAATAACCAATACCCAATTGCCATGAGAAGACACCCAAAAACAGAGGCGCCAATAATTGATCCTACATTGATCACTTTGCTGAAATCGAGGTACATAGCATTTTCATAAACGGACTGGTATACCACACCCGCAATTCCTGATAAGAGTCCTGCTGCCAATCCATGGAATAATTGAACCTTCATGCTCTTAATTTTTAGTTACGGGAATAGACACATCGAGTTTAATCTCGTTGGACACCTTCTTCATCATGCCTTTCATGCTGCCTATTTCATAATCCAGGCGATTGACCGAAAACATGGCCTTGAAGGTATCGTCTTCAAAAGTGAATGGAATGGTTACTTCTTTTTCGATTCCGCGCATTTTCAGGGTACCGGTAGCTTCATAACCTGATGCGGTTTTTGTGAAGGTGTCGGATATGAATTCAATGTAGGGATATGTTTCGGCATCAAACCACTTATCGCTTTTGGCGTGTTTGTTTTTCATTCCATTGCCCGTATTGATGGAGTTTACATCGATTTTAAGTGCACAAGTCGATGCCGTCAAATCGGCTTCATCCCATTGAACATCTCCTGACATGGAGGCAAATACACCTTCAGCATCAGTTCCCGAAAAGTTTATGGCATGTCCGTCCGCAATGACCCAGTTGGTGGACTCAATAGTAGTATAAGCTGATAGCACGAGGATTAAACCTGCCGGAATAAGGGTTTTGAACTTTTTCATGATGACTTATTTTTTTGCCAAAGATGAAGACTAAGATAATGCAATCCATTGATGCAGGTTAAGAAATCAATGTATCTTCATTCTTTGACAGATGGGCTAACTTCTTGCGAATAGCCCAGAATTACATCAGGCCATTTTCTTAACCGGACTCAGGCAGTTTTCCATGATTTGATGAATGTTTTCATCTTCTACCTCACGCAGACGGTCTGCAAATTCCAGAAATTCCTCATAGACATCATCTAGCTGGAGCTTGGTCAATTCGTAGCCTAACTTCTTGGCTCTGTAAGCCAGTGCAGCACGTCCACTGCGAGCAGTAAGGATGATAGCAGAATCGGAAACCCCAACATCTGTAGGATTAATGATTTCGTAAGTCTCGCGATTCTTGATCATTCCATCTTGGTGAATGCCCGAGCTGTGCGCAAAAGCATTTGCACCGACAATGGCCTTATTCGGCTGCACGGGTATGCCCATAATCTCAGAAACCATGGTACTGGTGCCGTAGAGCAGTTTAGATTTTACTCCCGTATCCAAATTCAAAAGGGGATGCTGACGAAGTACCATGACTACCTCTTCTAAAGATGTATTTCCGGCTCTCTCCCCTATTCCGTTTATGGTGCATTCGATTTGCCTCGCTCCATTCATCACCCCTGAAATGGAATTGGCTGTAGCCAAACCTAAATCATTATGGCAATGGCAAGAGATAATTGCTTTCTCAATCCCTACCACATTCTCTTTTAAGTATTTGATTTTAGCCCCATAATCATGGGGAAGGCAATAGCCCGTAGTATCGGGAATATTCAATACTGTAGCTCCTGCTGCAATGGCTTGAGAACAGATATACGCCAGAAATTCATTGTCGGTACGACCTGCATCTTCTGCGTAAAACTCCACATCATCTACAAAGGACTTCGCATAAGCAACGGCTTCTATGGCTCTTTCCACAACTTCCTCTCGCGTTGCATTGAATTTGTGCTTGATATGAGAGTCTGACGTTCCAATACCTGTGTGGATGCGTGGCTTTACGGCATGTTCAAGTGCTCTTGCTGCTGCTTCTATATCACTCTTTACCGCTCTTGATAGCCCACAAACGGTGGCGTTCTTTACTGTCTTGGCAATGGCCTGAACTGACTTAAAATCTCCGGGACTGGAAATAGGAAAACCTGCTTCTATTATATCTACTCCTAATTCATCAAGCCTTCGAGCTATAACCAACTTTTGCGCTGTATCTAGTTTACAACCCGGTACCTGCTCTCCATCCCGTAGGGTAGTGTCAAAAATTTGAACTTTCTCTACACTCATATCGATAATTTAAGGCCAAATGATAGATTTGTTTCGCGCGAACTTAAAGTCTTCCTTACTTTTAGTGCAGTGCCCACCCACTGATCTTACAATGTTTAAACACCATTAATGCTTATCACATGACTGATAAGCAGCTAACTAAACGTGGATTTAATACGATGATCAAGCGGCACAAAGACTCCCTGTATATATTGATCAAGGCACTTACGAAGTCTGAAAAGCGCCAATTCAAACTATATGTAAACAGACTTGGGGTAAATTCTGAATCCAAGTTTATGGCTTTATTCAGTCACCTTGAAAAAGCCGCTGAATACGATGAAGAAGCCATCCTAAAGTCAGGAATTGTAAAGAAACAGCAGCTCCCTAATCTGAAGGCCCACTTGTACCGTCAAATATTGGTTAGCCTTCGCCTGTCTCCATCTCATCAAAACATACGCATACAGCTTCGTGAGCAGCTCGACTTTGCCGTAATCCTCTACCAAAAAGGGCTCTACAAGCAGAGCCTGAAGTTGCTGGAAAAAGCAAAACTTCTGGCCATAGAAAACGAACAGAAATCCATCGCACTCGAGATCGTCGAATTTGAAAAGGTAATTGAATCACAATACATTACCAGAAGTATAAGCGGCCGTGCAGACCAACTGGTGACTGAAGCCAATGAGCTGAGCCAAATGAATACAATTGCCGGACGGCTATCCAATCTGTCTTTGCAGCTTTATGGCATCATGCTAAAATCGGGATATGCAAAGAATGATGCCGAAATGCAGCGCTTGACTAGCTTCTTCCATGAACGAATGCCGGAAATCCAGCGGAACCAATTGGGTTTTAGAGAGAAGCTTTGGTTTTACAAGGCCAATTTGTGGCATAGCCTTTTGACCCAAAATGTTTTGGCGAGTTACAAAAATGCTACCCGCTGGGTGGAGCTTTTTTACGCCGATACCAAAATGATCGTTCAAAACCCCGTTTGGTTCCTTAAAGGCAATCATTACCTGCTCGAGTCGCTCTTCCTGATGCGTCATGTGTCGAAGTTTAAAGCGTCGCTGCAAGCACTTGAGAAAACGATTGGAGACAAACGATTTCCCATAAACGAAAACAATGCTGCTTTATCCTTTCTATACATCTATATCAATAAACTTAACCTGCACTTCTTGGATGGGTCATTCACGGATGGGCGCTATCTTGTAGCTGGGATCGATGAAGGGATCGAAGTGCACCGCGACCGATTGGACGATCATCACGTTATGCTGTTTTACTACAAAATCGCCTGTCTCTATTTCGGGATGGGCAATCATGCGCTCTGCATTGCTTACTTGGAAAAGATCATTACTAACAAAGACTTGAGCATGCGCGAAGACCTGATGTGCTTTGCCAGGATTTTGAACTTGCTGGCCCGCTACGAAGCTGGATTGGATGAGAATTTTGATAGTTACTTAAAGAGCACTTACAAGTACTTGATCAAGATGAACGAGTTGCATGAAGTCCAACAGGAAATCATTCGCTTTTTACGCCAACTAGATTTGGGTAATGTCCTACCCCATCAACTCAAAACTGAATTTGAACAGCTACTGATCAGACTTAAGATCTACGAGACTCATCCCTACGAGAAGCGCGCCTTCCTTTACCTCGACTTAATCTCCTGGCTGGAGAGCAAAATTGAAAATCGTCCCGTAAGCAGCGTGATAACAGAAAAAACCAAACTCTTGGGACGATCTTGAAAGGCCGGGTTTAAGAAACGTTGGCAGAGATTGCAGCATTAAGAAATAAGGGAAAAGCCGCCGTATCATCTACGGCGGCTTTATTTTATTCGAGTGTTCCGTTATCTCGACTAGTTTACGATAAGGTACTCCTCTTTGCTATGCCGATATACTTTGTAGCAAGAGTCATCAACCAATACTTCGATGAAATAATTTTCTCCTAGGTGGTACTCACCCTGTAGAATGAATAAGGCGCCAAGCTACGCCTTGTTCGGTTCCTAATGTTACCTTCCAAATCGAGAACATTAAACTCGACGCTATCACTCCTATTGTTGTAGATAATGTAATTTGCTCTCATGCTGATAAGTTCATTTGTCTCAACCAATGGCTCTCCAATTTCGAGCTCTATAAATAGTCTTAAACTAACCCCCTCAAAAATGCTTCTATGCCACTTGAAAATTGAACTTCGAGTTCAATCTCTAGTTTTGGACTTAATCAGTATTGAGCTACAATCCCTCGTGTTAAACCCGAACGAAGGCTGGTCAATTTCTTCTAAATAGTCTACTATACCCTAAAAGTCATCCAAGTATTTCAGTACTCGGATAATACGCACTCGAGTGCGTGTTATCCGGCTTATGAGATATAGTGTACCTGCCTCCAATTGGTGGTTTTTTTCGATCCCAAAATAGGGAATGTGACTTTCTATACGAGAATCGAATCAGGTAATGATGACGGGGCTTTGGCAGTGCTAACTCATCACCTCCATCAGTAAGATGATTTTTGGAATGAAAATAATCAAACCAATTCCAAAGGATACAATCGCCGAGATCAGAACTGCTGCAGCGGCTTGGTCTTTGGCTTTTTTGATAAAACTGTTTTTCTCCGGAGAAACCAGATCCGAAAGATTCTCAATGGCGCTATTCAACAACTCCATGGCAAACACAAAGCCTATCGCGAAGAGTAATGCGATCCATTCCGATTGTGTTATGCCAAAAAAGAAACCCGCAGCAATAGCAATTGCAGCAGCCACGAGGTGAATTCTTGAATTCGGTTCTTCCTTAAGAAGCGTTCTAAACCCCTCAAAGGCATATTTAAAACTATGGAGTCTTTTCTTCAAAGCGTTTACTTTTATTTCATTTCTCTCAAAGATTGAATACGCGAATAAGTTAAAAACACGGACTTTGATGTTTAATTGTTCGGCTACAAAAAGTAAAGCCTCCAAAGCGTCCTTACCTCCCCTTCTTCTTCCTGTTTTGAATCTTGTCACCGCGCTTCTGGGGCTTCTTGTACTTCTCCTTCAACTTGCGGTGGTAAGCCTTCTCGGTGGCTTTTTCTTTGCTATTCTTGGCCGACTTCTCGTGAAATGAGGGCCCCACGGCAATGGATAAATCCTTGTGTGGCGACTCAACGGGCTCCTCGATCTTGGGCTTTTCTTCGGGAGTGAGTTGGGTGGTTACCTGCACCTCCATGGGAAATGGGGTGACGGGAATGGAGTAATTCATCAAGCTTTCGATGGCTCCCTTCTGGTCTGTCTCTTTCTCCCTGTGTAAGAGTATGGACCTTCCCTCCTGCTCTGCCCTTCCCGTACGGCCGATGCGGTGAATGTAGTTTTCGGGGTAGTGTGGTGTGTCGAAACTGATGACGGTGCCCACCTTCTCGATGTCAATTCCTCTTGATATCACATCAGTAGCTATCAGGATTCTGCTTGTGCCGTCTTCAAATCGCTCAATGGATTTGCTGCGGTAGTTCTGCTCTTTCCCCGAGTGAATAAGCGCCAACTCAGAACCGAACTCCAAAGTTTCGAAAAGTCGGTCGGCGGCCACCCTGGTAGCTACAAAGATCAAAACCTTGCCGTAAGCCTCCTTGTCTGCCAGGAGATGATTCAGCAAGTTGACCTTGGTGTAAAAATTGGGCACCGAATAAGCCTCTTGGCTGATGGTGTCCAAAGGCGTTCCGCTGATAGAGATCGTTTTCTTCTCGGGATTGACAAGAAAACCATCGATCAATTCATCAACATAAGTGGTCATCGTGGCCGAGAAGAGTATGTTTTGCCTTTTCGATGGCAGGTAATCAAAGATGTTTCTCAGCTGAGTCTTGTAGCCAAAGTCGAGCATGATGTCTGCCTCATCAATCACTAGCTTTTTGACAGAATTGAGTCGCAAAACATTGGTGAGCGCCAAGTCATAGAGTCGTCGCGGTGTACCCACTATGATATCGAGGCCCTCTACTATTGCTTTTTTCTGCGTGTTGATATTTGTACCTCCGTATACGCCCAGCGTCCGCACACTCAGGTAGGCCGTTAGTTTTTCAATTTCCTTTACGATTTGGATCACCAACTCTCTGGTGGGCACCAATATCAAAATCCGCGGGTGGGGCTGTTCGGAATACTTTAAGTCTTGCAAGATGGGAAGCAAGTAGGCCATGGTTTTACCTGTTCCCGTTTGGGCGATTCCCACAAAATCGCGCCCTGCCAAAATCGCTGAATACGACTCCAACTGAATGGGCGTCGGTTTCTCAAAACCTAAGTCAGCAATGGCATTAAACAATTGCTTTTTGATCTTGAAATCTTCGAAGGTTTGCATGCCGTTCTCTACCATTACATTTTCTTCTACCCGTTTGAGCTACCCATCAATTCGGGTTGTTTGGTCCATGATTCTCTCAAACAAAGAATTCAGCCTGCGAAGGTACCCAACTGTTTTCGGATTTGACTGATGTCAACCAAAGAGTGATATAACACATGGGTGCAAAGATCATTCTTAACTCGAGCTTTGATCGAGGCAGTTGTATTATTTCAATGAGAATGAAGGCCTATTCAAAATCCAAAGGGCTCATAAAAACTGCTCTGAGCCGATCTGCGATTAAGAGTTTTGGAGGTTTCGACCCTTTCGTTAAATCTTCTACGGTCAATCGGGTCCAATACCGCACACGCCAATTTGGATCATGAAGGTGCTTCTTCAAGTGATCGATCAAGTCATGATCGTTCCTTTCCATAAAATCGGCAATGCCGCTTATAGCGCAATACCGAAACGTCGGGTGGGGATTGTCCAGTTCTTTTTTCAAAATTTCAATAAAGTCATTGCTGTACTTGAATTGATCAGCTTTTATGAACGAAAATTCCTGAATATGATTCAAAACGGTCCTGGGCCTTGCAGATTTACGCGCTGCTGCCAGCAATCGGTTCAGCTCCTCCAAAAAGAAGTCGCTCCAATTGTCCAGATCATGCGATAGTGCTTCATAATAGATCGGAAGTTGATTCAACTCGTTGAACTCTTCATTGTGAATGATCTCTTTGAACTTCTGAGGATTAGCATTGGCGAAGGCGAGCACCTCTCGCAGCGTATCATCTTGCTTTTCGACAGGCTGATCGTAAAATGAATCAATTTTGACAATGAGCTCGCTTGTCATTTGTTTAACATTTAAAAAGTAGTGAAAGGTACAGGTTACGCAAAGAGTACGCTATCACCTTGTCGATCAAGAGCATTTCCCAAAAGCAAGCATGGCCATTTTCGAAATGCCGAGAACCGTGTAAAGTGAAATGACATCGAGCGTCCTATTCATGGCGGAATCTAAAACTCAAAGGTTCCCACGGCTTTTTCGCAGCCTTCCCAAAAGGTTTGAATATTCTCGGGGTTATAGAGCAACTCTTCAGGAGTTAACACCTCGGGGAATCCGCTCCATCCTGCCGCAGGACCGTAGAAGTTTCCCGACTCGGCCTCGGGGTCCATGGCGGCTCTGATAATGCCCGCTGCACCATCTTCTGCAGATTGGGCTTGGTTCATAAATTCAGCGTCTTTGTCCATTCCACCCGTAGAGGCTGATGTGACTTGAAGCTGCGTGAGGGCCAAACCAGGATGAGCAAGAAGTGCCATCACATTCTTTATGTCTGCCTGCTCCAACTTATCCTTAAGGACGTAAGTAAAGACGGCATTGGCCAATTTAGTTTGGTGGTAGCGCTCCCACCGCGGACCTTGAAACTGAAAGTTTTCTTCTTCAGTTCCGTCACCACCGAGGTTGCCACCGTTCTTCCCGAAGTATTCGCTCTGTAGCGGACCTCCAAGTCGCGCTCCCGAGCTGTGATTCACGATTCTCCCTTCTTTGCTTTTCGCAATTAGTGGAAAGAGCTCTTTGGTGAGTAAAAAGTGCGAAAGCACGTTGGTTTGCATCTGTACGTCGTACCCATCAGCAGTGGCTCTGTCTTCCAAAGCCATCACTCCTGCATTGTTGACCAATGCATCAATAACGTCGTATTTGGACTTGATCCATGCAATGGCATCTTCGACGCTGGAAAAACTTTGCAAGTCGCATTCAATGGATTCGAATTGACCATCGGGAACTTCAGATTGGAGTTCTTTGATCGCCTTTTCCGCGCGCTCACTTTTCCGATTGAGGAGAACCACCTTCGCCCCTTTCTTGGCTACTTCGCGGGCACAGATGTATCCCGTGCCTGAGGTGGTACCCGTTATGACAATGACCTTGCCGGTCATGTCTTGGGAGTGGTCGGCAATGACTGTAGGGAGGTGTTTGGTTTCTATGGTAGTAGACATAATTCAGTTTTTATTTTCCTAAAGATCGGGAAATGATTAGTAATCTTAATGGATAATTTAGGAGTTGCATATTCGATCAATGGCTATTGGTCTTTGGATCAATGCCGAATCATTAAGAAAGCAGTTGCTCAAAAAACCCGCCGATCTCCAACTCTCGATCGATCAGGTGGATCTCGTAAATCCAAAACCGCTCATGACCGTTTTGGTCGAGGGCACTCATTTTCTTGTGGTTATTGGGATGGATATAATTGATCTCGTCCTCTCCTACTATCTTCTCATGCGGGAACTTACCAATCAAGTGTCCACAGTGGATATTGCCATAATCCCAGCCATACTTCTTGGCCAATTCGGAAGTGTATTGGTAAAAGTCGGCTCCCGTCAAGGAATCTTTGTATTGATCGTAGTAGGCTTTACCTTCGTGCCAAGCCAGTTCTACATCTCGTTTTAGTTTGTGCTTTCGCTCGTCCTTTCCGATAACGTAGGTCTTGCCCAAATCGGCTTCCCACTCTTCGAAGATTGGCCCGAAGTCGAAGAAGAGGATATCGTCGTCTTGGATGGTGAGGTCGGGCGGATTGTCGTGGTAAGGCAATAGGGTATTCTTACCGGCCCGTACGATGCGCTTGTGCCAGAACTTCTTGATGCCAAGGAGTTCGTCGGCCAATGCGAATACCGCTTCGTTGAGTTGTTTCTCTGTTTTTCCCGCCTCAACGAGCCGGCGGCCTTCAATGGCTTGGAAGAGCAGCTCAGCTTTGCGCTCTGCTTCGATCAGGTTTTGGAGGGTGGTATTCAAGGAAATTCAATTTTGACTGCAATATAAGGCCGTTTGTGGCTTTTGAAATTCAGAGCGATCTGCTAAGTCCGTTCAAATCTCTTTCCCGATCGGCTTTCCATTTCGGCTCCACTCGCTCCAGCTACCTACGTAAAGTTTGGGGATCTTAAATCCTGCGGAAACCAGGGCCAGTATGGTGTGGCAAGCCGTTACGCCCGATCCGCAGTGGATGGTGGCATCGTATTCATGCAGAATGGCTCCGTACTTTTTTCGAAGCAATGATGGCGACAGGAACAGACCGTTCTCGTCCAAATTTTCTTGCAGGGGAATATTGACCGCTCCGGGAATATGTCCGGCTACTAGATCGATAGGCTCCGACTCACCTTTGTAGCGATACGCTTCGCGCACGTCGATGATCACTGATTGGCGGGTGATGGAAGATCTTTCAACCTCATCAATAGTCGAGGTAGGCCATTGCCAATCGGTTACGGGATAAGCTTCTGTGGATTCGACCTTGTCCTTCGCATCGTTGACCGGCAAGCCTTGATGCTCGGCGGCTTGGAGTCCGCCGTTGAGCACTTGTGCTTTTTCGTGTCCGATGGAGCGCAGCATCCACCATAAACGTGCAGCGGCATTTGCTCCGCCTTTATCGTCGTAGATCACCACATGGCTACCTTGCCTAATTCCTACCTTCCCCAGCATATTTCCAAAGTCGGTTGCTGTAGGCAAAGGATGTCGGCCACCATCAGCTGCATCTTCTTTTATTTCAGAGAGATCTTCGTTCAAATCAATGTATATCGCTCCTTTGATGTGCCTCTTAGCGTATGATTCCTTGGCAGGAGCGCCTGCCCCCGCATCGATTAATATAAGATCAGTTGAGTCAAGAAGTGCCTCCAGGTCGGAAGCTGATAAGAGTGGGTGTAAGCTGGTTTTCATTGAAGAATCTTCTGATTACCAAAGAAAGGGAATTTTAGCAGTCAATCGAGGATGTAGAATCATCTGATTTGAGATTGAAGCTTACTTTGCGTGTCAAATTCATTTTAAGATGTCCTCCCTCGTCTTTGGCTCCCTAAACATTACCAAATCCACTCCCACCGGAGGGAGACAATCCTAGAACTCAATTCTTCGGTTAAGTTTGATCCTAGCAAGTACACTCCCCAATGATCACGACTTTGTAATCAAAGAACGGAACGAGAGCATCTGAAGCTATTTGGTCAAGAGATTCTGTCAGTTCTTCGATTTGTGCTTCAATTTCGTGGTATTCCGTTCCATCGACGTATTTCAAGTCTTCTTCGAGTTGCGCTATTTCGTCCTCGACTTTCTTTAGTTGAGTTTCGGCATCGGCAATTGCCTTTTCGAGATCAGTATTCCATTCATGAAAGAAGAGTTGGTAGGAACAAAGGTATCCTCCGAAAGTGCGGTACTCGAGATGATCTGCCTTCATCCAAACCGTATCGGCCATCTGGTGTGTGCTCACGACGCCCGTTATATACGAATAGGGAATGATCTCCGAGACAGCAATGCTTCTTACGGCAGCGGTGTCAATGGACTGTTTATCTATCAATGTAAAGATGAAGTGTCGATTCCCGGGGGTGCCTCCCCATTCATACTTGATCCGATTTTGAAAAAAGGCGTAGTCCCCCAGCCCATCTTGAAAGTGATTGTTGAGAAGGAGATCTTTTCTTCCCTCGATATACTCTTCCAGCGACATATCGTCAGATGTGGAAATATAGCCTGTGAGGTATTGATAACCGTGTACAGTCTCTCCCGAGCTAAGCGTCAAATCAAACTCTATGTGGTACCCGTTGTATTCTGCTTTCGCGAAAAGGGAGCCAAAGAAAAACAGAAAGAGTGCAACGGTTTTTAAGTATGCCATGCTTCTAACCCAAACTCAAAAGGACTATCTCAATTGTTCTTCAGGTATAGAGACAGTGATGGATTTAACTTTTCCCGTTCGATGAAAGATAGCCGTTGAGTTTTCGCTGTCCAGCTCGTTTCCGATCATTTCCAAAACGCTACCATCGTTCATTTCTATCTTCAATCCAGCATCACCACTGAGATGATAGGTAACAGGTACTTGACAACACGTGAACCCTAAGGAATGCGCCGGCAGGTTCACGTCAGTAAGTTCTTGGTTGAGAGAGCTGTATTCAAAACTCTCAGCATCAGCCAAGAACTCTGTTTTCTTGAGCAGGAACGGGTCGAATTTCAATCGTCCGTCGCCAATGGCAATACCCAATTCTCCAAAGCGAACCAAGACATCCTCTTTGACCTGACCTGTCATACCGGGCTGTTGAGCTCCGCGATGCCAGGGCGTATGAGAGTACGGATCTGTTGGAAAAGCGCCGTAAAGCTTGGGTTCTTTGTACAAACCTATTCCCAAACCGATCTCATCGAAATGATGGGCCAAAGCGTCTCTCGTTTTCTTGTCGCCGTCTTCATAATGGGCTTGCTCGCATACCTCGAAGACTGCCAAGTGCAACTTCGAAACCATGTGCCAATAAATCGAACCCAAACCTTCATAGCCGAAGAAAGTACCCGACCGACCGGTGAAGGCTTTGTGATTGAATACCTCCTCAAAGATATCGAGAATCACAGATTCTTCGGCTTCTGCCAAAGGGGCATATTCCGTATTGGAGAGGGCCTGCAACCCTTCTTTCAGGTCATTTGAATTCCTAAAGTTACCATTGAAGTGAAAGCCTCCATCTACATCTTTTACAATGATTTGAGAATTTCTATTGATAATCATTCTTTGCAATAGCTTGGACTTATCAATGGAATATTTTGCCACGTTGTTCTTCTCCAAGAACCCGGGCAATTGCTTATTCGGATAGAGGATATAGCTGTTCTGATCTTTTCGGTAGAGTGCACTTTTTCTAAGTGCATTGAGTACTTCGAGGGCATCCTTCGAACTCAAGCTTCCCGAACTCAGCACAGCTACTTGACCTTCTAGCATTTCATCAAGGTAAGAGATGGAAATCCCTGTTTCGGTCATGCTCATCAAGTTGTACGCGTGGTATAGCTTGTCTTCGCGTTGATTGGCTTTAATGGAATGCTCCATGTATTTGAGCGCCACGGATACAAAGTACCGAACGGCACTCACTTTTACCCCAACCTTGTCGCCACTGAAGCCATGGTCATAAATTTTTTCACGGAAGTCACTGGCTGCCTTACCAAGGCCTTCGGTGATGGTTTTGCGCAACTCGTCACCCATTGGCTCATCCAGTGTATCTTCATACTCTTTCAGCACATTGAGGATGTGCGTAAACATGGTAGACATTTCCTCAGAGAGGTCCACTCTTTCGTCTTTTACATCGTCGAGTGCTTCGTCCATAAACTTCAAGAAGCGACGCAAGTAATACAGCGTCACCATAGAAACTCCATTGCCCACTAAGGCATTGTTGGCGTCGTTCCACTCGGGGCGTTGCGTGTTGAGCCAAATTCCCGCTTCGGGAATCAGGTTGGAAACCTTGGCAAGTGCCGTTGCCAAAATCTTCTCTATAAAGTTCACCCGGTGTATCGCATCTTTTCTGCTGCTGCGCAATGCACCGTCAGCGCCGAGTTCTACAACGCTTTCACGAATTGCTTTATCTGATTCTTCATCAAATTCGATGGTATCTTTGGGGTCTTTGATGATTTCGCTGTACGGCTTTATGCGGTATGGCACATTGGCATAAACGAAACAATTCTTTGCAAAAAGGTCATTGAATCCCGACGGGCGATAATCTCGATGAAATTCCAGAAACTTCAGCAAGTAGATAATCTGGTGGTCGCCCCAATAGCCGATATACGACCATGGATCGTCCGGCTCGCTGATCTCCCAGTCGAAACCGTCTTTGGTAACGCGGTATGGGTTGTATCCATCAAAAGTCGATGCATTGAGAAATTTGGAGATCATACCCTCAATAAAGTCGGGGTATGATTGAACCAGTGCTTCCCAGTTTTGGAAAATATCTCTCCAATTCCCTTCGTAGTCGAGGATTTTGGATCCATCTATCTCGCTATTGGTATTGATGGAGAATTTGTTCCACGGTCTACTCGGATCGCCATGTCGACGGCTAAATCGCAGCGGGAGGTATTCTTCGCTGAGGCGAAGAAGGTCATTGTCGTTTATGGCAGCTAGCTTTTGCATGAGCACTGACTTATCAAACACCTCATCCAATCCGTCAACAAAAGATTGGTGCTTGGCAAACAATGCCCGGTTGGCTTTTTCCAAGTACGCACTGAAATCCTTCTTCTCTATTTGGTAATTGTGATCGAAGATTCCTCCGCGCATCACATTAAAAAGCACGTTGGCAAAGTGACGTGTATCGCGCAGACTATCAGAGGTAAGCTCTAGTCCATCGGCTGCTCCTACTATGGATTTGAGGTTTTCAGTACCCAGCTCCACATTGGCCCATACCTCTTCGCGAAGCTTTTTATTGGTCATGATCTCTCGGTTCAGGGCAATCACATCGGCTTGCGATTGATTGACATTGGCTACCATGGTCCAGTCTTGTTTTCCTTTCGGAGCCAGATTAACACGTGCTGAGATGAAGTAGGCTCCCTTCTCCCCTTTCATGTCGGCCTCTTCCGTTACAGGCTTTCCTTTTCGGAAATCGGCCAATTGAAATGACGAAAGCAGGTGTTTGGGGTTTTTTAGCCCCAGCGACCAAACGGTATTGGCCTTTAAGGCTTCGCTAGGCTCGGCTCGGTCTACTATGATGGCGCTCAGGGCAAATATGCCCAAACCCGACTCTTTGGCCAGCTCGCTGCGCTTGTAGGCGTCTACCAAGTTGCTTTGGCGCTTTTGCAAATCACTATCTACACCGTAAGGCAGGATATTTTGAAGACCATCCAGCATATTGACCGATTGCTTGCGGTCGGCATCGTTGATAATTGCAGCGTTTCGCACAAAGCCGTAGCTATTGCTCGAGCACCACTCATACCAGAAGGTCAGGTCCAGATCGTGGTTAACTTCCTCAAAGAGAACTTTATTCCCATGACGATTCTTGTAGAGATTTCGAGTGGTATTGAATTCTACAGAACTCAAATTTGAAAAGGGTTCCCAGATTTGGGTACCACCATCCGTTTCGACTTGAAAGATGGTTTTGGGGCCCGTATTGTGCGCCAGCTCAGTAATCTTATCGTCAGAATAATAAGGAAACAAGGCATGTTCAGCATTCTTTCGTCCCGCGGTAAGGCCACCATTGCTGGAAATGAACATCCAATGATTGGAATCACTGACAATACTCATAAAAAACGGCCTCAACGAATCGTGATTGGGTATTTTAAACCAAGACTCTTCGTTGATCTCTTCAATCGTAATCGACATGAAATTCTTTATTAGTGTTAAACTGACAATTAATTCGGAATCGCTAATATCTAATTTATTGGGGAATCCATGAAGGAGATTCTAAGGTGAAGACAAAAACTACATCACAAAGTACATTCTGGAAAAACAAAGATCAGATTCTAGCTCAGGTAAATCTCAATGTGAAGATCTTTTCATTGGTGTTTTGAGCTGATGAAATATAAGAGAGTCCCAAGTTCTATATTGAACAACAATAATGCTGTCAATATTCATTTCTCACACTTTCCTGAAAAACAAAAGCAATGAATACGATCAACAGAACAGCAATAAATGTGGGATACAAAAATACCACTACTAGCTGGGGATCATTGCTGTTGCACAATTGGGCTGGCTCAGCGAAGAGCCACACCAGACTTATTTGCAAACTCAGAAATTCAAGAGAATTAAAAAGTTGCAAATCAGCAGTGAATCGAGACTTCATTACTGTTTCTTGCGTGAGGTGTCGATAAAAAAAGAGTATGGGAAGTGAAACGCTGCAAAGTGCTCCGAATCCAATTAGCCAATTCCAAGAAGCCACACATGAAAGTCCCAGGCTCTCCAATAAGATCTGAAGGAAAAACCATATCAGGGTAGTTATCATTCCCAGGAATAGGGCAAATACCAAGAAAATGACTCCTTGTCTCGTGAAATCGTATTGCTTCAATTTATAGCCCTTCGACTCCAATGACTATAAATCGTGGGTTTTATTTATAATGACCAGCCACAAACCAGAGCAGTGGCTGGTCTGAGTTTTATCTGTTGTTTTGCATCTTCCCGATCTTGGTTCGAAGTGCTGCTTGCATTTTACTGATGGCTTTACTCAGGGCCTTTTCATGGTTTTCTTCCCTGCTCTCTGCGAGGATGGGCTGCTGCCCTTCTAACCTTGCTTCTAAGCGGCACTGAATATCATTGGTCCCGCTCTTTTCTCCATTTTGGTCAGACAGGTGCACTTCCACACGAGTAATGTGATCAGCAAAGTGTTTTAATCCCGTTTCTATCTTTTCCGTGAAATAGGCTTCCATGTTTTGAGAGCCTTTGATGTTGTTGTCTGTATTTACTTGTATTGTCATTTAAAATCGTTTTTCTAACTACTAATAATATGTTTAAGACGGTTTCTCTTGGGAAAGTTTAGATTCTCTTGTCTGAATGATCTAAGCCTCCATTTCTATTCAGCACACAAAGAACAAAATTCTAAATGAAAAAAGGAATGACGAGGCGAGTATTCTCATTGTATTTGTCAATTAATAATATCCTTCCAGTGGTTCGATATCATCCAGCTTTTCATAATCACCATCGATGTAATAATCAATGGCCAAATTTAGGTTAGCACTTGCATCTTGCAGCTTCCCCATGCAATGCAGGCACCAAGAGGCTGAATGGCGGAGATAGTAAAGAAGTTGGTCAAGATCTTGGGTTCCATACAGCTCCGATAGTTTGTGGTAGTTTATTACAATTCCATCCTTACCCATGGTCATAAACTCATAGGGATCATCGTTAAAGGCTACTTGGTTATCGTAAAGTCCATTTTTATCGAGAAATGGTCGAACCTTGTTGAACTTGACGTCATTCCATTCATCGATTGCTTCCAACGCCAATTGCTCCCTCCAGAGATAATCACGCAAAATTCGCATTAGGCGTTCATCGCTGATTTCACCGATTTTCGACGTGTAATTCTCACCGATGAAATCCCTCACTACTGAGTGCCAAACCAAATCATGGTAGCGCATGGTAGAGTCGAATGAAGCCTTGCCTATGGATTCGTTGTAAATCTGGTAATGAATATCTTGGCTTCTTCGAAAATACTTCAATTGTTTCTGGATTTTTCCGTCTGCCATTTCCAGGTCAATTCTCAGATCTTGGAGCAAAGCGATTTCTTCTTTATGGATTTTCAACTCATTGTTGTAGTTATTCACCTGAAGAGCAATAAGAATCCCTATCACCACGAGAATAATTTCGCCGATGGCGTAGAGAAAGTATTTTGAAACTCTACTTTCTTTTATCATTCTCTGGCGGATTTTTCGGAAGAATTTGATCATTTCGGTTCCTTATTTTCCTTGGATTTCTCAAGTGCCACGGAAGAACAATTTCTGGCAATTATTTCTAAAAACACTATTTATCCAGGTCCTCACTTTCTAGTTCCTCTTGGAGAATCAGCTTCAATTCTTCAGAATTTTCAAGAATATTAAGCATCCTTGCCCTCGAGCTATGAACACTTCCTGCAATGACATCAACATAGGATTCAAGGTCTAAATAATCCCTTGAATCAGGATCGAATACCCAGGCGTTTTTACTGAAATAAGTTAGGGAATCAGCGTAATAATCCCTCCTTAAGCGCTGGTAACCATATAGCGTTTTGGCGTAAGCATTCTGGATGGGTTCAAGGGTTACGCGATTGTATCCTTCTTCGCGTTCCAAAAGCTTATAATAGTTTTTAATGGCCGTCTTGACTTTTTTATCGAACCGATTGATCACATTGGTCTGTTTCATTTGTTCGAACACATCATATTCCATGTTGAATTCATTGTATCGAAAAATAGGCCCAACAAATAATTTACGAATTTCGTTGGTGTCCAGACCACCCTCGAAATAATTCCTACGCTCCATGAACAGCGAGTCAGCAAAGCGAATGGGATATGGCATTTTCGAGGTATCCGTATCCAGAAATTTTATTCGATCAATATTATAGTTCAACTCCGCAATCATTTCTCGGGTTAACTCGGTCTTTAATCTGTCTTGCTCTTTTTCCTTATTCCAATCGTTCACATTTACGGCAATGAGTATTCCAATGGCGACGAGAATTATTTCGCCTATCGCATACAACAAATAGGAACTAAATTTCTTTTCTGACATAAGCCTTTGGCGGATTTTTCGGAAGAATTTGATCATAATCCCTCTATTCGTTCTATTTCTTCATCGATCATTTTCTGTAGATCAACGATGTTGCTTCTTAAGATGGCATATTGAAATTCGATCATAATTTTAGTCCAGTTTCTGAGAGATTTAAAATAATATAGAAACTCTTGGTCTTTTTTGAGGGCCTCAAAATCAAGTGGCTTCAAGTGGCCCGTCAGTTCGCTGGTGCTGATGTCAATATTAAAGGATTCTTCGAAACGTGTTGGCATGATGGTGTTGTAGCCGATCATTATTTGGTCAATAAAGTCCTGTTCGTTAAGCAAGAAGAAACTGTACTGCGAATCGTAAACGTCTACAATTTTTTTCTGTAAAATTGGATTTGAGATGATATTCACTCCTTTTGCTTTGAGCGATTCAAAAGCACTGGTGGAATGAACAAAACGCGTATGCATCATCGCGGCAGCAAAGAGTTGAGCCAATGAATCTTCGTTGATTGATTGTGTTGACTCCAGTAAAACCAAAATTGAATCGGCTGAGCGGAGTCCTTGCTGGTGTCTATTAATATTGGCATCTACGTCGGATAAATCCGTTTCTAGCGACTCTTTGAATGCCTTGAGAATTTGAATTTCAAAGCTAGCCTCCTTTCGGCCTTCATTCCAATTGTTGATTTGCAAAGCGATTAATATCCCTATCACCACAAGGATGATTTCTCCAATAGCGTAGAGGAGGTACTTTGAGAATTTACTTTCCATAAGAAGCTTTTGGCGGATGCGGCGGAAAAATTTAATCATTGGTTTCGGTAGTCATGCCTACCCGCTATTGGTTGGTTTGTTTATCTAGATCTGCTATCAAAATCAAGGCACTTTCTTTGTACTCTTTCAAGTGGCTGAGGTAATTTTGAAAATAGAGTCTACGCCATGATGCGACGCGATTTATGTAATCTGGATCGGTTAACGCATACTGTACAAAATCATCATTTTTTATACTGTGGATGTTATCAGCAAACCAGGTTTTATTGGTCTTCCAAAAAGCAAAATTATCGCTATAATCCATCTCGATTTCCTCCATATCTACTTCTATCTCTGTAAAATAATAGGAATAAAACTCACTTATTTGAATAAATAGACTGTCCTTCTGCGCGTCGAAAATTGTACTGTTCTCTTCAAGTAAAGTCAAACCACGAGACCTCAAGGTGATATCAGGGAAACCACCTACTACAAATTCACAGTTATCACAATTCTCGTATAGTTCACGCGTCATACGACCTTCCAATATTATTCCTAGCAATGTGTCTTCTGGTAACATTGCTTCAAGAACGTAGTCAATATTCTCCATATCCAATTGCAGGTCACTTTTCACAATCGCGTAGATGCTAGCGACTTTATTCTCGAGTTTTCGAGACTCGTTCCAATTGTTGATCTGCAAGGCAATCAATATTCCTATCACGACAAGAATGATTTCGCCAAAGGCATAGAGCAGGTATTTTGAAGCTTTGTTTTCTATAAGAAGCTTTTGGCGGATATGGCGGAAGAATTTGATCATTTCTCTTCTTATTCTTTCTGTTCTAGAATGATATGATTCTGGATGACATCGAGCATCGATTCTGTCTTTTCTTTGAGTTCATTCATAAATTTAACATGTCCTACGGCAATATCTTCTCTAATCTTGATGAGATTGATCACCAACATCTCATGCTCTGGAACTTCTAACATCTCGTTGGAGACTTCGAATAGTCTGCGGTCTGTATTTCCAATCTGTACATCGCTGACCATATAGGCATTGTTCACCATTTTCATAGCAAACATCTCATCTACGTATAGTGTATTGTTGATCATCATGATCGTTTCAAAACGTTCAAGTTCGAGATAGTAATTGAGGATTTCGTTTCGAAGTAATTCATCTTTGATCAAACCAATGTTCCCTGTGGAAATGAGATCTTGATAGGTGGGATCTGCCTTGGTGAAAGTATTGCGTATGGTCAGATTATACAATTGACCGGATGAGACAGAATCTATGGCGAGAGCCTGTTCCTTTCTATAACGAGCCAATAACGACTTGGCAAGAGAGTCGCAATTATATTCAAACTCAAGTTGGATATCAATGTAGGCCAGTTGTTGGTTGAGATCGGCTTCAATGTTTCTCAGGTATGACTTCACTTTATCGCTTTCTTGACGAGTTCGGCTCCAAGTGCTGATCTGCAAAGCAATAAGAATCCCAATCACTACAAGCACGATTTCGCCGATGGCGTAGAGGAGGTAACTGGACAGCCTCCCTTCCTTTAGTAAGCGTTGACGGATTTTTCGGAAGAACTTTATCATCTGTCTTGTGCTAAAACGTTTTCAATTTGATTCTTTAGTTCTTGTGAAAGCTTAAGCTGTGATTTGAGCTCTGCTTTTTCATAATGCATTACAATAGAAGAGCGTTTCACGGCTTGCTGAAGGTCCAAGTAGTTCTCGGAATGCCGATCAAAAACCCATTGATGATGGTCAAGAGCATCGACGCCATATTTATTGAACTCTGTCTCCAAGCTGGCCTCACCGTATTTGCAATCTTCCCAGTGCCGATGTACACCATCGACCATCTTATCCAGGTAAAATTCGCGTTGTTCTAAACTCTTGTAATAGGTTTCAATCTGTTGAATAAGCGAGTCAGGTTCGAGTGTGTAAAGCCTACCCGTACTTATCATTTCCTGATACACCGAAGAATGCAAGTTGAATTGAAAGGCCCACCATTGCCGTGTTTCCAACATCCAGACTATTCCGGAAGTATCAAGTCCTGAAGTCATGTAATGCAGAGCTGTGTCGGCATTTGCAAGTATACGGTCTAGTTTTGAAACACCATTCTCGTCTTTATTTGACGTATCGAGATACATCAATCTGTCCATATTGAGATCCAACTCACCAACCAGCTTTTTTAAGAGGACTCTGTTCGACTTCTCGAGCTTGTTTTCCTCATTCCATGTATTGATCTGTAGGGCGATCAATATCCCGATCACCACGAGAATAATTTCGCCGATGGCATAAGCCAAATAACCGGATAGTCTCCTCTCAGCGAGTAGTTTTTGACGGATGTGGCGAAAGAATTTTATCATGGTCTTAATTCTGATTTTACGACCTTAAGCGTGTTGAGGGTAGATTCCAATTCTGACTGATAAAGGCGCGCCAAAATCGTCATTTCATGGTACCGTCTGGCTACTAAGTTGAGGAAATAACGATCTTCAAGAATCCTAGCTTTTGACTCTTCGTCAATCATAGATTTACCAGATTCGCGCTTGTACATGTCTATGTTTTCTCCAAGATAATCCATGTAGTCAGCGGTGGCTTCTTTACTTAAACTTTCCCATTCCCTTATGCTCTTTAGGTCAGCTTCCCAAGACGCCATTTTAATTCGAACACTATCTGATTGAATAAGATCTAAATCTCCAGAACCTACAATATCTCTAACAGTTCCTTCATGCGATAGGTAGATAGTGAAATTGGACAATTCCAAGATGATGGGCTCAAGTGTTTCGTCGTCCAGAAGGTCTCTATTCTCAAAAAACATGAGTAGTGAATCTGCCAGAACCGAAACACGAGTAGCCTTCGCAATCACACGATCCAACTCCTGTATATCCTTCTCGAGATCGATTTGAAAACTCTTCAGGTAGACTTGTTCTTGAGCTTGGTCTTTTGCTCTTTGACTGCTTGTGTTAATTTGCAGAGCTATAAGAATTCCAATCACCACTAAAACGATTTCGCCAATGGCATATAGCAGGTAATTGCTGAACTTGCCTTCAGATAGCAATCGCCGGCGGATTTTTCGGAATAGCTTAATCATGGGCTAGGGTTCAATTCTTCAGGTCTAATTCTGATTCCAATATCTTAAGAATCAGCAATATTCTTTTGCGTAAAATATACGACTGCACATTTGAAATGCTATTGGTTACTATGCAACGAGTAAGGTGGTCTTCAAAGTCAGGATTGTTCAAAAGCACATTAATGTCATAACTAAAAGCAGAATTGCCAATGGAATCCACGCGTGAGTCCAAGGCTTCCCGGTTATCCACATCAATGAGAAACTTCCCGACGAAAGTTCTATTCATTGCAGCATTTCTCAAGGTACGAAGCTGGGTGTTTTCTATCAAAAACGGCACATAGACTTCATTTCGGTACTTGTACCACGACTGCTCCGACTCGATGACTTGAACCAACTCGCTGGTCCATTGAGATAAGAGCAATTTGAGGCTATCATTGCGAATTATCCGCAAACTCCCCGCTGAAGCCAAGTCATTTACAATGGGATCAAAAGTGGAGTATCCAATGGTATAAGTCAGCGCATTTTCTATACTATCCTTCACTCTTGAATCGGGGTAGTCAATGAAGGCGAGTAAATCCTGCGCTCCTGTTATTTGTCTTTTTCTGATGTCAATCTTTTCGTCCAGCTGCTTGAGATTGCTCTTGAATTCGGTATGAACCTGACTAAGAATAGCCTTCTCTTGTGCACGCTCCTTTTTGGTCTCTTTCCAATTGTTAATCTGCAAGGCTATCAAAATTCCGATGACCACCAGCACAATTTCTCCAATGGCATAGAGCAGGTACTTTGAGAATTTACTATCCATAAGAAGCTTTTGGCGTATGCGACGGAAGAATTTGATCATTGCAATTTCACTGTTTCACTTTCTATCAATTCCAGAATCTCCAAATTGTTGGCTCTGATGAGATCGAGTTCTAGCAAATACTCATACGCCATGAAATAACTGAGGGATATATAATCTTCGAATAGCTCGTCTTTATAGAGTCCACGAGCATCGGATGGGAAATGGCTGAGAATGCTGTTCGGATAATATGACGCCCAGAGATCGCCAACTCGCACGTGCTTCTTGAATAGATCCAGTTGCTTGGTCTGAAATTCTCTTTGTCTATCTGACTCTTCTTTTGAATCATTGACCACATCTTCCCAGCTGAACAAAAGATCCAAGAGTCTATCATTCTCGATAAGATGGATCTCTCCTGAGGAAATAGCAGAACGGAGCGCCCCGTTGATAGGGTCAAAACTCCAAGTAGTTCCCATGTGATTATGTGCGAGAAGAAGGATGGAGTCATTGGCAAGATCATCCACAGTCTTGATCAGATCCATGACGACAGGATAGTCCAAGGTTATTCTTCTTTGATAAGATTGAACGGTATCCATCTGAGCCAGATTTGACTGAAATTCGAAGTGCAACGCTTGTAACACTTTGTCCCTTTTTTGGCTATTGATCGCGTCATTGCGCCATTCGTTCAGTTGGATGGCGATCAGTATCCCTATCACCACCAGCACAATCTCTCCAAATGCATAGAGTAAATACTTGCCAAATCTTGATTCGGACAAGAGTCGCTGGCGGATCTTTCTAAAGATTTGAATCATGATTCTTGCATTTCTTTTAAAATGGAGATGATCTTATCTGTGTTTTCTAATAGGTTAGAAAGCGTTGATCTCTTGTTATACCTAAGGATTTGTGCATTGTATAATGCGGTTTTTGCGAGAGGTTGATCCATAATCTTCTTGTACTCCTCATAGTTGAGGTTTGGCATGGATTTTCTTCCGGCAAGAACATCGGGATCCACTGTTCTCCTGATTTCCCATAAACAACCATTGAAATAGGCATGTGTGCTTTCTTCAGTCAAATAGAGGAAGCGATCATAGTACATTTCAAATTGAGTGAATTCCCTGAATAGTTCTTTGTTCTTCAATAGACTTAGTTTTCCGCTTGAAGAAGCTTCGCTCAATGTTGTAAGGTTGGCACTGAATGGTTCACTTTGGAAGAAGGGTATTGCCAGCTTCCTTAGTGAATCCACCGAAACCTGTGCACTTGAAAGCAGTTGACCTTTATTCACATCAGTATCTTCTTGCATCAAACGGAAGAATAATTCCATTTTTTCCATGGCCATATCCATAGCTGGTAATTTATGATTCAGCAATGTTTCCCTATTGTACTCGAAATCTTCCAATAGCGATGAAATGAGTTGCTGGCGTTGTTCTCCTTCTTTGCGCGCCTCATTCCAATTATTGATCTGCAAGGCAATCAGTATTCCGATTACCACCAACACGATTTCGCCGATAGCATAGAGCAAGTACTTAGAAACTCTGTTTTCTTTAATCATGCGTTGTCGGATATGTCGGAAGAATTTGATCATCGATTTTCTATTAGCCGCGAAGCCCCCAGCCCCTGAAGAGGCGAGCCCGCGCACACATTTTCATTCAAAACATTAACTGCAAAAGTCCACCCTTTAAGGTTTTGGAAGCACTTTTGGATTTGACGTATATGGCGGAAGAATTTGATCATTTGTTTATCTCTTCTTCTATCAATTCGATGAGTTCATTCCCATCTTTGTACATTTTCTGACAGCCCCATAGCAGACCTGAGTTATTGCCGGCTGCAAGACGCAATCCATTTCTCACACGCCGATCACTTAGATACGCTTTGATTCCGTTTGCTATCAATTCAACTTCGTCGTCCGAAAGGACTTGGTAAACTAATACTCCTTGTTTGGCTGACTCTTCAAAATCTCCAAAAGGCCAAACAGATCCTAATTCGGCGTGCCGATCATAGAGGTAGTGATCGTACTCTCTGCGCATGTGCAGGGTGTAAGTATGGTCACGCTCTCTATCTTGTTTTAGCTTCAGCAATCTGTTTTTAATGCTGTCATTTTTAATGATCCCGAGATTGCCGGAATTGACCAATTCGTCGAAGGTATTGGTCTGCGGTACATATTCCACCCAACCAAGAACAGTTGAAATCATTGAATCTGCTGAAAACACTTGAGTGTAGGTCTCCAATTGGATGCTACCCTGTAATGCAATGCAACTTTTTACTTTTGCCGTTCTATTCTCAATCACACTCTCCAAACTTGCCCTATCAGCTAGGAGGTCGGTCTTTAAACCCTTGAGAAATTCGACTTCTCTGCCGCGTTCTTTACGCTGCTCATTCCAATTGTTGATTTGCAGGGCTATCAATATCCCGATGACTACAAGCACGATTTCACCAATAGCATATAGCAGGTACTTCGAAGCTCGGTTTTCCATAAGCAGTTTTTGGCGGAAGCGGCGGAAGAATTTGATCATTTACCCTTTTCTATTTCTCGGTTCGTCAGATGCATAATTTGATCTACTAAAGGCTTCAGTCCCTCCAATTTATTCAGATAATTTTTCATTCCCCAAGCTTGATTATCCATAATGTTTTCGAATTCTACTTCCTGGAAAAGCGCTGGGTTTCTGGATTCGAATTTGGATTTACCATTTGCTTCCATCAGTCCGAAATAGTCAATATTCTTCATAGAGCCGTATTTGGTAAGATACGGAAGCGTCATCGTTTGACCCATTTCGTCCATAGTAGCATATGACTCTTTAATGCCACCCATGGCGCTTACCCAGTCAAAAATGAGCGAACGCAGAGAATCCGAACGAATCAAGCTTATCGTTCCCGATGCTATTGCTTCGTCGATTACAGATTGACTAGGATTGAAATCATCATAATCGATGGAGAGGTAAATTAGGCTGTCTACATTATGGTTTGCCAAAGTATTTTCAGGTTCTCCTATCAGCATCATGATCTCATTAGCTGCCTCAAGCATCCCACGGTGGTCTTGAATCAAGGAATCGAGTTTCAATGTGTTCTTTTTAAACTCCTGGTTTAAATCTTTGAGAATCGCTATTTCTCTAGCTCTATTGGTTTCATTTTGATTCCAATTATTGATTTGGAGGGCAATCAATATACCGATCACCACGAGCACAATTTCGCCGATTGCGTAGAGCAGGTACTTCGAGGCTTTGCTTTCTTTTATCATGGCTTTTCGGATATGTCTGAAGAATTTGATCATATCTCTAATTCATCATCGATGAGCGCAATAATTTGTTCCGCTTCCTTTTGTGCGATTTGATATAAACCGTTCTGATTGGTAGCCCCTACTTTCTTCATAAACAGAGCGATATTGAACTCCTTGTTTTTCAAGAGTGAAGTAAAATCAATGGTGTCCAGTTCATAATTCCCATTGAAAGCTACTTCTGAAAATACGGGATCAATACCGATAGATAGAATATTGGGTGTTATAAAATGGTGTTGATAGAGTTGTATGCTTTGCTCCATGTTCTTCCCCTCGCGTTCTCGGCTAGAATAGTATCTAAAAATCTGGTCTTTAAGCGCCTTGTTGCGCAGGTAACTCCCCGCACTGCTGGCTTCTATCTGATGTATGGTTCCCTGTTCGGGAATAAAATAGGTTTCACCGCAAATAGGGATTAGCAGTTGGTATAGATTCATTTTATCCTCATCAGAAAAATCTGTTTTCGACGAAATCAACGTCAGTACTTTAGTGACATTTTCTATCGAAGTTTCATTCTGCACGATCTTTTCATCGAGTGTTTCAATATCAAAAATGAGATCTCTTTTTAGGTCTTCCAAATAGATTTTTTCCTGATTGTTTTGTTGGCGCAGTTGGTTCCAGCTGTTGATTTGCAAGGCAATCAGTATCCCAATGACCACCAGGACTATTTCGCCAATAGCGTAGAGCATATACTTCGATACGCGATTTTCTTTTATCATCTCTTTTCTGATACGTTGGAAGAATTTGATCATCGTCAAAAATGGTTCGTTATTGGCTCAAATACTATTCAGTTACTGAAGACCTTTCGCATTTTTGTCCCAATAGTCCTTCTAATTCAATGATTTCATCCAATAGCTTACTGTAAAGTTCAACCTGACGAGTATTCACAGAAACGTATTCAAGCGACTCTCCAAGCAGTCGTTCTCTCATCTCGGGCTTGAGCAATTCATCCTCGTCAATCGGAAATGCTTTTTTCAAGTCTTCATCCAAACCTTTCGAGAATCTCCCGTTGGCTATTGAAGCCTGATTGGTACCATTTGCAAAATTGTCGGTATGCCTAAATGATAAATCAACTGCATACTTACCGTTTACCATTATAATACTCTTCAATTCTTCAACGCGATTAAAGTAATGGTTCAGGGCTTTTATCACCGACTTATCAGAAATAATATTCAAATTGGCTCCTGATTTCAGGTCTTCATAAGCTGAATTGTTTGGCTGGAAGTCAGAATATACGGCCTTCAGCGAAAGCGAAATCAACTGACCGACTTCGACTTTTTTCGAATTCTCATCCAGCAATAATCTAACGGACTGATTTGAGGCTTCCAATCGTTCTTGCGCCAAGCCAAGCAGTATGCTCATCTGTTCTTTATCCTGCGTCACATCTTCAGAAAGACGACAATAATACTCCTGCTCAAGTCTTTGTTGCTTTTGCTCCTCATTCCAATTATTGATTTGCAAGGCAATTAATATCCCGATAACTACAAGAACTATTTCGCCGATGGCATACAATAGGTAACTACCAAAGCGACTTTCGGTAAGGAGTTTCTGACGGATTCGGCGGAAGAATTTGATCATGCACGGACAATATGAAAATCGGGATTATTTCTCTCGTTTGGAAAAGTACTGAAATCGAGTAAATATGAAACACAAAAAAAGCCGATGATACCATCGGCTTTTCAATTTCAATTTATTCAATTCTCTGCTAGAGTAAATCGTAGCGATCGAGCTCCATTACCTTTACCCATGCTTGTACAAAATCGTTTACCATTTTCTGATTGGCATCAGAAGCGGCATAGACTTCGGCCAGAGCTCTGAGCTCAGAGTTTGATCCGAAAATCAAGTCTACTCTTGTGGCTTTCCATTTCTCCTCTCCCGTCTTGCGGTCTTTTCCTACAAACATTTCTTTCGTTTCAGTAGTCGGCTCCCACTTATTGTCCATGCTGAGTAAGTTAACGAAGTAGTCATTCGTCAATTGACCGGGCGTATCTGTAAACACACCGTATTCTGAACCATCGTAGTTGGCACCCATAGCGCGCATCCCTCCGACCAGAACAGTCATCTCAGGTGCGGTCAATGTCATCAACTGCGCCTTGTCGATCAACAGCGCTTCAGGAGGAAGCGTATACTGCGTCTTGGTGTAGTTTCTGAAACCATCGGCCATTGGCTCCAGTACAGCTACTGAAGAAGGGTCAGTTTGCTCTTGAGTGGCATCCATTCTACCCGGAGTAAAAGGCACTTTCACTTCGTAACCCGCATCTTTAGATGCTTTCTCTACTGCTGCAGAACCGGCTAAAACAATCAAGTCGGCCATGGAAACTTGCTTATCCTTGTTCTTCTTGTTGAAGTCCATTTGGATACTTTCCAAAGTCGTCAAGACCTTGCTGAGCTGCTGTGGATTGTTCGATTCCCAGCTTCTCATTGGTTCCAATCGGATGCGCGCACCGTTGGCACCACCTTTCATGTCAGAACCTCTGAATGTAGCTGCCGATGCC
Organism: Cryomorphaceae bacterium 1068; assembly: GCA_027214385.1. Classification (NCBI taxonomy): domain Bacteria; kingdom Pseudomonadati; phylum Bacteroidota; class Flavobacteriia; order Flavobacteriales; family Cryomorphaceae; species Cryomorphaceae bacterium 1068. Next base: position 44,302 of record JAPVXR010000003.1, on the reverse strand, counting down.
CAAGCGGTAGAAACCAGCTCGCTAACGGACAAACCTGAATTCAAAATCTGCGATTTCAAGCCTTCGATATCCTTGCTGTCGATTACTTGATGGTCTAGCACTGGAACGGGGTCTTGCCAAATAAAATCTTCTTGAGGCACTTCCGGTCCGATCAATCGGGCTTTTGGACCCATATCGCGGTGCGTCAACTTAAACCAAGCGCGAGCAAAAGCTTCTTCAAATTCTTCGGGATTGTCCAAGAATCGTTTTGAAATCACGCGGTACTCCGGATCTTCTATCAACGAAAGATCTGTTGTCAACATCGTTGGTCTATGTGTTTTGGATTCGTCAAATGCATCGGGTACCATAACCTTAGGATCCTTTGCCACCCACTGATGCGCACCTGCGGGACTTTTTGTCAATTCCCACTCTTCGTTAAAGAGAGCTTTGAAGTATCCGTGGCTCCATTGATCAGGAGTAGTTGTCCAAATTACCTCAAGGCCTGAAGTGATAGCATCTGCGCCTTTACCTGATTTGTAAGTACTGGTCCATCCGAATCCTTGCTCTTCTATTGATGCTCTTTCGGGCTCGGGACCAACGTTTGATGCAGGTCCTGCTCCGTGTGTTTTACCAAGAGTGTGCCCCCCTGCGATGAGCGCAACGGTTTCTTCATCGTTCATCCCCATTCTGCCGAAAGTCTCCCGAATGTCGTGAGCTGCTAGCTTCGGGTCGGGATTTCCATTTGGTCCTTCAGGGTTTACGTAGATCAGTCCCATTTGCACAGCAGCCAATGGTGATTCCAACTCACGGTCTCCCGTGTAGCGTTCGTCGTCAAGCCATTTCGTTTCGGGTCCCCAGTACACATTGCTGCGTGGCTCCCAAACGTCTTCTCGTCCGCCCGCAAAACCAAGGGTTTCAAACCCCATTGATTCGAGCGCAACATTTCCCGTAAGGATGATCAAATCAGCCCAAGAAATCTGGCTTCCGTATTTCTGCTTTATAGGCCACAAGAGTCTTCTGGCTTTGTCCAAGTTGGCATTGTCGGGCCAGCTATTCAAAGGCGCAAATCGTTGCTGTCCTTCTCTCGACCCACCACGGCCGTCGCCCGTGCGATACGTTCCCGCACTATGCCATGCCATGCGAATAAAGAATCCGCCGTAGTGACCGTAGTCTGCAGGCCACCAGTCTTGAGATTCCGTCATTAACTCAGTCAAATCCTTTTTCAACGCTTCGTAATCCAAGCTGCTGAACTCTTCGCGGTAGTCGAAATCCTCTCCCATTGGGTTGGTCATTTCCGACTGCTGACGAAGTACGTTCAAGTCAAGACGGTTAGGCCACCATTCTTGGTTGTCTTTAGCGTCTCTTGGTGTTAGTTGAGCACGAACGGACGTATCGTATTCACCATTTGCGGTGCTTGCTTGTGAGCTACCGTCATGTCCAAAAGGACATTTGGGAGCATCCGCCGAGCTATCTTGAGCACTAACGGACCATGTTAGGAGCAATCCAACTGCCAGTAGTAAATTCTTCATATTATTTGTGTTTTAAGGTGATTTAGTTCTTTGTTGATGAGGCCAAATTTAATGGGAGGCTTATATATACCAAAACTATAATTTCAATAAGTGTATCGATAAAATATATGACACCTTCCATTGAGCTTTACTCAGGCTCAAGGTTAGTCGGTCATTTTTTAAATCTACAGAATATAAAGTTTTGCTGTGTTCTAAATGGAGTTTCGTGATCTCTATTCAAGCACTCTTCTCTTTTGAATTCAGGTTTGAATACCTCTTCCAATTCAATTGGGTCGTATTGACTGACCTCAAGTCCACTGCACTTTAAGGGACCTCTTTTTGAAAACGTACCAATGATCATGCTATCTGTTACGTGGGTATTCACGATTGATCGGTATGTTTCGATGTCTTCGTTGTTGATTAAAAAATGGAAGGCAGCTCGATCGTGCCAAAGGTCATAAGTGCCTTCTGGCTTAAAATCGACGATATCAGAACTAATATACTTTACCAGATTGGCACGGTCACCCAATCGTTTCTTCACCTTTTCCAAGGCCTGTTCAGAGATATCAAGAACCGTAATGTTCTCAAAGCCCTCATCCAGCAAATGATCGACCAATCGACTGTCACCACCTCCCACATCTATGATGCGCGCCGTTTTATCAAGGCCCGAAGACTCAATCAATTCAAGTGAAACATGAGGAGTTAGTTGCGTCCAACTCACCTGATCGGGCGATTTGGTTCGATAAACGCTCTCCCAATGCTTTTTTCTTACTTCAGTCATTTCCTGAATATCCTAAGATTTACCTTTTTACTTCTATCAGTTTTAAAGATACCAACAAGGAGTGGATTCATGAGTGATTTTCAAATCTGTCAGGAATCATATGTGACTTATGTCACCTTAAAGCGGAGTAAAACGGAAAAATGCAATAACCGTTTGAGGCCGCGAGACCTAAAGCTTGAAGAATTTGCTTGAAATACCCGAGGCTTGACCTTCGGAGTAACCTGAAATGATATAAACACCTGTTGAGAGATAGCTGACATCAAATTGGAACTTTTCCGAATTTGACGGATCCACTGCACTATCATACAATGTATTTCCCACTACATCCATGATTACGATTCGATCTAGACGGCACTCTGTACATCTGACATTAAGAGTTTGCTCAACAGGGTTGGGATAAAGATAGAGCTTCTCGGGCTTTAGATTGGCAAATAACTCATCGCCTTGAGGCACATAAGAAACCCAAGGGCGAGCCTGTTTTATGATCAATTGATCATCGGCAGAAATCTTATACTCTATATCCATGGCGAAAGTAGGATTGCGTTCAGCTCCATAGAGAATGGCAAATTCTTCGTGAATCTTCGTCAAATAACCCCTCATTTCCAATAGGGATTCAGGTCCCATAAGCAGAGAGTCAGGAGGAACAAGATTAGATCGTTGTATGACAAAATACTCATCCTCTTCTCCCGGTAACTTATCGAGTAGAATTTCCTCGGGGGTTGTATTCGGAATGGGATTGGTAATCAAGTCTTCACCTTGCTGCGAATTGAGGTAGAAGGTATTTGTAGTGCCATAAACGGGATCGGTACTCACAGCTACTCCATTCACCTTTTCCAGGCTGTAATTGGGATGACAGAGCACACCCATACAAGAATTGAAATGGTTTACGCGGAAGAAATCTCTTTCTTCAAATGCCCTTAAATTCCAAAGGCTGGCATAAACCTGTTTAATGGATTTTGAGATATGACCCTCGTCGGGATGTTGCGTTTTTGAATCATAGAGCCCTGCACCGCTAAAGCCGGGAAGATCTTCATTATTCGTACTTGAACGGCATCTTACGGAAGTGCCTTCAGGAAAACTCGCATGCATCTCAGCCAATTGAGCCATAATCCAATCAGGCATAGGCGCTTGCCGTATTGATTCCCTTAAGATTGCCAGAAGATCATTTCGCACTTCGCGGTCTTCTTTAAAGTCTTCACGTTCCAGCATTTCTCTTATCACATCGAAAAACCCATTGAACTCCATAAACTCTTTGTAGAAATGGAATGGCACGCCATACCCTTCGGGGATTGTGTTTTGGGGAAAGCCAAAATTCCCCATAGTCGCTACGTTGGCACATTTGGCTCCATAGGCATCAAACATGTCAAAGTCAATTTCAGAGAGAGGCAATATGGAAGTGTAGGATAAGTCTAGTGGAGGTTCCTGAGCTGCAGAAGGTCGAATGTTCTCAAACCACTCGTTCACTTCTTCGGATGAAGCCTCTCGTAAAATGAAACCGTCCTGTTCTGTTCTAAAGTAGACGAAGCCGCCCAGCAAGTCAGCTATAGACTCGAGTTCTAATGGGTCTCGAATGAAGGCATTCGGTATTTCGTCTTGAATAGCTCGTAAATTGACATGTGAGAGCGGGGTTTGAACCACTGAGGTGATAATTCCTGAAACCCTCGGAAGGAGATTGGGAATTGACTCGTAGATCACAATATCCTTGATCCCGGGAATATCATCTGAATCCATCTGTCGCAGTCGACCATATCCTTCCTCCAAATTCAGCCCCAGATAATCTACCTGAGCATATACGTCAGACTCTAAAACTACGGAAACTCTAGAGCCTTCGTAGAGCTCTTCCTCCCAGTAATAGCCCCCCTCATTATTGAGCGTTACGAAGTAGGCCAGGTTGTTTTTAATGATGGGCATATTTGCCGCTAAAAGCTCCTGTGTGCGCTGCACTGTAGGAAAGCTACGCTCGGCATTATTGCTGTAATTGAAAGCAAAAGTTCCCAAGGTCCCGTTAGCTCCGGGAATGGTTGGGTGAAAAACTACATTACCCCTTTGAACATCATCGGCCAGATAGTCAACACCCAGCCAATCGGCAAACTCAGCATGCAGCCAGTGGGTGCCACTATTCATAAAGTATACCGTGGGATTATCGGAATCAAAGTCCAGAATGATAAACTTTAAAAACTCCTTCCCATTCAAAAATTCAAAGAACTGTATCACCGGTGCCTGAAGTGATAGAGTGTTGAACGTGGTAATGGTATCAATGGCGACAGTAGCGTCAATAATATCGATTGGCTCCGCAGCGCTAAAGGGACTTTGCGACGGAAGGTTACTGAACTCCGTAATGTCATCGTATCCATCACCATCTGTATCAAAGGGATCAGAGATATCATATTCCAAGACTTGATAGTGATCTATGGGATAAGCTCCCAGAGGCTCCTGAATGATGGTGGTTCCCTCCTCTCCCATTGTCAATGACACACTAATTTCAAAAGGCCCTTCTTCAATGTGCCTTACGTTAAGGATATAATAGTGATCAGCGGAAGAATTGACTTCTAGCAGAACTTTACCGTCCTGATCTACCGAGTAAGATACGATTGGGACTTCCTGACAAAATGCACTTACTCCTAAAAGCACTCCTACCAATAGAGAAGCTATCCGTTTCAGGAAAGCATTGTTGAGAGACATACATTTGAACTTTAGCATCAAAAGCGCGATAATCAGAAACAAGATGAGTATACGATAGAATTACCTCTAAATACAGCTTTTACCTATTATTTAACTGAAATAAATGGAATCTTAAATACAAGACATCAAGATATGCCGTATTGTTTTGAACTGCAGAAATAGAACGGTAACTTCGCAACATTCAGGTAAGAGAGAGATAGACCATTGCTTGCTCACGGCTGATTTTAACTTCTGATTGCCGTTACTTCAATCTCTATTTTCATTAAGTCATTTGCTAAACCGGCTGAGATCATTGTGGCAGCAGGTTTTACTTCGCCAAAGTACTTTCGTAAAGTGGGCCAGCACATCTCAAACTCCGATGCTTCGGGAAGAATATAGGTTACGCGCACAATGTCCTCGAGCTTCGAGCCTGCTTCGGTCAATACTTTCTCTATGTTTTGCAAGCACTGCTCGGTTTGTTTAACAATGTCATTAGAAATAGTCATTGTCGAGTAGTCGTAGCCGGTAGTGCCTGATACGAATACCCACTCTCCAGCCACTACAGCTCTGGAGTAGCCTATTCTCTCTTCGAAAGTAGAGCCTGTTGAGATGTTGTGTCTATTTAGATCTGTTGCCATTCTATTCTATTGTAAATGATTGAAAAGTGTATCCATCAAATCTGTAAACGCCTTCTTTGTGAGTTCCCAACCATACTTCGCCATTACTATCAGCAAAGATGGAATACAGCTCCAAATCATCTCCGTCTTTTTGTATAGGATAGTGGATGAGATTTTCGCCATCATATAGCCATACGCCTTCAGTATAAGTTGTCATCCAAAGGTCTCCATTTCCAGCTTGGGCAATGGACATAAATGAAAAGGGCATTTTAGTGTATTGAGTCGTGTCAATACCAGCTAATGCAATGTAATTGTTATCCTCCATGCGATATCGATGGAGGATATCATTGTTAAACCAAAAATTGCCATTCCTATCTTCTAACATGGAACGTACACCGGGCGCTGAACCTTCATTAAATTCCATTACATTTTCTTCAAGTATCCAAGTGAACGACTTTCCATCATAGCGGCAAGCCCCGGCGGCGGCAGTTCCAAACCAAGGGAAGCCATTATCGTCTACCAAGATAGAATAAACACCAAATGGACTAAACGAAGGATTTGCGAAAGCATCAGCAAACTGGCTTTCTAATGGGTGGTTTGAAAATGAAAGTGGGTACAGCCACTTTCCATCTGAGCGATAGACTTGATTTTCCCCAAAATCCACAATGAACCAAAGATCGCCCGGCTCCAATCTCCAATCAGAATTGCGCTTTCTTTCATTGACTTCCAGTTCTTCAAATACGTTTTCGTCAAATTTCATAACTCCCTCTATTCTATTGATGTAGAGAGCCCCATTTTGATCCTCATCGATTCTAATTATTCTTTCCCCGGGCAGGCCATCTTCTTCGGAAAATCGAACCAGCTGCTTACCGTCAAACCGATAAAGCTTATCGTTGGCAAGCCATAAATTCCCTTTATTATCCTCGAAGAAAATCACCGGACCTACATCTACCCTTTTTACTTTTTTGCCTGAAGCAATAAGCTGACTTTGTGATTTATCTTTTTTGCTGTTGAACTCTATTGAAACTTGGCCGTCGCAAGACGTAAAGAAGACCAGCAGAGCTAAAAAGAAGGGAACTTTCGAAATTGACATAGGGCACAATTGGATTCAAATGAACACAAAAAACCCCACTCATATGAAACGAGCGGGGTTTAAGAAATCTAGTATTGAATTCTAGTTCTTAACAAATCGAGACGCAGGACCATTTCCTATTCTCAAAAAGTAAAGTCCTCTTTGAAGTTCTCCAATTTGGATTTGACCCATTTCTGTGATGAGGCCATTTTTTACCTCTTGTCCCAAAAGATTGAAAACCGAATACTGTTGCACATCTTCAAGCCCTGATACTTGGATGTAATCTACAGCCGGATTAGGGAACAATACAATCTCTTGATTGGCAGATGCATCGTCCACACTCAAACTCTGATTGGTTGATCTCTCGTAAGAGAAAGCTCCTTGTCCACCTTGCATTCCTGAACCCCAATTAGTGAACTTTATGTCGATGTAAATATCGTCATCTATTAAGTGCACAACCATATCCTGATTTACCAAAGAAGGAGGGTTAGAACCACTAGTCGATTCCCAATCGGTGAAAGTGAGCGACTCTATATCAGATGTTGTACCAATAGCCCACTCTGTTCCAACCGGACTTACAAAATCCTCGTAAGACGATTCTACCGCGATATTGTAAATCCCTTGGTTGTTTCCACGGGTAATCCAAACATCATTTGTTATTCTATCTTGATTTTCTTCAAGAGTGAAATCAGCTCCACCTGCTTTGACAAAAGTCATAGTTTCACCAGTCCAAATGGTTTGGGCCATAGTGGCTTGCGAGCCAAGAAAGGCCAAGCCGAGTAAAAAGTAAAGTTTTTTCATAGGGTAATGATTTATAATTAATAATGGTCCGAGTACCTCTTTGATACTCTGAATTTCTGACGTGAAAAATAAAACTTAGTTGCAGAGGAAAAACTGCTACCATTGAAAGGCTACAAACAATTTGATGGGCAAAACCAATAGGACAAAAACGTCGACTACTTCCCGTACTTCTCCCTGTAGTCGATTACAGCCTGATTGATTACTTCCAGGGCCACTTCTCTTCCCTGAAATTCTTCTACAATGACTTCTTTGTGCTCGAGCTTTTTATAATCCTCAAAGAAGCTCCGCAACTCAGTAGTGAGGTGTGGAGGCAAGTCAGAAATGTCTTTCATATGATTGACACTAATATCATTTGACGCCACAGCGATAATCTTGTCATCCATCTCACCTCCGTCGAGCATGCGCATAACCCCGAGAACAGTAGCTTCCACCAAGCACATGGGCACAATGTCTATTTGGGAAATGACGAGAATGTCCAGCGGATCGTTATCATCACAATAAGTCTGAGGTATGAATCCGTAATTGGCGGGATAGTTAATCGATGAGTATAAAACTCTGTCGAGTATTAGCATTCCCGACTCTTTGTCCAGTTCATATTTCGCTCGGCAATTCTTTGGAATTTCAATGATGCCTCTTACTTTTTCGGGGTAGTTTTCTCCGATACTTACGTCATGCCAAGGGTGGTTGTTCATTTTGTTTTTTTTTGAATTAAATGGTTGATTTAGCGCTATTATCTATCCCGTATATATTCACCTCTGCTCCCATGAAATCAGTTTGAAATAAGACTTTCATGCCATTCTTCACGGCTACATTGGCCGATTGGTGATTCTCCAAGTCGATAATAGAGATAAACCGAGGAGAATCGATTTGGTTGATTGCAAAGTCCTTCATCGTCATGGCAGTTTCAGTGGCGTATCCATTTCCCCAGTACCTCGGATTGACGGAATAGCCAATTTCAAATTCAGGTCGACCCTTAATCTCCCTTGGCAATATACCGCCCATAGCTATTAGCGCTCCCGTTGACTTCAATTCTACTGCTAGATGACCATAACCATTGGTTGTGTACCGCTCAAATTGCTTCACTATCCATTGCTCTGCCAGTTCCTCTTTGGTCTTGGTAAGGTCAAAATCAAAAAAATGGAGTCGGTCATTATCCACAAAGAATTCGGACCAGGCAGGAATATCATCAAAGGTAGCTCGACGATAAATCAGGCGCTCACTCTCTTGATTGGCGTAGTCCATTCTATCGATGCTGATCAATTAGTATCACATTGCCGTCGGGGTCGGTGACCATGATGTTAGCAGGGCCTTCTGATGATTCGTCCAACGGTGTCGGTATTTCAATCCCCGAAGACATCAGCTGTTTTTGGATCTCTCTGATGTCGTCAAAGGTCTCTGTGTTCTGCCCTCTTTCATTCCAGCCGGGATTGAAAGTGAGGATATTGTCGGGAAACATTCCTTGGAAGAGTCCGATCAATGCATTCTCATTTTTCATGATGAGGTAGTTTTTTTCGATCTCTCCTGCGAGAACAGTAAAACCTAGCTTTTCGTAAAAAGCTTTTGATTGATGAATGTCTTTTACACTAAGACTTACGGAAAAGGCACCTAATAACATGGGTTGATTGATTTAGTTAATGCAATGTAGCGTACCAAAGCTATCGAATTCATCGCTTATGAGGTAGTAAATTAACTACTGTTGGATACTTCATACCAAACGCAATTCTCATAATCGGGGAATGCCTCGAGTCGCGGGTGCTTGAACTCTCCCACTCTGGTCATCCCGATTTTCTTCATCACTTTTTCAGAATTAACATTACTCAGTGTGCAGGTTGAAATGACCCGATCAAGCTTTAACTCTTCAAAGGCATATTTCAAGCATCGCCTCGCCCCTTCAGTGGCGTAGCCTTTGGCCCATGCCGATTTCTTTAAACGCCAACCAATATCCGTGGCGGGACAGAAAGGTGCTTCATAGGTTTGATAAGCCAAGCCAATAAATCCTATCAACTCTCCCGTACCGATAATTTCAGTAGCAAAATAATTGTAGCCGTGCTTGTCGTAATGAGCGATCAAGCGGTGGATAAATTCTGTGGTTTCTTCTCTGGTCAAAGCCGCGGGAAAGTGCTCCATCACGGCAGGGTCTGCGTTTAACTCAGAAAATTCATCTAGGTCATCCAGGCTCCAATTTCTGAAGCCGAGGCGCTCTGATGTGAAGACGTACTGGTTGGTCATAATGATTGCTGATCGAATAGTTTAAGAGAGCATTTCTAACTCTTGCTTTATGTTTTGTTTGGCTTGGTCCTCATACTTCTCGTGAAAATAGTCGGTCTTGAATATTCGCTCCATCGAGAGAAAATGATTTAATACCTTCTTGCGGCCTCGGTTGTACATGAATTCAGGATAAATCGAATACTCTTTTCTAACGCCAAGGTAATACCGAGAATACTCTTCCCACGGCATTCCCAAAGCTGACAGGTCGGCGTCGGTGAAGTAGTTGGTATCCGCATCTGTCGAAAGCTCATGTGATTTTGTAGCTAGAATAATCGCCTTGCAGCGATCGATTCTATCCTTTGGCATACCTAACTGACGCATTCGGTTTTCCGCAAGGATCGCGCTCCGCTCTTCATTATCTGATTTAAGTGCACTGTATACCACATCATGGTAATAAAGTGTAAACAGTATCGCGTCCCAATCTTGGATCTCCTCGCGGATCAGGTCGAGCTGTCTAAGCAGATTCTCCAGATGTTCAAGGGTGTGGTAGTGCCTCTTTTTGCCCGTGTAATTCCTCTCGATTTCCTCCCAAAGCGTGTTGACCAGATCAGTATCGGAAGTATATGAATTTAAGAGAGATATGAAATTTTGCCTGAGCATGTCTTATCTAATCGATGTCCATTTAATCCAAATAATTCATATAAAATACGACACTTAAATATACCCAAAACATGGTGAATACTATATGCACACTGGTTTCAAACAACTTTCCTTTCCATAGAGCTGATGAGTATCCAAAAAATTGAATAAAAAGTCGAACTCCCCAGAAGATGGCAAGTCCGAGAGATATCCTTTTGCCGAGTTCAGTTTCCAAAAGCTCTGGGGCTGAAGTCAAACAAAGTAAGCCCATGAGAAAAACAACAAGCGCAATGAAAAATGTGTGAACCCTCATCATTTGCCTATTCATTAAACTCAAGTTTTTAAGTTCTTCCTTCCAGCGGAAATACTTAGGAAATATGACATGAACCAGAGATAGAACTATAAGTAAAACACCTATAACCTTAAACTGAAGCTCCATTTTTTTTGAGTATGAAAGTTGTGATGAAAGGTGTTGATTTTATTTCTCCCGCAATTTTCAGATTAGCGTGGTCAAAAGTCCGCTTCCAAGTTGATTTGGAATGAAAATGAAAAGAGCCAATGGAATAAGCCAAAAAATTGTTGAAGTCTCTCAAATGTTCGGTGACATAGATTTGTCCCTCTGATTTCGTGACTCGGTTCAATTCTTTAAAAAAAACAATTCTCTCTTTTTCGTTTCTTATTTCATGGGCTGATAAAATAGCTAGGGAATAATCAAATGAGTCCTCCGAAAAGGGAAGTCTATCTGTCGAAACTACTAATGTATCTTCAATAAGTGGATAAGCTCTTCTGGCTCTCTTGATAGATGGTTCAGTATGCTGTTCTTCGTTGTAGAAGTCACAAATGGTCAAATCGACTTTAGGGAAATAAACCCTAATAAGATCACTGGTTTCGTCGAACCCGGCATTCACATTCAAGACCGTTTTATCGTCAGCATCGGAGAGCCACCTCAACTGGTAGAGATCTGACAAATCGTAAACGTAATAGGATACGGCAAGCGAAGTAGTGATGGTAAGCGTCACTAAAAGTGCAAGCGACAAAGCCAGCGTTTGTAATGACGCGGGTAAATAAGAACTGAAAGCAAACAATAAAGCCAAACCCAAGCACGCGATTAGGTAAAAGTGCCAATTGAATCGAATAATATTGCCTATCCCTTGAAAACGTTTTCGTCCTAGTTCCATTTTTCAACAAGGCCTTTTTTCCAATAGTATGGAATGTTCTTGACTTCAAAGGCATTGGCTAAAACCATCCCGTTCAAATTTAATTCATTGAGAAAATCAAAATTATAATTTGTCACTTTAACGGGTTGCGGTTTCCAGTTTTGGCGAACTCCTTCAATAATTAATACGGATCTATCATCTGGCTGATAGGTAAACGTATGGGGCAGTGGGCCTGCAAATTTCCGAGCAGCTTTCCAATCATCAAAAGGTGAACCTTCAGGGAGTTTTGTTTCGCCATTTGTTTGCTCAACTACTATTTCAAATTTTGACTTCTGGGAAGTGATGTGTCTAAAATTACCATTCATGCTTTGACTGATGTCGGTGGTTGAGTAGTTGTAGTGAGTGAAGATGTTCCCAAAAAACTCCATTCTTTTCTTGTCTGTCTCTGACTTGACTATGTATAGTCCTCTGAGTCGTCTTCCTGCATTATTTGTATACCGAACAAAAATTCTGTATCCAATTAGGAAAAAGTCATTCCCAAAAAATAGAGGAAACCCTTTTGGCCTTAACCCTCTGGTTTGAACCAACGCCACTGCAATAAATGCCCATTTATCCTGAAAAGTGTCTAGCTCCAAACATTCTGGAATTAATACTTGAAGTTCTTCTTTTAGAACAGCAAAAGTTAGGACAAGAGAACTATCAAAATATGCTTCAACTCCAAAGGGGTGCTTTTTTAAAAACCTCATTTCCCGATTTGTAGGTTTACTTTTTCTGCCAGAACAAATTCATTGTAGTAAACGAGTGCAATGAACAACAAAGCAAAAAGTGAATTTAGTCTTCCCCAAAGTAAAAGATCAGGAACCAGAAAAAACTCCAGAGTATTCATAGTTGCCACAATGACTATTTGAGCGATGGCATTCAACTTTGATTTGAACTTTGATACTATCCACACAGCCATTACTATTTCCGAAACACCGATTAGCACAGTTAAAGGTCTCGAAAGGTCTTTACCTAAAACCTCCCCCACAATTTGTTCGTGTCGAGGAACCGCGTTGAGCACTTTACAAATGAGTCCATTGATCAACCAAACCGAGGCTATCATAAAAGTAAATAGCTTATGAAAGAAGGCGTTTTTCAATCTCAGTACTTTTTAGTTTCAAGGCCTTTTTGGTGCTTACTTCAACGAGGTAAAGAAACCTCAATTAATTGACCTTTGGTTGATCCTTCTGCTCTTTCTCTCTAAGCATATAGCCCAAAGCCCAAATGAACAAACCGATCCAAAATACAAATTGTGCAATGGTGTAAACGGATACCAATGATTCAATCAAAAAATACTCTTCGGAAAGCCAAAAAAGAGTACCTATTACTAATAGTGCAAATCCAATGAGTTCTAACCTGTTGTATTTTTTCATGACTGTTACTCCTTTTTCATTTTACTGTATTGACGTTTTTGACTTGATCAAACAAACCTTCGTCATCCAGCATGTACTCCAATATCGGCCTGCATTTATTCTTGCAAGATGGATAGAACTCTTTGTGTTTTCGCTCTTTGCCTTTTGGCGAAAGCCCCCACCAAAATTCAGCCAAGGCAAGGGGTTTTAAGCCATGCTCGAAGGCGTATTGCAGCAATTTGGGAGCTGCGCAATCACCTGCCGCTGAGGGCGGATTTCCGTGGGACGAACTTTTGAAAATCTCCACTACATTCTTCTCATTACCTCGACTGTTCAAAAAGCGATAATGCTCAAATAGCTGCTGCTGCAAAGCAAAGGATTTCTCTTTCCTGGCTTTTTTCAATCGGGAAATTTCAGATTCATTTTTCAAGGCGTTCATTCTGCGAGTCATTTCAGTCAAGGCGACCATACCTTTGTGGATGAAGTAGTCATCTGCCGAATCATCAAATATCGAAGGAACCAAACTCTTGCTTTTTCCTTTACCGGGAAGTGTTCCCGACACTCCCCGCAGGTAACCATAAGACTTGTCCTCTTTTTGAATCACCAGAACTCCAAACATTTTTCCATTATCGACACTGAAGTCGTGCTCCCAATCTTGCGCGTTTTCGGTAATGTATTCTTGAAACTCAGCTGCGGCGATCTCAGCTATTTTGGGGATAAGTGACCCAAAGGGATTGTTGATTTTTTCAGGAATGGAAATCCTTGAAATATCTGTTTTAAAACTAAAAATAAGTTGCTCGTCCATTGAGAATTTCACCTAACAAAAGTGAGTAGCGAACTTACGGATAAAGTCAATAAACCCAAGTAAAGAACGGCATTCAAATACGACATGGGCTCTTTCGGATTTCACCCATATTTGAAGACTGTTTCAATCTATGGGATTTTTTTTTCAATGTTTTTCACCTGTCGCTCTATGAAACGTGGCGCATTAAATCTCATCCCTAAAAATAAGTGGTAGAAAATTCTTGTCTCATGGTTGACCACCGTCGTGTTTTCCTGTTGGTACTGGATACCTGATAAGTTTGTATATGCTCCCGTGTAGAAACGTGACACATTATATCCCACTCCGACTTTCGTATCCCATCTGAAAATGAAATTATCTTGATTGATTATTACATCCTCGGCAGGCAGTCGAGTTGTCACCTTGGTATTCAAATAGCCTAAGCTTCCAAAAACTCCCAATGACAGATAGAATTTCTCTTTGGCAATAAATGTGTAGGCATATCTAGGTCCAATGCTGGTCTCAATGTTTTTTAACATCTGGGTATTTACATCGGATGACTGGTCATTTTCAATGCGTTTTCAAAAAAAATCCTGTAGCCATGCTACAGGATTTGATCAATAAGTAATGCTATGGGTTTATTCGAGTGCGGGCTACCTTGGACTAATCAACGCATAGTCCATTGCAATCATAAATATCCCAGAAACCACATGCCCTTTTCACCTTTACACAGCCACCGGCCACGCAATCATCGAAAATATGGCAGTCAAAATCAAGTCCATAGGTCGTGCATTCACAGTTGGGGAGGGCTGCTCCTCCTCCTTCGGTTATACCTGTGGTCTCTACAGATTCACCTAATGTGGTAAACATGGACAGAACATGCATCGTATCATTATCATACACTTCTAGTGCGCTGGTGCGCATATTGTCGACAAATAGTTGAGTTTGGGAAGATACTTCGTCATCAGTATACATCGACAATTGGAGACCGCTGTGAACCGAGGAGAGCAAATCAGATTTTGCCGTTGTTTCGGCTGAGGCCATTAGTTCACTTAATCGATCTTTCCATAAGGCATAGGTGTAATGAGCGGGTAAGGATCCTATTATCGCTCGCTGATCTTCGGGGTGTAGGGCCGCGATAGACAAACGTAAGGTGGTAATCGCCGAAGCTTCAACGGGGGTTTCGGTAGGCTTTTCCACCACTACCGGTTTCTCGGTTGATTTGGGCTTGTCATCCTTGCAGGCTGTGACAACAGATGCGAATAATAATAAGAATAAAAGCGATTGAATATTGGTTAGATACTTCATTGTAAAAGGGGTTTAGTTGTTCATTTAGAATGATTTACAACTCAATGTAGTCATTTTAAAATAAACCAACCTGACTTAACCCCTCTGTTAATGAATACTCTAGCTCCATTAAACGAAAGCACATACCTAGTATCTATTGCTCAAAAAGAAAGAGTTCTCCCGCTTACTGAAAAGAATAATAATGAAAATTAAAAAAAAGCCCGTCTTGACAGACAGGCTCTTTTATACAATTCGTTCTAAAGGCAAACGGTTAAAGTACTTTCACATTTACTGCGTTCAGTCCTTTTTCACCTTGCTCCAAATCGAAGCTTACGGTATCACCTTCTCTAATGTCTTCGGTCAATGAAGACTGATGAACGAAGGCATCCTTGCCACCGTCATCGGGTGTGATAAACCCAAAACCCTTGGCATTATTAAAAAACTTTACTTTTCCTTGACTCATGTTATTGGTACGTTAGTTCAGTGGTGAAGGTAGTCTTTTATCTTTTTGATTTATAGAGAGTAATTGAACCGGAACGAAAAGCCGGTTCGCCGAAAAATAGAACACCCCCGAAAATAAACTCTTCGGGGGCGTTCTCCTGATAAAAACTACTAATTCTATTCAGTCGTGGCGATAGCTGCCTGAGCTGATGCCACTCGTGCAATAGGCACTCTATAAGGTGAACAACTCACGTAGTTCATACCTGAACGATGAAAGAATCCTATAGATTGTGGCTCACCTCCATGTTCACCACAAATTCCGATTTTGAGATTCGGATCAGTTTTTCGGCCTCGCTCAATTCCCGTTTGAACGAGCTGACCTACACCTTCTTGATCCAGTACTTCAAACGGATCGTGTTTGAGGATTCCTTTTTCCAAATAAATGGGAAGGAATTTACCTGCGTCATCTCTGGAATAGCCAAAGGTCATTTGGGTAAGATCATTGGTTCCAAAAGAGAAGAAATCCGCGTGTTCCGCAATTTGGTCAGCAATTAAGGTGGCTCGAGGTATTTCCATCATTGTTCCAATGGTGTACGAAACCTGATCTCCACACTTCCTAAAGACCTTGATCGCCGTTTCTTCTATAATTTTTTTCTGCTGAATAAACTCCTCCAGCGTCCCCACGAGTGGAATCATTATTTCAGGTTTTGACTCTATTCCTTTCTCCATTTTAAGATTTAGAGCAGCCTCGAGGATGGCCTGAGTTTGCATTTCAGTGATCTCAGGATAGGTATTTCCCAACCGGCAGCCACGGTGTCCCATCATGGGGTTAAACTCTTGCAGCTCAGCTATTTTTGACAACACATTAGAAAGTGAAATATGGAGATCCTCAGCAAGCTCTTTTTGTGTCGCCAATTGGTGAGGAACGAACTCATGAAGCGGTGGATCCAATAGGCGAATCGTCACCGGAAAACCTTGCATAGCTTCGAAGATTCCTTCAAAGTCGCTGCGCTGCATGGGTAGGAGCTCTTTGAGTGCCAGTTTACGTCCTTTTACTGTATCTGCCAAAATCATTTCACGCATGATCTTGATCCGATCTACCTCAAAAAACATATGTTCCGTTCTTGCCAGACCGATTCCCTTCGCGCCGAAAGAGCGGGCTATTTGAGCATCTTTGGGAGTATCGGCGTTCGTACGAACGTCTAAACGAGAAAACTTATCGCTTAGGGACATAAGCTCTGCAAACTCACCACTCAACTCAGGTTCCTTGGTTCTGATTTTTCCTTCAAAAATATTACCCGTGCTTCCGTTTATTGAAATCCAATCGCCTTCGTGGTATTCATGATCTCCAACTTTGAGCGTTCGTGTTTTGTAATCAATCTTGAGCGCTCCTGCTCCCGAAACACAACATTTCCCCATACCTCTTGCCACAACGGCTGCATGGGAGGTCATCCCTCCTCGCGCGGTTACAATTCCTTTGGCGACGTGCATTCCCTCTAGGTCTTCAGGAGAGGTTTCCGTGCGAACTAGTATGGTAGACTTAAACTTATCAGCTTCATCGGCAAAGAAGACAATCTTTCCCGTGGCTGCCCCGGGAGAAGCCGGAAGACCCTGTGCGATGACAGTTCCCTCTGCGAGTGCTTCAGGGTCAAAGATAGGATGCAGAAGTTCGTCGAGCTTAATCGGGTCTATCCTGTTGAGGGCGGTTTTTTCGTCAATTAGCCCTTCTTCCAATAGATCCATGGCTATTTTGACCATAGCCGCACCTGTTCTTTTTCCATTCCGCGTTTGCAAAATCCAAAGCTTTCCTTCCTGAATGGTAAACTCCATATCCTGCATATCTCGGTAATGATCTTCGAGCATGTGCTGGTAATCAAATAATTCGCTGTAAAGCTCGGGCATCACTTCTTCGAGTGAAGGGAATTTTTCTTTTCGTTCTTTTTCATCGACTTGAGCCAGTTGAGCCCAGCGTTCAGAACCTAATTTTGTTATTTGCTGAGGAGTTCTCACACCTGCCACCACATCTTCACCTTGAGCATTGAGCAAGTATTCACCGTTAAAAGCATTTTCACCTGTTCCGGCATCACGGGTGAAGCAAACACCCGTTGCTGAGTCGTTGCTCATATTGCCGAATACCATGGCTTGTACGTTTACCGCGGTTCCCCAATCATCCGGATAGCCACTCATTTTTCGGTAGTAGATTGCTCGCGCACCGTTCCAACTATCAAAAACGGCCATGATGGCACCCCACAGCTGATCCCAGGGATCCGTTGGGAATGGCTGACCGCTCCTTTTGGCCACAATGTCTTTGAAATCATAAACCAAATCCTTGAGGTCCGAAATGGTAAATTCGGTATCCAGATCAATTTCTCTCTTTTCTTTTAAGTGATCGATGACTTCTTCAAAAGGATCGAGGTCATCTTTACTCTCGGGTTTTAAACCAAGTACAACTCCGCTGTACATTTGAATGAAGCGCCTGTATGAGTCCCATACAAAACGTTCATTTCCCGTTTTTTCAATCAATCCCTGAACGGACGCATCGTTTAAACCTAGATTCAAAACGGTATCCATCATTCCCGGCATTGAAACACGAGCACCCGAGCGCACCGAAATAAGTAAGGGATTTTTGGGATCGCCGAAAACCGATCCCATGGTTTGTTCAATTTCCGAAATCGCCTGTTCTACGTCAGGTCGAATTCTATCTATAGTGGAATCTTTGCCTTCCTGATTGTATTGGGTGCATATTTCTGTAGTGATGGTAAAGCCCGGAGGCACCGGAATACCTATACGACTCATCTCGGCGAGATTGGCCCCTTTCCCTCCTAGTAGATTCTTGAGCTCTTTGCTCCCATCGGCTTGTTTATTTCCAAACTTGTAAACGCTTAGTGTTAGATCTTGTAAAGTTTCCATGACCTGTGAATTAGTAGTTTTGTGTACACTAAGTTACTGGCTATGAAATCTCTACTCTATGACATAAGTCACTTTCAGAAAAAAGATTTTCGGCGTGTAAAATCGCCCTTTATTAGGGATCAAAATGACCGCCGAATATCTCAAACAAATAGTCGTAATTATTTTTAGCTCTTGCAGAAAATCCATGGATGGGCAAGGCCTTCTCTAATATTTTCAATCCGCGAATAGATGTGTTCGATCTTCGTTTTACCTGTTGTAATTTCCATCCCTGCCTTTCCCTGCTCAAAAACAAATCGCGATTCTGACCAATACAGCTATCTAGAAAGAAAAAACCACAGAGCAGAAAAAAATCTCATTTCTTTCAAAAGCTGAAAAAAGCATGAAGTGTTTTTGGCCGAGAGCAATAATGCAGTGTAGCAAGACATATGGAAGAGGATAACAAATTAGCTAATCTGATAGCTCGATATAAAGCCATTATTACTTCTTGTACTTGGCCTGTAGACCATTGAGAAAATTCCGCAGGTATTGATCCAGGCAGGGTCGGTATGACTTGTGATTGGGATTTCGGAAAAAGGCTCCCAGCTCGTTTTTGGTGATTTGCCTGTTGATCAAAGCGAAAATATCTATCATATCCTCAGTGGTTAGCTCCAAGGCGATCTTGAGTTTACGGAGGATCATATTATTGCTCAAAGGATCTTCGGGCGGTGGTGTTGGCCCATCTCTTTTCCCTCGTTTATCTATGATCAATCCGTTGAGAAAAATGGCCAGTTCTTTATCCTTTATGTCTACCAGTAACGGATCGTCGTCCTTTTTCAACCAGTTGCTTACCTGCTCTCTTGAGACCTCCTGATCGGCCAATTTAAAAAGAGTAATCATCTTTGAATCGTTCAGATCAAATAGGTAGCGCACACGTCTCAATACATCGTTGTTTGTCATCTCAGGGTTTTTTTTCGAATTCGGCCTTATAGCCCACTAAACTAAGTAGAATATAGGGACAGGAAAGCAGCCTATACTTTATATCATTGATATTTGAATACTTTTCAGTCTTTCGTTTTGTGAGGTAAAAGCAGGTATTCATATCTATTTACGTACGCCATACCACGGCGCGAAGAAATAAACTATGAAAATTAAAAACCCTCACAACAAAGACATCGTAGAGAGTACAAAACAACTATGTTTGGATCCTAAAATATCACTTTTGGAATGAAACTTGTCATAGGGCTAAATCTTAAAAACTACTTCTACATGAAAACCACTTTACTATTCTGTTCTATGATTTTGGCAGGGGCCATCATGGGACAAAAAATCAAAACCAACACGGCTAAATCAGATTTCCTTCAATACCCATCAGTTCCTGTTGAGGGAATGAAGTCATTGGGAATTGAGGTTTATACCGCCGACCTTCCTATCAATAAAGACACCCTTCGCCTGTACTTAGGAAATATGGACTTAATGAAGTCCGATATGGAACAAGTTTCTAAGATAGATTTCAAAGCACTCAATGAGGTTTCCATTGTTGGCGGAGAAGGTGATATAACCATCGATCTGGCATTGGGAAAACCCTCTGTTCTTTCTAAAGAGCAAAAGACGTCATCGTGTATGGTCGCCAAAGATGGATGCACTCAATACTACTTTGTGGTAAAGTACAATCTGCCCGCAGTGGTTCGTGCTAAAAATGCCACAGGTGTAGTAGACACTTGGGAATTGAATAGCGACATGGAGCTGCAATTCGGAAACGAACAAATAGAAAAACATGTAAGTACAGATGAGGGCTCGGTTACTTCCATTCAGGTAGTCAACTACACCAGCGAAGCTGATTTAGCACTGGCATTCAATGAAATCGGATCAGCATCAATGACTCGAAAAGCAGTCGTGAAACAATTAGGTAACCTTGCCGAGAGTATTTACCACCACGTCTTTTTCGAAGAAACCAAACTGAAAATGGACATAGCCTATGGTGTGGGTAATGCTGCGGATTATACCGAAACGGAAACCGCTGCCGATAATGCCGTTGCGGCTATAGAAAGTAAGAATTACTCATCGCTGACAGGGCCTGTCAAAATATGGGAATCTTGGCTAGAGCGATACGATGCTGAGAATAAAAAAGCAGCAGTGAATAATAAGGTAGCCCAGGGACTTTACGAAAACTTAAGCATTGGTTACACCTTTATCGGAGAATTTGACAAGGCACGGACCAACTTGGATGAAGCCTTGAAACTGGCGCAAACAGGATCAGTAAACACAAACGAAGTAAACCGTTTGGAAGAATTCCACGAATTCATTGACCAACAGGAAAACGTCAAAAAATACAATAGCTCCCTTGTACTTTCAAAGTTAGTGACCGCTCCGGACATCAAAAAGCTACTTGGAAACAGAAAGGCAAACAAAGACATCAACTTCTTAATTGCGGAAGATAAGTACGCAGAAATTGCTAAAATTCATGGTGCAGGTGCTCCGAAAAAGGACATCAGCGAAATGACTGTGGAGGAGTTTATGAGTCAAGCACCTGCTGAAGGAAGCAGTGGTGATGAAGAAATTTCGCTAGACGGTCGCGTAGAAAACAATATGCTCATTCTAAGCGGATTGGTAGATGGAAACATGAGAGGAAAAGCTCTTCCGCGATCAATATGTGAATATCCCGACATTAAAACAATACGTGCTAGAAACATTGGGCTTACGGCTCTTCCCGATTGCATGGATCAGCTGACAAAACTGGAGAAACTCTATATCAACAGCAATACTTTTACTGAATTGCCGGATGCATTCGGCGCGATGAAGAATCTCGAGGTTTTAGATATTTCCGATAACAATCTGAAAAACATCCCTCCTTCTCTTTTCACTCTGACGGGATTAAAGAAGATTTATATCTCTGGAAATCAATTTTCTGATGAGGATGTAAAGAAACTGGAAGCAGCTCTGTTTGAAACAAGCTTCAAATAGTGAACAACTCTTCATTCCTCAATCTTACTCTCGTGAGATTGAGGAATGAAGAGCCTACTTCTTCTTGATTCTGTCGGCTATTTCCTTTGCATCGAGACAGTATTTGTCATCACCGGTTAAGTTCCACTTCCCGGTTGTATCGATGTAAAAGCGAACGGTTTTTTCCACGACTTGATCATAGCCGCCGTATGATTCGAGCATTTTCTCTACCTCTTCCTGGTAATCGTTCTTACTGATCTTCTCCTTTTTCGTTAAGTCCCACTGGCGATTAATCCGCTTCAATTGCTCTTTGTAAAAAGGATCTTTTGCCTTGTAAGCCATTAAAAACAGCGAAAGTGCTTTTGCTTCGGGTGACGGTTTTTCTACTTTCTTATCCATGTGGTAAACTTGAGTTCAAAATGCGGAGCGAAAGGTAGCGGAAAAACAGGCAATACTAAATTATGGTCGTTCGGTAAATCGCCTTCGGTAGAGTTGGTTTAACTCCTTTCTTGGACAGACAGGGCTATTTTTCTCGCAGCTTCATTTGCGGAGTGAACGGCGCCATCCATGTATCCGGGATAAGCGGAGGCAGTTTCGGAACCCGAAAGAAGTAGCCTTCCTTCCATCAAGGACTGCCGAAAAATAGGATTTCCATTGTTCTGATGTGGATAATGGGATGTTTCTGAAGCCGCGAATGTATAGTTTTCCCTACTCCAAACACACTCTTCAAAGTCGATAAACTCCTCTGCCTTGGCTCCGAAAACACTACGAAGTTGATCCATCACCGCAGTGCGTCTTTCGGCATCACTTAGCTGAGCATATGAAGAATTGACAAACCCACAGAGGGCGTATTGAGATCTCTCCTGATTGCTGTGATCGTAGAATTCGGTAATAGGGCCCGTATTGCTGAAAAGGGTCCCCGATAGGTTCTCTTCTTGCCAAAAAGGGTGTGCATACGACAAAGCCAGCTTTATCGAGTCTTCCATCCAAGTTTGTGTTTGCAAGGCTGTTTGCAACAGCTCCCTCGGCAGTTCAGGCCGGATTGAGATATTCTTCGCCCAAAGCTTTGGTGGCAGACACAGCACAACGCGATCAGCCTCGAAGACCTCTTTAGCTACTACTCTAACTCCATTCTCATGAAATCTGATATCCTTTACGGCTTGATTCAATAGAATCTTATTGTGATCCAATTTTTGAAACAAGGTCCTGATGATTTGCGAAGTACCGCCCGCTATTCGGTAGCTGGGTGGCTGACTCGGAACCTGTATGGATTCGGCGGGTGAAGTTGAGAATGGCTGAAAAAATGCCGTTCCTTTCATGTATTGCTCAAACCCGCCTAGTCCTAGCTCGTCTAAAAGCGCTATAAGGTGTTGGTGTTGATTTCCAAACCACGTGGCTCCCATTTCAACCGGCGTACCGTCGCTGGTAGAAATGGTATTGATTCTCCCGCCCAGCCTCTCGCGAGCTTCTAGTATGGTATATGCCAAGCCCGCTTGATGCAGCCGATAAGCAGTTAATAAACCCGATATACCCGCTCCTACGATGATTGTCATTCTGTGAAAACAATAAAATGATGCTTAAGTTGACGGAAGCACATATTCCTAATCTAAACTTCAACTAGTGCTTGCCGCCTTTGATTTTCATAAACAAGCTAAAAAGGCCTAAGGCAATCGCTCCAACCAGCAAACCGACAAGAAACTCGCCCAAAACAGAAGGCATAAAATCGACGTGGTCATGAATGAAATGGATATTGTGCACAAATATTCCTCCCGCCACTAAGATCATCGCAAGCGTGCCTATTACTGCTAAGCTTCTGATCAATACAGGTAAGGTTTTGACCATGGCTTTTCCCACGGTCATTGCAATACCCGGTTCTCCTTTACTCCGAGCGATCAATAAGAAGCCCGCATCGTCCATTCTCACCAATAGGGCCACAATGCCATACACTCCAATGGTGGCTGCGAAGGCTACCAAGGTTACCACCACGATCTGGACATTTAGCGGTCGATCCAACACCGACCCTAGCGCTATGATCACGATTTCTATGGACAAGATGAAATCGACCAGAATCGCCGATTTAATCTTCTTCTTTTCATAAGCAGCTATTTGTTCCGCCGTCATCTTCGCGGCTTCGGCTTTATGATTGTCCTCCTGTTTATGAAAAAAGTATTCGTAGATCTTCTTGGCTCCTTCAAAACCCAAATACACTCCTCCCACCAGCAAAATGGGAACAATAACTTCGGGTAAAAACGCACTCAAAAGAAAGGTGATGGGCAGAAGAATGAGCTTATTTAGAAATGAGCCTTTGGTGATTTTCCATAAGATGGGGAGCTCTCTTTTTGAAACAAAGCCTGAAGCCTTTTCGGCATTTACCGCCAAGTCATCTGCCAGAATACCTGCCGTTTTTTTTGTAGCGACTTTCGTCATAACCGAAACGTCGTCCATCAGCACGGCTATATCATCAAATAGCGCAAAAAATCCTGATGCCATGAATTAACTTAATAAGTGATATGTGAAATTTATCAACTGACTGCGGTCAAAACTAATGGAATCAATCGGGACGCCCAACCAGCCAATTAATTTCATGTAAACAAAGTATACCTGTATCGTGAAATCATTTGAGGGTCGTGAGCCACACCCAAAATGACAATCTAAGGTTATAGCAGTTGATCGAGTACATAAAGAGGGTTCGATTAAGCTCAATGCTCAAGCTAAGAAACGGGCTGTTTCCGGAAAACGTAAATCGTCAGCTGACCGTGATTTATGTTGAAAGTAACCATCTTCATTTTACCGAGATCACTTGTTTTTTTTCCCAGTAATGCCGGCGGTAGTATTTAGTTCTGATAGAACATTTCTCGAGGGTCGTATAGAAAAGTATTCATCAGTTCTTTGTTGGTCAAAGATTTTGACTTCATCCACAATAGCTGGTGCAACCTCTCCGTGTATTTTCTATTTACTCACAATCTTCTCTTTTTTAAGAATGACAAGATAAGTATACTTTAAATCAATGGGTTCAGAGCTCATTGATTTGCGCTTTGGTTCTATTCAAAATAAAGTTTCTACCAGTGTCTTTGGTCTGTGAGCATGCCATTAATCGATTGAAGCCACGTGATTATTCCCGCGATTTCACCCTTTTTGGCTTGATGTAGTAGATCAGATTGGATTTGGCAGGTAGGTTGCCCATCACCTGATCACCATAAGCCAAGTGGTAAGGAATCCTGATGTACCCCGAGCTTCCGGAGCGGAATTCCTGTAGCGCGTCTTCAAAGCTTTTGAGCATCCTGCCTTCGCCCAGTGTCAATTTGACTTTGACGGATGTGATGTCGCTATTGTCGAACTGGCTGCCATCTTCAAAATAACCGATATACCACACTTCGACTTGATCTCCCTTCATCAGCTTTTTTCCACTTCCCTTCTCTTCCATTGAAATGGAAATCCTCGACTTGTCCATTTCCCAAGCGATAAAGCTTAAGTCTTTTTTAGCTTGCGCATTAAATAATGGAACAAAGCTTTTGCCGATTGTATCGCCGTTCTGGCTTAAGGTGTATCCGTCGTTCATCACACCGCGACGGTCGTAAAAGGTTTCTCCCTTGAATTCGCCTGTTTTGTAATAGTACGATCGCGACTTTTTAATTCCGGGCTCACGGTAGAATGACACATTCATCAACTCACCGGTATCGTAAAATATACTGTCTTGTTGCGCCATCAATAAAGTTGGGCTAGCCAATAGGAGTAGAATTAATTTCTTCATTGTTCGAGTTGTGAGTGAGGATAAATAGTCGCTTCAGTGCTATACGGGCACAGCATGAAGCCTCGAGTGGGCTATTGTTTTACAAACTTCCGAATGAGGGTGTTTTCGTTAGATTTTAGTTTGATCACATAAATGCCTTTCGGCAAATCAGCCACTTGCAGCGTTGATGTGTTTTGAAGGATGGTCTTCATCAGTCTGCCTTTGGCATCGAAAATTTGTATTTCGGTAAGCTCCACCCCATTCTTTTCAATATAGATTTGATCGGAACCCGGATTGGGGTAGACCATTATTTGGTGAGGGGATGAGATATCCGAAGCTTCTCGACTCAAAGGGTTGCCTTGATTAGAGAAAAGTGTATTTCCTTTTGCAACAAAGAGATAGTTGCCCTCGGCACCCAGTGTATAGATATAACCAAACCCCGTCGATCCATTGTTGACAGTAGTCCAATTATCCCCCAAATCGCTCGAAGCATACAAGCCATTGTAGGTACCTGAATAAAGAGAGCCGCCCATTTCAACCATGCTCACTACGGTGGCCCCGAAGGGAATTCCCGAGTCAGCGATCAGCCAGGTTCCGCCATTATCAGTTGACTTAAACAATCCGTCAGAGGTTCCCGTCAGAAACGTTCCGTCAAGCTCAAAAATGCTAAATACCTCCATATCTGACGATAGACCATTGTCCATCAAGGTCCAGCTTGCAGCCTCATCTTCCGACTTGTACAACCCTGCATCGGTGGCAGCGTAGAGATCAGATCCCACGGCCAGGAGTTCGTTTACGGTAGGATTGAGAGGCAGTCCGGTATTGGCAGTGCTCCATATACCTGAATCGAAAGAGTAGACGTATATCCCTTTGGCACGCGCACTCGCATAGAGATAAGGACCTTTCCGCACCAGATCAATGATGTTGTCATTCAAATCCAAGTCTATGTTCAGGTCTATCCACGACTCGCCATTATCTTCAGAGAGATGCACCATGCCGAAGCTGCCCGCATACAAACTGTCATTGAAAAACAACAGCGAATAATAATACCAAGGCTGGATTCCGTTATTGATGGGTGCCCATATATTTCCATTGTCGTCGCTCCTATAGATTCCGCTGCCACCTGTGCCTACAAAGACCATTGACCCATTGGTTTCTACTGAGTAAATACCATTGTTATTCGGTGCTTCAAATACATTCCCAAACTGGCCGAAAGAAGAGCTTGAGAGTACTAAGAACGGTATGAATAAGAAAGACTTGATCTGTTTTTTCATGTTGTTCTGCTGTTTCAATTCAATTTCTGCAAATACTACCATCTATGGTGGTTTCTCATCAATTCTCAAGCCACTTACTTCCTCAATATAATCTTTCGCGAGTCAAAGTTTTTGTCATCATCAGAAACACGGATGATGTACAAGCCGTTGGGCTGGTCATACAAGTCGGTTCGATACGTATCGGTACTGATCACCTCCGATTTTATCAGCACTCCGCCTTGATTGAAAATTTCCAAATTAAAACTCCCGAACTGATTCATCTTGAGCGTTATCTCACCACTTGAAGGATTGGGGTAGACCGACTCAATAAAGGTGAGGTTTTGCATTTTCTTCGTTTCACCCAATTCACCATTATAAGGGCTCAATACAATGGGATAAAAGTTCATGTGAATGTCTTGGCTTGTAGCCAGTTCAATGATGTCCTTTTCCGTGTGGGTGGTGTAGTTGGAATCCAAGGAGGGAGCATCACCCAAAAGCACTACTATTCTTTTGCTCTCAGACTTCCAAAAGCCTTCTTGAAAAGCTTCAAAAATACCGTCGTATACCGACTCGGGAAAGTCACCTCCACCCGTCATTTGAATGGTTTCAATGAATTCCATGGTTCCCTCAAAGTCTGTTTCAAAATTCTGATAATCGTACCAAAGTGCTCCGTCTATGTTTTTGTCGCCGTAAGTGGAAACCGACAAACGAATGTTTTCATATTCCTTCAATGAGTTGAGCACTTGGTCCAACCCTACCCTGATATTACCCAAGTCATCAGCCATACTACTGGTTTTATCAATGATGATCATCAAATCGGTGTGGTCCACGGCATAGTATTCAATGATTTCAGCAATCTCTTTTGCCACAAATTTTGAATTGGCCACCACCTTTAGTCCGCCTCCCGTCTCTCTGGCCAAAGCGTTAAACTGTTCGAGGCATTCAGGAGAAATTGCCATGCTGTCGATCAACTGAGGTACCTCAACACGGATTTCCATGATTGAATCGAATACCACCATTAGGGAATCATTCTCCGCCTTCTTCAACTCGAGTCGTTCGGCTTCGGAGAGCACAGGCCTATCAGGCGATGAGCATGACAATGCCATAAGAACAATCAGCAATAGAATAGGAGTAGTTTTCATAGTCGTCGCATTGTATTTAAAATCAAATGAATAATGCAGATCTCTGCCATCATAATCACCGGATGATATTGGGTTTGACTAATTGGCTATGTAGTAATAGAGATCATCATTTATCTGTTCAAAGTACATGATTTTAAACAGATGACTTGAAGCCTTTTCAATTTCTTCAGAAGTAAATAGATATCCGTATGAGTTATCGAGCAATCCATCCCGTAGCAAATAGATTAAGCCATCTCTGCTGTATATAGCGTACAAGTTCAAATCAGTCATTTGCTCAAGAATGTTCATAGCAGATTTAGTGTATTCATAGTTCTTGATGTATTCTTGACTACTTGACATTGGAAACGGCGACTTATTCGAAATGAAATACTGCCAGTACTGACCGTTTTCGAAATACACCGAGTCTACTCTTTGCAATGACTGCTGAGACAGGACTACTTCGTGAGGTGATTTCTTGATTTCTTTGATGAGCTTCTTTAAATCTTCCTCATGTTCTTTGGCAAATTCCACGGCCTCATGCTTTTCTGAATTTGCGGCAGATAAAAACGTATTGGGCAAGGCCATAGCTTCTTCTACCGTCAACCCATAATACTTGGAGAATGACCCCCAAAAGTAATTGGTGATAATACTGCTTTGTTGAATCTCCCCCATTATCCTTGTCTCACTCACATCAACCGGCCTCGTGTCCCATTTAGAGAATGGCTTGGTGAACTCCAGATAAGTACTCTTATCAATTTCATTCTCATCGACATACTGCACCAAGTAATCGTATATCTGAAAGTCGTATTCCTCGCCATCAGTTGCATCAGTCTGAGCGTAGACCATCTGAGATAAAAAAATTGTCGCTATTAATGGTATCCTCATGTTTTTGATATTAGGCTCATCGGTTTGATTTCACTATGCTTCAATGCAGCTTAGGATATGTCGAGCACAGTTTTTATTCTTCCTTTTGTATTAATTCTCTTAATTCTTCAAGTTGTGTATCCGCTTGCCAAAGCACTTGATTGATATCTCTCTCAATTTTTATGTCGGGTTCTGTTCCGTAGCCATCTAGGGTTTTTCCATTCTTTTGAAAAGAAACCATCGTACTTAATTTTCCGAATATCTTAGAGTTAGGCAAATCAACCCAATCGCTATTTCCGCTTGATCCGTCTGTTGTGACTCCGACAATTTTGATGTTTGGCAAGCCTTTAAAAGAAGAAACAAAAACAGATGCTGCACTGAAAGTCTTTTCGTTGGCTAAAATGTAAACAGGTTTGTTGTAGTAGAAAGCTCGTTTGGTTAACTTCTTACCGTTCAATAACCCAAAATAGTACTCACTGTATTTTTCTTCATCCAATGCATAGATTGGTTGAAAGGTTTTTAGAAATTTAGTGGCTTTTTCTCGTTCTCTTTTATCCAATTCGGAAAGAGGGAATAAAAAACGGCTATGTAAACTCTTCTTGTAACCTTTTGGTAATGGATGCGGACCTCTTTGTTTGGTGGCGTTTACAACATAAATAGAATCAGGATGTATCAAATATTTTGCAAATTCATACAGCAAATCTCGGGTTCCTCCGCTATTGGCTCTTACATCAATAATCAAGGCTTCGCTATCATTTTGGATTGATTGCATAAATGAATTGACCCTGTCAAAAAGCAGAGGGGCTTCGTCTTTGTTGACCATTTCAGGAATCCTGATGTATGCAATGTCCTCTTCTAAACCAAAGAGATTTTCGATGATTTCAGGCTTGTTATAATCTTCGTCTTTTACAAAAAGATAATCTACTTCAAATTTTTCATCCCAAGGTCTTTGCCTCATTGATTTATCAATTATCAAAGCAGTTAAAACAGTGTCATTCTCGAATGCAGCATCCGAAAGTGTCAATGTTATTTCTTTCGGAAGTGGTTTTTTGAGAAGTATATAATTCTTTTCAATATCCCGAATATCTCTTACAGCATATGTGAAATGGGTTTTTTCAGGTGCTTTTATGTTTTCGGGTCTTGTTTTTTGTAGAAAATCGTCAATAGCAATTCCATCAATTTTTTTGAGATAAGGGAATTTCAAATTCAGTATTTCTAACTCTTTATTTTGATTTTTATTCAAAACAATAACTCTCTCTTTTATAGGTGCGTAAATAAATGGCAAAAACAGAGATTCGTTTAAATCATACCCTCTGAATCCATTTAAAGAAGAGTGTCTATCTCCTATTCTCGCTATGGTGTTGGTAATAAATACTCCAAAGTCTTCAAGTCGGGTGGAATCCGATAAGACTTTTAAATAATCTGCAAAATCCGGATTGAAATCATAGCCATTTAAATAAACATAGGAAGATTTTTCATTCAGAGTTTGTGTCAGAAATTCAATGTCTTCAATTATCTCTTTTTTGGATAGCCAATTATTCTGCGCTTGAGAATTAATGGAACACAAACCAATTAGAACTGTAACTAAGGTCTTCAATTTCATTTGGGGTATCTATTTCATTGGGCATAGCACTCTGTGCTTGGTGTCTTAACTGACGATAGGAAGCTATGCCTTTTACTCATCGTTGGGGGGAGTTTTTATTTTATTATTCCACTGAGTACGATTCTCAGCTCTGGGCGGAAATACAATCTCATTCTCCTTATTTACATAGAACCATTTTATCTTGTTACTGTCTCGATGAGTCATGCACTTTTTCTTTACAGAGGTCAGTGCTATACATTCAATAAATTCCGTCGCACAATAGTATTGAGGTTCTATCACGAAAAATCCAGTTGAGTCGACATAACCAAATAGCCCTAAGTTCTCATCAAATTCAAGTCTGAGGTGAACTGAGCAAATACTGTCGGAAATCGCTCTAGCTTCTGCTGTAAATTCTTCCCATGTCTCATCCTGTCCTATGGAACAAAAGGAGTACAGGAATGATAATATGAATAGGGCCCTTTTCATTTTAATGTCCGCAAAGGGACAGGCTTAACACAAGTTAAAGATTAAGCGTTACACCAAATTGGTTTCTAACCTTATTGATGACTCTTTACTTCTTAGATGTCTTTCATCAAAGAAACCTAAAAAAACGTCTCGGTAATATACTTTGCCGACATACATCTTCTCGAATTTTGTTAGTCTTTCAGAAATCGAACCGCAGGTGCTAGGGGAGAATTTTTAAAGATGTATCAGGCAATGCCAATAAAAAAGGGGGTGCCGTCGTGGCATACCCCTCGTAGATTTAATGGTTGTTGAGTGAATTGGCTCACCTGTTTTTGACGACCTTTGTTACCGTGCGGTTTCCGTTGGAATCCAAGGCTATGGAATAAACACCACTTGGTAAGTCGGCTGTGTTTATCTCTATTAGGTGCATACCCGGTGCAAGGTTAGGATTGTCGAGTGCCTGCATTACTTTCTGTCCCATCATATCATACATTTCGATGCTTACCCGATCATATTCAAGCGTTGAAAATTCGATAGTAACACGCTGATTGAAAGGGTTGGGAAAAACCTTTACATCCTTGGCACCAAACTGAGAGTTGTCATCGATAGTAGCAGTTGATTCTGTTTCGGTGCCTGAATCTTCCCCCATCCCCGGCGCCAGTAATTGGGGACAATTATCGAGATACGCTTCAAAAAAGGCTCCTTCATTTGCTCTAAATCCGGGGCCCATGGCCACTACATCTGTAGCCCGAAAACTCCCTTCTGAACCGTCAAAGAATGTAAAAGTGTTGGATAGAAATCCCGAATAGGTAAAGCTGAAGTTTGATGCCATATGAATGGCTTCATTTGCTGTAGCCGCATAATTTCCGATGTAGACGGCATCAGTCGGAGAAACCTGATGGTTGATTACAAAAGGGCGAGACAATACCAATCGGTCTCTGTTTCGAAAGTCGTTACTTCCTATTATAAGATCAGAACCACCACAGGAATAAGTCCCAAATGAGCTACTGAAAACATTCACCCTGCCACAGTCCCCTGCGAAACAGGCTTCCGGATAAGCCATTACCGTTCGGAAGCAGCCAAATGGATCACCGTATCCTGCGTAGGGTGTATCACCAGGCTGTGAAGTATTGAATATGTCATGCGTACACAGCATGTTGTGACCGAGTTCGTGGTGAAAAGTGAAGACATTGAAATTGCCTGTGCCTGTTACGGAAAATTGATTTTCATAAGCTACGCTCAATGTAGCTATACCTCCATCGCCCGCAACAATCAGGGCACATTGGTCGGCTCGCCATAACCCACGCAAGAAGTGGACCTCGTCCATAAACCCATCACTGGTTCCTTGCCACAGGGTTAGGTCGAAATTACGATCTGCAATAGCCGTGTAATTAACGCGGTATGCATGGGCCAATTCTATGTTGAAGTTCACATTACCATAGTCAAAGGCTGTATTGGCAACATTAATTAGGTTATTGATCTGCCCAATAATGCTCGTCCACCCAGCCTCTGCTGTGGGTGTAAAACCAACCAGTACTCTGATGCGGCAGTCGCCACTGAGTTTCTGCTCTGATAGGTTATTTACATAATCGGGTTCAGTGATCTCGTATGGCTTTTCTTTTATACCCGTAGGGCTAATGTCGTGTATATTACAATCTTCAGCGGGTGCTTTGGTAGAATTGACTTCGTACAATACGTGCAGCCCTTCACCAATATGTGTCACGGCATAAATCATATCATCTACAGTGAAGTGACCTACGAGCTCCTCTCCAACCCTAACCATATTTACATCTCCTCCACCATTTTCGTAGTCAACGATTTGACCGCACCAAGATGTGATTGACCGCATGTTTTGCCCACGTTCGACTTTATTCACTTCATACTTTTGCGCATTACTGAGGTTTAAAGTGAGTCGTTCTCCCTTCAGCGCCTCCATGTTTATTTCTACAAAAGTCACGCGTTCATTGATCGGATTCTCGGTAATCGTTCTCAAGTATTTCTGCTGCTTCTGATCAAGCGGAGGGGTATAGCCCAAGTGGACAATTAGATCCTGTGCCTGTGAGGTAAAAACAGTCAGTAAGCATATCAGAGCAGTTAGTACAAAGCTACCGGCCCTTATGCGGTGATTTATATTTTGTGTCTTCATGGCTCGATTAGTTTTCAAGTGCTTCGATTCTTGCACGGAGAGCTTCGTTTTCAGCACTTAGGTCTTCACTCTTGGCGCTTAGGGCGTCATTACTCTCTTTGAGTTCAAGTAAGTACAGAGTGAGTTCTTCCACTTTTTCAATGGTCAGTCTTTGCATTTCGCCCAGGTCCACACCACCTTGGGTTTCTATTTCGTTCGCAGATGGAATATTGGGAAGGTGCTTTTCCGTTTGGATGAAATCTTCGAGCTCATCGAGGCTAAGCCTGTCGTAACTGTCGTCAAATACATAGTCGGGCCAGTTGCTCGTAAGTTGTACACGCATTTCAGTACAAATGGCTTTTCCGTTTACGGAAAGTTTGTAGCCGGTGGCACCGGAGAGCGTGCCTACTCGAAGATCACCGCTTACATATGTAGCTCCAGCGAAATAGCCTGCCCAGCTGCTAGTGCCACCCGAAGCTATTCCGTATACACCGATGCGCGTTCCACCGCTACCCGCAGCGCGACCATAGACACCGTAGGCAGTACCTGTTGATGATCCCGCTTCGGAATTTCCGTATACTCCTCTTCCGCCATTGGATTCACCGTAAACTCCCCAACCAGTACCATCCTGAATTCCTCGGACACCGATTCCAAAAGAAGTAGTGCTAAAATTGTGGCCATAAACCCCTGCTGAGTTTCCTCCCGGAGCAGTACTGGTTACAAATCCACGTACACCGGAAGCATTGGCCGAAGTAGATTCTGTTTCGCCCCATACACCGGGGAAAGTACCATCTCCGGTCTTAGTTCCTCGAATGGCATATGAGCCGGTGGTCGCTCTTACCGTACCGCTAACATGCAACCGATGGCTCGGATCAGTAAGTCCGAGCCCCACATCGCCATTTGGGAGTATGGTCATTCGGTCGTTGCCACCTGTTCTGAGGGATATGTTACCACCGTCAGTTGCAGCGAAATTCATATCGTTTCCAGCCGTTGAAATTCTGCCCGTCACAACACCGTCTTTCGAAAAAGCCAAACGAGACTCGCCGGTTAATCCTATGGTGCCCGGAGCAACTCCCGGATTTTCCAAAATGAAAAGATTTCCAGTGCTCCCTTCGGGTGCTCCCGGTATAGCGAAATTGCCGGGAGAACCGGTCACGCGAGCAGTTGAAGTGCCCGCTGTAATAGCCGATGACCTGAGCTCACTCCCATTCCAAAATGGAACATCCAAGTTTTCAAGATCTTCGGATATCTTCGGATCGCTCTCAGCATTTATGTAGCCTTCAGCGGCATGATCTCCCCAATCGTGTGCTTGGTTCCACTCGGTTGAAGAGCCACCGAATGCATTTATTGTTCCGGAGGTTTCGACATTTCCGTTGGAGGCATCAACTTGAAACAATGAATTTCCCGTGGAACCTCTGAATTCGTACCGCAGATTGCTGCTGTTAAAAAACAGACCGTAGTTGGGATTGGCCGCCGACCTAAAGGCATAGGTATTATTGCCTACCAAGTAATCACTGCCCGAAGCAAATTGTAGGTTGGTCGTTAAGTCGCCATTGTTGGCATTGAATGAAAATACGGGAATAGCACTTCCATTCCGAAACTCATACTGACTATTGGTTGAATTGAAGAACAATCCGAAATTGGGATTTTGTGTAAACTGAAACGCGTACTGATTAGGCCCGATATCGATGGTTTGAGCATCAACTTTGGCCGTAAAGGCTGCCAAAAATGCAGCAACTAGCATTAAGATGGGCTTTGTTGCCCTCGTGAAAAGGTTTGTAGTTTTCATGGGTATTGGTTTTAAGCGGCAATACCATTTTTTTTTGGTTGAGGTAGCGCCGCGGGTTCAATGAAAAAGGCTTAATGGCAACCAACAACATCAATATGCGATCTTATCAGGCCATGAATCAAAAGTATTTGGAGCCCATTGGACGCGCTAATAGCGGAGTATCATTTCCTGACACAGGAGTCTCAATCCGAGCATATTATGAAAACAAGAAGCGGGAAAGGTTGATTTCACCAATGATTCACTTCGTTTTTTTAGCGTAAGCAGACGGCGTAACACCGAAAAGAGATTTAAAGCACTTAGCGAAATAGGATAGGTTATTAAAGCCGACGGCATAGGCCACTTGAGTAACATTTTCGCCATCCTGTTCCAGAATTTGGGCGGCCCGTTTCAATCGGAAGTTTCGCAATAGTTCGCCTGGTGTCTGTGAAGTGATCGCTTTAAACTTTCTGTGCAATTGTGCTTTGCTCATGGCAAGTGATTCTTGCATTTCGGCAATACCGAAATCGGAGTCAGCGTATTTTTCTTCAAAGAGGTCGAGTGTTTTCTGCAAGAACTGCTCATCCATGGAATTCACGGTCACCTCTTTGGGATGCACGAAGTTGCTCTTGGTAAACAGATCTCTCAAGTTCTCACGCTGTTGAATAAGGTTCTTGACCCTTACCTGCAATTCCAAGGTGTTAAAAGGCTTTGTTAAATAGTCGTCGGCACCCGTTTCGAGGCCTTCAATTTTATTCTCTATGCCCGCTTTTGCCGTGAGCATAATGACAGGAATGTGGCTGGTATGAATGTTTAATTTAAGTTCCTTACATAATGTGATTCCATCTATTTGAGGCATCATCAGATCTGTTATGATAAGATCAGGGGTCTGCTTATTGGCTTTTTCGAGGCCATCTTGACCATTAAAGGCTTCTATGATTTGGTACTCATCTTCAAGTTGCTGACGGATAAAGTCACGCATGTCAATATGATCTTCAATGATAAGGACGGTTTTATGAGCAATGGATTGATCCGGTTCAGGAGATCTCGCCGAACCTTTAAAATCATGCTCATGAAAAGAATAGTCCGCTTCGGTCTCTCGCTTTGAAGGAATGATTTCTTCCAGCGGAATGATGACTTTAAAAAAGGTCCCTTGGCCTATTTCACTTTCCACAAAAATTTCACCAATCATTATATCAACCAGCTCCTTAGTAAGTGCGAGACCGATCCCTGTTCCTTCTTTTTCTTTCGTAAAACTGTCATCCACCTGATAAAATCGATCAAAGATCTTTTGAAGACGCTCAGCGGGGATACCGTGGCCTGTGTCTTTGACTTCTATTCGCAATTGTCCACCTGCATAAGACGCAGAAAAAACCACGGTCCCATTATCTGATGTGAACTTGAAGGCATTGCTAAGTAAATTGTAGGCTACTTTCTCCAATTTATCGCGATCGAATGAAGCCCATAAAGTAGTGGAAGGAATTCGTATTTGGTAATCCATATTTCTCTGTGCCGCATGGGAGCTGAAGGAGGAGGCAGCGGCACGCAGACACTTAAATGTATTGCCTTCTGTGGGTTCCAATTTTAAGCCACCTGCATCAATTTTGGACAGGTCGAGCAGTTGATTGACCAATTTCAGCAAGCGATTTGCGTTGCGTCGCACCATTTTGACATTCTCAGGTGGCATTGGTTTTTCGGGCGATCTTTCGGCGAGCTCAATCGGACCTTTAATCAACGTAAGTGGGGTTCTGAACTCGTGGGAAATATTGGCAAATAGCCTTGTTTTCATCCGATCGAGCTCCTTGAGTTGATCCGTTTGTGCTCGTAGCTTTTCAGTCTTCTCTTCCAACTCAGCATTTTTCACAACCATCGCCTCTGTGCGATCCAAGACAATGGCCTCTAAATCGAGATTTTTCTGGCGCAGCTGCCTTGTTCGCCAATAATTGAGACTTACAAAGACAACGATAGCCAATAAGATGTAGAGCAAATAGGCCCACCATGTACGGTGCCAAGGTGGAAGTATTACAAATGCAAAATTGCTTCCGGCGCTCACTTGCCCGAAAATATCCTTCGAACGTACCCTAAACGTATAATTGCCTTCGGAAAGGTTGGTATAGTCTTTTTGAGTTTCCACGGTCCAGGCAGACCAGCTGTCTTCAAATCCCTCCAATTGGTATTGATAGAGGTGGGAATTTTCGTCGTAATACCCTGTACTGCTGTAGGCTACCCTCAGCATTTTATTGGAATGTGGCAACGAAATACTTGTCCGCTGGTACGGGCCCGAAATAAGCAACGAATCAGTGTCGTACAAAACTTTATTGATCAGAGCTAAACCTCCGTTATTGTCAATCTTTTTTTGCTTCAGGTCATGTCGGTACACACCGTCGTTTCCACCGTACCAAATCACACTGTCTTCAAGATCAACGAATGCGGCGATCTGATCTTGTCCCGCAATTCTGTGCTCGTGTAATTCCTCCACTTCGTATTGATTGTCGGCTTGTTTCCACGCGATGTAATTATTTGAAAATCCGTCATCGTCGAATGTTGTGAATAGAACATTCTCCAATGTGTCGACATGGTTTAAGCGTATAGGTCCAGGTTTGTTAAAGAACAGGGCTTGAAGTAAGGTGTCTTCTGCGAATCTATCGGTACCCGGATCGTAACTAAAAGATGTTTTTCCAGCTTCATGTGGGGTGCTGTATATGACACCATTTACCATTAAAAGCTGTGTTCTCTCGACTGACAATCCATTTTCAAGACCGTATTTTTTAAGAATCGGATTTTCTAAATCTCGGGCTTCACCTCGGTTTTCAAAACGGACACGCCATAACCAGTCTTCGCTGGTTTCGAGCCAAATATTTCCCGATGAGTCGACTAAAACAGTATATGTGTCTACATCTATGTCGGCCACAGGGCCTTCTCGAATCCACTCACCCTCTTTGAAATAAATCGATTCAAATCCACGGGCCATCGTCAGAAAGATGCGGTTATCATCGAGTGGAGATCTCCGAAATTTGGAAATATTTTCAGTGGGAATGCGGCTTACCTCGTTGTCCTTTATTTCATATATACCACCGGTTCCTCCTACCATCAGCCTATCTTCGAAAACATGCAAATCCCAAATGCGCTTGTTCATATCCAAAACACCTTCAAATTGTGCCTTGCCCGACTTGTCGGTTTCCAGAACAAATAGTCCAATATCCGTCCCCGCATATAGTTTTCCCTTGTACCGGGTAAGTGCAAAAGCCCTGAAGTTTCCGTTTAAGTGCTCGAAGCAGGTAAACGGTGAGGGATACTCTATTTTAGCGATACCTTTGCCCAAGGAAGCCCAAAGTATCCCCGATTTATCTTGAAATAAATTATATACTTCCAAGGAGCCCAAGTACTCATTGTCATTCAACAAGAGTTTTAGCTTCCCTTCATTGTCTATTACGACCAAACCCGCATTGAGTGTAGCTATGGCAAATGTTCCGTCGTTTAGAACAATGCCGCCATAGGGAAAACTTTCTACCAGGTAATCCTCAACTTCGTTGTAAAAAGGGACTATCTCATTTTCGTCATGAATGTAAAAACCTTTTAGCGTGCCTACGAGCAGCTTATTTGGTGGATATGGAAGCATTACCGTTACTCCCTTTTTGACGTAAAACTCACCGTTCGGAATTAACTCGAGGTCGTCATTTCCCATAGACATCATGCCTTGCGAATTGTGCATAACATAGAACTTCCCTCTGACGACAAAGGAAAAGCGAAATTCGTTTTCTTCGGATTTCCAGACTTTTAATTTTTCATTGTCCCATCTAAAAATGGCCTCCGTGCTCCTGAAATAAATACCGTCGTCAGCGGCAAGTACGGTCCAAATGGTCGAAAAGTCCCGATCAGATTCTTGCAATGAATCGGAAAGCGAAACGTACTGAAATTGCCCCAACTCATCGGGTTCGATAAACCCGAATTCTCCAAAAGCGCCCACATAGACTCGGCTCTTATTGTCTATCGCGATACATTTTGTGTGGGTTTTATTGGGCAATTCTATCAGCTCCCAAGTCACACCATTGTAAATAAGCACACCTCCCCCATTTGCAAAGTACAGCATGCCGAGACTGTCTTGCACTGCGCCCCAGTTTTGGGTTAATGCATCGTACCGTTCGGGCGAGTAATACTCGATAAAGGGTAGTCCCGATTCCGATTTCTTTGATTCTGTATCAAGCGGTACATCATTCTGAGCCATCATTGAAAGAGCTGCTGACAGAAAACACCAAAATGACAAACATAACCAGCGGACTTCCATAGGTTTAGAAATGAAATTTGAATATAGAAAAAATCTTCTTTAAGGTATCCGGCACCTTTCGGTGAAGACGCTTGGCCAAAAAGCGTAAAATCCCGGTTGAAGGCTAACAGAATAGTCTCAGATTTTACCACTTTTCGCTCGCAAGACAGCCGCAGGTTGAAACAGTCTTAATTCCCTGATATTCCTTTTACCGAAGGGTTTCTAGTTTGAATTGATGGAGTGGAGGGTGAACTGCCCCCTACCCTTCCGTCGGAGTCAATAGCGATGCCTGCTGAGAAACACACCGGACCTACATTCTTTCTGAAAGATCAGAGAGTAGCGGCTCTCTTATTTATAACGAACCGTAAATCGTTGAGGAGAAAGCAGAGTACACCAAATAATAATGCAGCCAATACCAACTGTCAGGTCAATTTAATGGGTGCGAACATCTTCGAGCAGAAGCCAAAACCTTCGGGATTCGGCTTAAGCACAAACGGTTCAAATCCAGTGATAACATACTTGACCAGCTGCAGAATTAAAGATCACCGCCAATAAGATTGTCGATGCTTTCATTTTTTGCTTAACCACGACATTCCGATAAACCCAATAGAAGGAAGAGTTGTAGCGTTCACCTCACTTAACTTGTCAATGATTTGTTTTGCTCGCTAAGTGGCCAAACCCATGAACTCGACCTTCTCTGATATACGCGATAAGCCTCTCTCCCATCTCTCAAGAATTTTCGTACTCTCGGATATAATGAAATCAATGGAAAATACGTAGCTTAAGCATGATGGAAATAGTGGACTTTCTTAAGGATTCTGAATCGTATCCGCACGAGACTAATGCAGATATCAAACATCTCGAAACGCATATTTCGCATGTTTACCTTTGTGGAGATTATGCCTACAAAATGAAAAAAAGCCTCGATCTCGGTTTTTTGGATTTTACCTCTTTAGAAAAACGAAAATTTTACTGTGAAGAAGAATTGCGTCTCAATTCCATTTTCGCTCCTGAACTCTACCTCGAGGTAGTTCCCATTTATGAAAAGGACGGCCAATTCAGTTTTCAGCAAAAGGGAAGAGTCGTTGAATACGTTTTAAAAATGAAGGAGTTTGAGCAGGAGCAAATACTTTCACGCATTGTAGAAAGAGGAGATTTTACCGCTGAACTTTTTACTGAGCTAGCGCAAAAACTAGCCCGACTGCATCAAAAAGGCGTTTCAAGTGAGGAGATTAACAGCTTTGCTTCTGTAGGAAATATCAGAAAAATAGCGCTTCAGAATTTTGCTCAAACCGATAAGTATAAAGGCAAGTGTATTTCTGAGAAGAGTTTTGAGCGCATTCAAAAGTTCACGCTTAACTTTATAAATGAGCATAAAGTCCTTTTTGATGCAAGACGGCAATCGGGAAAAATCAGGGAATGCCACGGTGATTTGCACTTGAATAATATTTGTCTCTACAAGGGCGAGATCCTATTTTTTGACCGCATCGAATTCAATGAAGAATTTAGAAATATTGATGTGGTTTATGATCTGGCTTTTCTGGTCATGGATTTGCATTTCAGAAAACAATTCAGCCTTGCCACGCGGGTTATAAACGAATATTTTGAACAGAGTGGTGACTATGAGGGAGCAGCGCTCTTGAATTTTTATGCCGGTATGCGGGCATATATCCGCGGTAAGGTCATTTCTTTTCGTTCGGACAATTCAGAAATTACAGACCAAGAAAAAGACGAAAATAGAGCGGAAGCCAGAGCCTACTTTGATCTTGCAGAATCATACGCCACAGATCAGAAAGCGAAACTTTGGATTACCAGTGGTTTATCGGGTTCGGGCAAAAGCACGGTGGCTCGTAGAATTGCTGCGGAAAAACAATTTCTGATCATACGTTCTGATGCGCTTAGAAAACACCTTACGGGAGTACCGCTTTATGAAAAAGGCCCGGAACAAATTTACAATTCCGAGATAAGCCAAGCCACGTATAATAAGATGATTGAGCTGGCGGATTTTCTCTCATCGTTTGGTATATCCGTAATCCTCGATGCCAGGTTTGACAATAGGAAAATGCGATCCAAAGCGATGAATCTAGCAGAGAAAAAGCAGCTAGATTTTAAAATTGTCTATTGCCAAGCTGACCCACAAGTTTTAAAAAGACGCTTAGATCAAAGATCCGGCGATGTTTCCGATGCAGATGCATCTCTAATCGATCAACAAATCGAAACTTTTGAAGATTTTAGTCGCGAGGAAAATGGATATCTCTTCGATCTATTAGTTGATGTATAATCAGCCCTTCTAATTGCGGGGCATCATAGCTTATGGAAAAAAGCCCGGTAATCCCGTGTCATCAAATTTCTCATCCCACTAATTGGGCGGTAAATACATTAACTAAAGAAATCAAAGCATGTAGAAACTAAGCTTAACTGCTTACTTTCTCGTTCTAAGGATTTCCTGATCACCGGGTTCCACAATTAATCTAAACGGACTTTGGTGTAGGATTAATTCCCTCTCATTCTTTTTTAATACCAAACTGATTAAATTATTGTCGACTTTACCTGTCTTTTGCAGTCGCATTGTTGCCGTCAGGTTTGGAGTTCACGTAAGTTTAATATTCTCTTAAATCACCTCCTAAAAAAGTGTAAACCATGTGCCTTTAACTTTGTAAACTATGTCCCTTTAACGCACCTAACTAAGAGATTAATCGGGTCTTTCGGGAACATGGACAAAATCAACTTCTAAACTATTTCCAAATGAAACTATGATGGAACACAATACGGAAACACTTTCCCCATTGTGGGTAGCAGGCTTCATCACAGGTATTTTTCTAAGCACTCTTAAGATTTCTGCCTGAACGGTTACTTCTGAATCTCTCACTTTCATGCCGGTTAAATTTCCATTTTCGTTGATTATAAAAAATACTTCTACCGGCTTTGGTTCTGAGAGATTTAAATCTTGAGATACACTCAAGTTAAACTCTCGCTTAATAAATGTCGATACTTTATTGTTAAAACACTCTCTTGTTTCTGCTATTGAGAGGCCTTCACAACCATTATATACGGGGGCAATTTCTACATCTTTTAATACCATACTATTGTCAGTAGTATAAGTTGCCAAACCGTCATTATGGGACACAATGCTGCATAAACTTAATAATGCCTGTTCCTCTACTTCTGTCATATTACCTTGTGCCATCACTTGTTCCTGAACAGCATTTATTTTCGTTATTAATTCACTTTCTGTGTTTTCCAACGAGTTGGATTCCTCCTTACAGGAAACGCATAAGAGAACTATAAAAATGGTTGAGAGAACGATTAAATTTTGGAATGTAAATTTTGTTTTCTGATCAAATTTGTATTTCATAAGTTTTGATTTTTTTGCTTGCCACAACGCTCACTGTAAGGTGCGTATCCCTTAGGGTATGCACTTTACAGTGAGCGTTGTGGGTAGTCTTTTCTATTTTTCTTGTTCTTCATAATCTTTAGGCAATTTAAGCTTTGGCCTTGGCTTTAAAAAATATCTACTGAGCAGCCTGTCCAAAGCGATTTCATTTTCATTTAAGTATAGATGATAACCGTCTAAAATAATAGAGGACATATCATCAGGGTGAGTTACGCCAAGGTCTAAAAAGTATTCTCTGAGTCTGGAGCTTGACCAAAGTCCCCATCGATTTCGAAGATTTGTCCCTAAGCCCATGTGATAATCGGCTGGCATAGTTTCCCCAAATTTTTCCCTGTTATTCTCGGTCAGAAGTTTGTCAAGTTCGCTGAGACAGTCTTTAAGATCCTTCGGGATGTAGACACCATCCAGCGTATCTTGTTTAATGCGCCACAGTTCATGCTTTCGCTCTTGTTTCTTTTCTTCTATTCTTTCATTGATGGCTACCAGAGTGTCAGACTTCCTGAAATAATCCTTTTGATAGAAATACCATTGTTCCGTTATATCAGGGATGGAATTTTCATCGAATGTTTGACCTAAAAAGAAATCTTCAATTTGCTTGTTCAAGGTTGAATCTTCAAAATCGGCTTCTACTTGAAGACAAACGCCTGTAAGGTCTATGAGACAATTCAATTCCAGAAGATAATATTTGTATTTGTCCTTTTTCATTACTCCGTCGTACTTGTAATCGAACTCATTCTCAAACGACTTGTAGTATTCATCGCCGTTTGAAAGCAGCGGTAATTTTGAACCTGGCCAATTGAATTCAGGTTTTATGATTTTAG
This sequence comes from Cryomorphaceae bacterium 1068, assembly GCA_027214385.1. NCBI lineage: Bacteria > Pseudomonadati > Bacteroidota > Flavobacteriia > Flavobacteriales > Cryomorphaceae > Cryomorphaceae bacterium 1068. Next base: position 1,766 of record JAPVXR010000003.1, on the reverse strand, counting down.
GCTCATGGAAATGTCTGTCCACGATCTCTTCTGAATTATCAATGCGTTGACGATTAATCATGTTTCCTGTTCTCAGGTCGAACTGAAGTAGCTCAAAATCTTTTGTTGCTAAAAAGGTAGTTTCACCATCAGTATAAAAAGGCCATTCAAGCAGCTTTGCTTTATAAGCAGTTATTGAATCGGGGAATATATATCGGCCATTATCCCATTCCCAGCCTTCCCAGCTATCATAGAACAAAGTATAATAGTAGTCGTCTAAGTTTTTCTGAACGAGCTGGTTGACCAAGTAGGTTTTTGCAATCTTCCCCTCATCATAGTATAAAACAGCTCTTTCGTCAAATTCGTCGTCATTATAAATCGAGTACTTAACAATTAAAATTGCCGCACCGTCATTGCCTAATACGATTCCCTGAGGAGGAAAATATTTTGGAATTGAGTACAGCAACAAAGAGTCGGATGAATTGAAAATATCTGTACGACCTTGGTCTTCCCACAGCTGACTAGCAAAAGGAATTGACTTTAAATAAAATCGGTCGTTGGGAGATGACAAAAAATATGGAAACGATGCACCAATTTGACAAGTGCCTTGAACCAAAACGAACATCAATATGAATGTAAGCAGTCTTGTCATTTTTTTATTACCACCAACGCTCAGAGTAAGATGTCGTAAGCGACGTCAGGAGCTTATCCATTTTACTCAATGTTGTGTGCTGGCTTTATTTAACTTTTAAAAAGTATCGTTCTTTTGATTTTCCGAACGCTCCGATTCTTTCGTAAAATTTCATAGCTCTAGTATTAAAGACTGGTGTCTGCCATTGGATTAGTTTACAGCCTAATTGTTGTGTTTCTTTTTTAATTCTCTCTATTAATTTTTCACCAAGCCCATAACCTCTTGATTCTTCAGTCAAGAATAAACAATCCATATAGATGTAATGGCATGCATCCCAAGTAGAAAATTGTTTCATGTAAGTTGCATAACCAATAAGTTGACTTTCATCTTCTACAACTAAACAAAATAAACTGGGATTATTTGAAAACAGATATTTGTCTAATAGCTTCTTTTTTCCGTTAGCCTCATATTCAGCTTTTTCGAAACTTGCATGCAGAGTGCATAAGTCAATCAAATTAGGTAGGTCCTTTTTTTGAGCGAAACGTATTTTGGGTTCATTTCTCATACTTCCAAACTAATGGTGTCATTAAAGTATTTGTCGTAATGAGGTTCGGGAAACTTCTTTAAAACATTGTTCATCCATGCTATCCTTTCGTGATTGATGACTTCTAGTTCCCAAATACATGGTGCAAGTCCATCACCCGATATTCTATCAAATAAATTTGGTTTTTCAGGATTAGTCAAATATATATTCGTATGCAGCATATACTTGTCAATCCACCAATTTATCAATGAAAAGATGCCTTCTGTACCTGCATGTAAGATTAAAAAGGCAATTTTATCATTAGATGCATTAAAGCTATTTTCCTGTTTTAGCCACTTAGGAAGTTGTTTAATAACATTATTATAGAAAATAGGGTGGTTGAATTCTCCGATTTTCGAAATCGTATAAATTTTTACTTGCCAATTGTCTATTTTGACCAATTCTCTAAAGCTTATTTTTCTTGTTTTGTATTCTGTCATTTCAGTTTTTTAGCTTGCACACAACGTTTTAGCTAAACTGCGTTTTAATGCAGTTTAGGTTTTGATGGCAAGCGTATTTCTTTTTTCTATTTCATTGTCTAGTAATTCTTTGACTCCATCTGAAGGTAAGAAG